>JAZJYP010000356.1:0-11716 GCA_040390345.1 Pseudomonadota bacterium | reverse complement strand
TACCATTCGCAATCGTTCCTGACGGTGCCGATGAACGACCACGAGGGCGAACTGGTGGGCGTGCTGCAGCTCATTAATGCCAAGGACCCGGACAGCGGCGACATCCACGCCTTTTCGCCAACCGACCAGCGTTTCATCGAGGCGCTGGCGGCCCAGGCAGCGGTGGCCATCACCAACCAGCAGTTGATCCTCCAGCTTGAAGTGCTGCTCGAGTCGATGATCAACCTGATCAATATCGGCATCGACGAAAAATCGCCCTATACGGGCCGCCACTGCCAGTTCGTGCCGGAACTGACGATGATGCTGGCCGAAGCGGTGCACAATACGAGCAGTGGCCCGCTGGCCGAATTCCGCATGACCGACGCCGACCGCAAGGAATTGTGGCTGGCCGGCCTGCTGCACGACTGCGGCAAGATCACCACGCCGGTCCACGTGGTCGACAAGGCCACCAAGCTTGAAACCATTTTCGACCGCATCCACATGGTCGATACGCGCTTTGAAGTGCTGCTGCGCGACCGCGAGATCGCCGCCCTGAAACGCAAGTGCGAGCCCGGTGCCGACATGGCGGCCATCGATGCCGCGCTGGCCGAAGAACAGGCGGCCCTGCGCGCCGACCGCGAGTTCCTGCGCCACGCCAATGTGGGCGGCGAGGGCATGGCGCCTGCCGACCAGGAGCGCGTGCGCGCCATCGCCAAATACCGCTGGGTGGGCATCGACGGGGTCGAGGCCGACTTCCTCAGCGAGGTCGAAACACAAAACCTGACGATCAAGTTCGGCACCCTGACCGACGTCGAGCGCAAGATCATCAACAACCATATTTCGGTGACGATCCGCATGCTCGAATCGCTGCCCTGGCCCAAGCATTTGCAGAACGTGGCCGAGTACGCGGGCGGCCACCACGAGCGCATGGACGGCAAGGGCTATCCGCGCGGGCTGACGAAAGACCAGATGTCGGTGCAGGCGCGCCTGATGGCCATTGCCGACATCTTCGAAGCGCTGACCGCGCGCGACCGGCCCTACAAGAAGGGCAAGGCCCTGTCCGAATCGCTGCGCATCCTGGGCAATATGAGCCTGGGCGGCCACGTCGACCCCGACCTGTTCGACATCTTCATCCGCAGCAAGGTCTACCTGGAGTTCGCCAAGAAGAATATGGACGAGCGCCAGATCGACGACATCGACGAAAGCAAGATTCCCGGCTACACGCCTTAATCGAACAAGGGAGCGCGCGTGCGCCTGATTCCAGCGAAGTGGTCGAAGACCCTGGCCAAATACGGCATCCGCTGGGCCATCGGCCTGGTGCTGACCGTCGCCTGCACCGTCTACTCGCTCGGCGTCTATCCGATTGACGCCATTTCCCGCATCGACAGCTTCCTTGCCAGCCAGCGCATGCGCCTGGAAAAGCCGGTCATGGACCCGCGCGTCGTCATCGTCGATATCGATGGCAAGGCGCTGACCGAAGTCGGGCGTTTTCCGTGGAGCCGCAACATCCAGGCCAGGCTGATCGACCAGCTCACCGACCATTACCATGTCAGTGCGGTCGGTTACGATATCTCGTTTCCGGAGCCCGACACCAGTTCCGGTTTCGGCGTGCTGGAGGGCTTGTCGCGCACCGAATTGAAAGATGTGCCGGAGCTCAAAGGGCGCCTCGAAGCGCTGCGCCCGGCGATGGATTATGACGGCCTGTTTGCCAACGCCCTGGTTGGCAAACCGGTGATCCTGGGCTTCAACCTGTCGACGGACCAGCGCAAGGGTGTCCTGCCGAGGCCATTGATTACGCCGCAGGATCTGAACGGGCGCGAGTTGCTGGCCTATTCGGCCGAAGGCTACGAAGCCAATATCGCCAAGCTGGCGCGCGTGGCCGCCGGTTCGGGCAGTTTTTCCGTTGTTACCGATCCGGACGGCATTGTCCGCACCGCGGGCTTGATCCAGCAGATTGGCGACAATTATTATCCGTCCTTGTCGCTCGCAACCGCCGCGATCCACCTGAAGGCGCTGGCCATCAAGCCCTTGCTGGAAGGGACGGTCGATACCTTGTCGCAAAACCAGCTCGAAAGCGGTGGTTTCGACTACCTGAGCATCTTGCTGCCAGCGCATAAACAGATCCGGATCCCGGTCGGCGAGGCGATGACGACGGTGGTGCAATTCCGTGGCAAGGGCGGCCCGCTGGGCGGCGCCTTCCGCTATATTTCGGCGGCCGACGTGCTGTCGGGAAGCGCTCCGCCCGAGCTGCTCAAGGACACGGTGGTACTGATCGGTACAACGGCGCCGGGCCTGGTCGACTTGCGCGCGACACCGGTCAATCCCGAATACCCGGGGGTCGAGATCCACGCCAATATCATCAAGTCGATTCTCGATAACCGTTTCAAGTCGCGGCCGTTTTACGCCTTTTTCATCGAGGCCCTGGCAGCCCTGGTCGTGGGCTTGCTCCTGACCTTCGCGCTGGCCTTGCTGTCGCCGCTGATGTCGATTGTGCTCGTTGGCGTGACCGCGGCCGGCACGGCGGGCCTCAACTACTACATGTACAGCGTCCAGGACTTCCTCTTCAATTTCGCCGTGCTTGCCTTGCTGATGGCGGCGCTGTTCGTCTTCAACCTGGCCTGGGGCTATTTCTTCGAAGTGCGCAAGGGCAGGGCGCTGGTGTCGCGCTTTGGCGAGTACGTGGCGCCGGAGCTGGTGGCCGAGATGGCCGAGGATCCCGATAAATACAATATGGATGGCGAGAGCCGCGAGCTGACCGTGATGTTTGTCGACGTGCGCGGCTTCACCACCATTTCCGAAGGCTTGTCGCCGAAGGCCCTGCGCGAATATATCAACCTCTACCTGACGGCCATGTCGGAAGACATCCGCAGCGCCTACCGCGGCACGCTCGACAAGTATATTGGCGACGCCGTCATGGCCTTCTGGGGCGCCCCGGTGGCATTCGAAGACCATGCCAGCCGCGGCGTGGCCACATCGCTCTTGATGCAAGCCTCGGCGCATCGCCTCAACGACGATTTCCTGGCGCGCGGCTGGCCGGCGCTGAAGATCGGCATCGGCCTCAATACCGGCATGATGCACGTGGGCGACATGGGCTCGGCGATCCGCAAGGCGTACACCGTCATGGGTGACGCCGTCAACCTCGGCTCGCGCCTCGAAGGCATCACCAAGGTCTACAGCGTGGGCATCTGCGTGGGCGAATCGACACGCAAGGCGGCCCCCGACTATGTCTACCGCGAACTCGACCTCGTGCGCGTCAAGGGCAAGAACGAGCCGGTCGCCATTTTCGAGCCGCTGGGCCTGCCCGCTGCCGTGTCGGACGCGGCCAAGGCTGAAGTGGCCGTCTGGGAGGAGACCCTGGCCCTGGTGCGCAGCCAGCAGTGGGATGCGGCCAGCGCCAAACTCGGCCAGCTCAAGGCCATGAACCCCAGCTTTGGCCTGTATGACCTGTATCTCGAACGTATCGCCTTCTACCGTGCACACCCGCCGGGCGACAACTGGGACGGTGTCACGACGTTTGAGACAAAATAAACACGCCTGTCAACTTGCAAATCATAAATTAATCTTAATCGATTAAGAATTATCTGACGTATGGGTGAAAGCGCATTACACTCTTCAAAGCAGAATCCCATACTAAAAAAACATATTTTTCAGGTCCAAAACATGAGACTACGCCTAGCACGTTTGTCCACCGGTACCGTTCTCGCACTGGCCCTTGCCACCGCATGGGCCCAGCAAGAACCAGTCCCGGACGCCCCCATCCGCTTTGAAATCTCCCGGTTCGACGTCAGCGGCAATACCCTGCTGCCGGCCGCCGACGTGACGGCGGCCGTGGCCCCCTTCGCCGGCAAGAACCGCGATTTCGGCGACGTCCAGCGCGCCCTCGAAGCCCTGGAAGCGGTCTACCACGCGCGCGGCTACAACGTCGTCACGGTCGAACTGCCCGAGCAGGAATTGAATGGCGGCGTCGTGCGCCTGGTGGTGGTGCAAACCAAGATCGGCCGCATCAACGTCACCGGCAACAAGTTCTTCGACGAAGCCAATATCCGGCGCAGCCTGCCAACGCTGGTGCCGGGCCAGACGCCGAACCTGAACCGCATCTCGGAGAACCTGAAAATGGCCAACGAGAATCCGGCCAAGAAGGTGACGATGAAGCTTGCCAGCGGGGAAGGCAATGACGAAGTCGACGCCAACCTCGAGGTGGCCGACGAGAAGCCGTGGAAGGCCTCGCTCACGCTCGACAACACCGGCACCGGCTCGACCGGCAAGACCCACGTCAGCGCGGCGCTGCAATATGCCAACCTGTGGGGGCGCGACCATGTCGGCAGCCTGCAGTACACGACGACGGCGCAAAAGCCGAGCCAGGTCAGCGTCTACGGCGCCGGTTACCATATTCCGTTTTATGAACTGGGCGACTCGCTCGACCTGTTTGCCAATTATTCGAACGTCGATTCGGGTTCGGTGACGGCCGGCATCTTCAACCTGGCCGTGTCGGGCCGCGGCGCCGTCTACGGCACCCGCTACAACCACACCCTGGACAAGCACGACAAGCTCGACCAGCGCCTCATCTATGGCTTCGACTACAAGGTCTTCAAGAACGATGTGCTGCTGGCGGCGACCAATTTCGGCAACAACGTCACCGTCCATCCGCTGTCGATCAACTACGTGGCCAACAAGACGCTCGAGGCGGGCGAGGGCAACCTGTCGGTCACGGCCGTGCATAACGTGGCCGGCGGCAGCAAGGGCAAGCAAGCCGACTTCACGCTCGCGCGCATCGGCGCCAAGGCCGACTTCAACCTGCTGCGCTTTGCCGGCGCCTACACGCGCCTGTTTGCCAACCAGTGGCAGTTGCGCGCCATCGTCAACGGCCAGGCCACCAGCGACGCCCTGATCCCGGGCGAGCAGTTCGGCGCCGGCGGCTCGTCCTCGGTGCGCGGCTTTTCCGAGCGCGAACTGTCGGGCGATTCGGGCCTCAATGCCAACCTCGAGCTGTACAGCCCCGGCTGGTGCGGCAACAGCCAGTGGCAATGCCGCGCCCTGGCCTTCTACGACGTGGCGACGATTTCGCGCAACCATATACTGGCTGGCGAACTGAACAGCTCGACCATCGGCGGCATCGGCGTGGGCTTGCGCCTCAATTACGGCAATGCGATGAGCTTGCAAATGGATGTCGGCCACGTGGTGCAGGCCGGCGCGACCGCCAGCGCGGGCAAGAACCGCGTGCATTTGCGTGTCGGCTTTGCCTTCTGAGGCATGGAGTTTATGATGAAACTACGCTATCTCCCCTTACTCGTTGCCGCCAGCTTCACGGCGGCGGTGGCCGCCCCGACGGCGCCCGTCGTGGTCAGCGGCCAGGCCAGTTTTAACCAGCAGGGCAATGTATTCTCGGTGACGAACAGCCCGAACGCGATCATCAACTGGCAAAGTTTTTCCATCAATGCCGGCGAAGTGACGCGCTTCCTGCAGCAAAGCGCCGACAGCGCCGTGCTCAACCGGATCATCGGCCAGGACCCGAGCCAGATCCTGGGCGCCCTGCAATCGAATGGCCGGGTGTTCCTGATCAATCCGAACGGCATCATGTTCGGCAAGGATGCGCGCATCGACGTGGGCGCCCTGACGGCTTCAACGCTGAACTTGACGAACAGCGATTTCCTGGCCGGGAAAAAGAACTTCAATGGTGCCAGCGCGGGCAAGCTGAGCAATGCTGGCACGATCAATGGCGGCCAGGTGTTCCTGATCGCCAGCAGCGTCGAAAACAGCGGCATCATCACGGCGCCGAACGGCCAGGTGGTGCTGGCCGCCGGCCACACGGTGCAACTGGTGGACTCGGGCAACCCGGACGTGCATGTGGTGCTCTCGGCCCCGGCCGACCAGGCCCTGAACCTGGGCCAGATCATCAGCGCGGGCGGCAAGGTGGGCATCTATGGCGCGCTGGTGAACCAGCGTGGCGTGGTCAATGCCAACAGCGCCGTGCAAGGCGTTGATGGCAAGATCGTGCTCAAGGCCAGCGGCGACGCCCAGCTCGAAGCGGGCAGCCTGACCACGGCCACCGGTGCGGGCAAGGGCGGCAGCATCAGCGTGCAAGGCCAACGGGTCGCCCTGACGGGCGATGCGCGCATCGATGCGAGCGGCGTCCAGGGCGGCGGCAATGTCTATGTTGGCGGCGGCTACCAGGGCAAGGACGCGGCCATCGTGAATGCGCAGGTGAGCCATTTCGGCAGCGACGCCAGCATCAAGGCCGACGCGACCGGCGCTGGCGACGGCGGCAAGGTCGTGCTCTGGTCCGATGGCACGACGCGTGCCTATGGCCGCATCAGCGCTGCCGGCGCCGGCAACGGCAACGGCGGCCTGGTGGAAACGTCGGGCCATGCGCTCGACGTCAGCGGCGTGCGCGTGCGGGCCGCCGAGGCCGGTACGGGCCGCAATGGCAGCTGGCTGCTCGACCCGCTCGATATCGACGTCAATAGCGCGACAAACGGCACGGTACTGGCCGACGTCAATGCGTTTGCCACCAATCCATCGAGCAGCGCGCAGATCAATGCGGGCCTGCTGAGTTCGGCCACGGCCGATGTGGTCTTGCAGGCGACCCATGATGTCCAGTTCAGTGCGCCCGTCAATATCAGCAGCAGCGCTACCAAGCTCACTGTCCAGGCCGGCAACAATATCAATGTCAATGCCGCCGTGACGACCAATGGCGGCGCCATCACCATGACGGCCAATGACGCCAGCAGCGGGGCGGCCAGCGGCAGCGGCAGCGTCGCCGTCCAGGGCATCATCACGAGCGCGAATGGCGCCGTGTCGCTCTCGGGCAAGGACGTGGTGGTCGGTGCATCCGGCGGGCTGTTGTCCGGTTCGGGCAAGATCGACCTACGCAGCAATGCGGCCGGCGGCACCATCTCGGTCGCCAGCGGACGCGCCGTCACCACCGCCAGCGCCGATGTGGATCTGATGGCCGACAACGTCACCCTCGATGGGACTATTTCGACCGGCGGTGCAGGCGGCACGGGCGTCGTCTCGCTGGTGCCCTACACGGCCAGCCGGCCGATGACGATCGGCGCCAACAAGCCGGGCGGCACGCTGTCGCTGTCGCCGACCGAGGTGTCGCATATTTCCGCCTTCGAATTCAATCTGGGCAGCAGCGCCGCTTCCGGCGGGCTGACCGTCATCGATCCGCTTGACCTGAGCTGCGGCTGTATTCGCAACCTGATCCTGGAGTCGAACGGCGACCTGAATATCAATGCCGCGGTGGCGCTGCAGACCGGTGTCGGCAGCCACCTCGTGTTCGGCACCTACGGCAGCCATGGTTTCACGAATGGCGCAGGCGCGACGGCCACTGCCGACAGCTTGCTGGTGCGTGCCGACAGCATGAATGTGCAGGCCAGCCTGGTCGCTCCCGTGGTCAAACTGATGCCTTACTCGGACAGCCGCAACATCAATATCGGCAATGGCGCTTCCGGAAGCGCGCTCAACATCGACAACACCGAGGTGGGCTTTGTGAACGCCAGTTTGCTCATCATCAGCAGCCCCGCCAGCACGGGCGCGATGACGGTGGTGGGCGACACCAGCTTCACGGCCAATACCCTGCTCGCTGGCGGTTTGCTGCTCGGTAATGGCAACGGCAATATCGTCATCAACGCGCCCGTCTCGGTGCACAATAATTCGTCCGGTTTCGCGCCGTTCTACGCGCTCACGACCCAGGGCGCGGTCAGCCAGGGTGCCAGCGGCGCCATCTCGGCCAGCGCCATCGCTGCCGTGGGTACCTCGGTGGACCTGGCGGCGGCCTCGAATGGCGCCAGCGTGGTGGCCGGCAAGGCGAGCACGGGCGACTTCAAGTTCAAGAGTGCCGGCGTGCTGCAAGTGGCCGCCGTCGATACCTTCAATGGCATCGAAGCACTGGGCAACATCAATCTGCAAGCCAATGGCGATGTCAGCCAGGCCGGCGACGCGGGCGGGGTGCTCAAAGGCGCCTCGCTGTCCCTGGTGGGCTTGACGACGCCGCGCGGCGTTTCGCTGAGCAACGCAATGAACCAGAGTGGCGCCGTGTCGGCGACCAACGTGGACAGCGTCTATCTCACCACGTCGGGCGACCTGACGGTGGGGGTCGGTGGGGTCGGCATCGCCACCGGCGTCGGCGCCAGCAACCCAGGGATCACGGTCAACGCGCCATCGGGCCTGCTGAAAGTGCTGCAGCCGATCAATGCCGGCACCGGTCCGGTCAGTCTCGCCGCCCAGTCGATCCAGGTGGGCTTGCCGGTCATTGAAAACGCCGAAAGCACCGGTACCACGACGGCCAATATCAGCGGCAGCAATGTGTGGCTCGTTGCCAATGCCTTGGGCACCGGCCGCGTATCGGTGTCCAATGGCGCCCAGGTGAGCGGCACGACGTCGATCAATGTCGTGGCCGACCAGATGGACTTCGAGACCACGGCGCACTTGACGGCCGCCACGGGTATGGTCGACTTGACCACCTCCGACGATTTCGGCCGCGCTTTCGATCTTGGCCTCGGTGCCGTCGATTCGGCCTCGACCCTGGGCCTGTCGCAACGCGACCTGCAGGCGATTGACGCTTCGCTGCTGCGTATCGGCCATTACAGCGACGGCAATGCCGGTTTGATCCGGGTGGTCGGCGCGGCCGACCTGAGTGCGGCGCCCCATGCCAGCAGCACCCTGATCGACGCGTCGAGCGCCGGCGTGCAAATCAATGGACCTTTGCGCGTCAAGGGCACGCTGCTCATCAGCAGCAGCGGCGCCGTGCAGGTCAACAGCCTGGCCGAAGCCGTTGGCGGCGTCATCAGCATCCAGGGCCAGGGCATCACCGGCACCGGTGTTGTCAAGGGCCTGGCCGGCGTGCTCGATTCGACCGCCGGCATCGGTACCGATGCGACGGCGCTCGACACCGAAGTGAGCAGCCTTGACCTGAGCAACAACAGCCCGAGCAGTTCCTTGCCTATCCACGTACGCAATAATTTCTCCAGCCCGGCCCCCTTGATCCTGACCGGCGCGGAACAACTGGGTAGCGGCAATGCCGGTGGCGTGACGATCGACAATTACGGCGCCTTTACCATCGGCGGCCCGGTCAGCACCGATACCGGTGCCATCAGCCTGAAAGCGCACAGTCCGTTGACGGTGCTGGGCAGCGCATCGATCACGACCAACCTGGGCAATATCGCGCTTGAGGCCGGGGGTTCCGACGATCTCGTCATCGCCAGCGGCGCCACTGTCGCCGCGACCTCGGGCGGCACCATCACCCTGTCGGCCGGTAACAACATCGTCACCACCGGGGCCACCATTACCCAGGCCAGCGGCACGCCGACGCTGGTGCCGCAAAAGAGCCCGCCGATCACCGCCCCAACGGCGCCAAGCCTGGCCACCTGTGTGGCGACGCCGTCGAGCGCCGGTTGCGATGTGGTGCTGCAGGCGGCGCTGACTTCCTGCACGGCCAACCCAAGCGGCCCGGACTGCGCCAGCGTCCCGGGTACACTGGCTTATTGCACGGCCAATCCAAGCGCGACCGGATGCGCCGCCGTGCTGCCGACCCTGACGCAATGCATGGCCTCGCCGACAACTGCTGGCTGCCTGGCCGTGTTGCCAAGCACGGGCACCTGCAGCATCAATCCGGGCACCGACGGTTGCGCGGTCGTTCCCGGTACCTTGGCGTATTGCACGGCCAATCCAGGCGCGAGCGGCTGCGGCGCCATCTTGCCGTCATTGTCGGCGTGTATCGCCGCGCCCACGACGTTCGGCTGCAGCGCCATTCTGCCGACGCTGTCGGCCTGTACGACGACGCCGAGCCTGGCCGGCTGCTCCGCGGTCCTGCCACCGATAAACGTGTGCGTCGCTACGCCGGCCGCGCCGGGCTGCAGTGCCGTGCTGCCAACACTGGCGGCCTGCACGACGACGCCGACCCTGGCTGGCTGCTCGGCCGTGTTGCCGACGGTGAGCATTTGCACCAGCGCCCCGACCACGCCGGGCTGCAGCGCCGTGCTGCCGAGCATCACGAGCTGCACCACGACGCCGACCTTGCCGGGCTGCTCGGCCGTCTTGCCGACGCTGTCCCAGTGCCAGCTGACACCAAGCCAGGCCGGTTGCAGCGCCGTGTTGCCAAGCTTGAGCGCCTGTGCCGTGGCCCCGAGCTTGCCAGGCTGTTCGGTCGTGTTGCCAAGCTTGTCGACATGCGTGGCCACGCCGAGCGCGGCCGGTTGCAGCGCCGTGCTGCCAAGCCTGAGTGCCTGCGTCGCAGCGCCGTCCGCGCCAGGCTGCTCGGTGGTCTTGCCATCGCTGGCCACGTGCTCGAGCACGCCAAGCCTGCCTGGCTGCAGCGTGGTGCTGCCGACCCTGGCCAGCTGCACCAGCAATCCGGCCCTGGCAGGTTGCAGCGCAGTCTTGCCGAGCTTGTCGACCTGTACGGCGACCCCGACAGCGGCCGGTTGTTCGGCGGTCTTGCCGTCGCTGGCCCAATGCGTGGCCTCGCCGACCCTGCAGGGATGCGCTGCCGTGCTGCCGCCTGTGGACGTCTGCGTGTCGAATCCTTCGGCATCCGGTTGCGTGGCCGTTGTGCCACCGACCCAGTCGCAAGAGCCTGACGAGCCAATCAGCCAGGCCCTCAATACGACGGTCAACCTGGTCAATACCATCACCACGACGACGCTGCAGACGGTGCCGCTGCTGACGATTGCCAAGTCCGTGACGCCGACGTCGGGCGGGTCCGCGGCGCAGGGCACGACGCCGCCCGCGGCCGACGCCAAGAGCGACAACAAGACGGCCGATACCAAGGCCGATGAGAGCAAGAAGGACGACAAGAAAGACACTGTCGCGGCAGCCAAAGACACAGGAGCGAAAAAAGATGAGCCCGTTAAAAAACTCTATTGCAACTAAGGCCCTCGCCCTGCTCGTCCTGCTGTGCTGGACGGGCCTGGCGCTGGCGGCCCAGGTGGTGGGGTCGATCACCAACCTGTCCGGGCCCCTGATGGCGAAAAAGGCCGACGGGGTGGTCAAGGTGCTGGCGTTGCGCTCGGAAGTCGAGCAGGGCGACACGCTGGTGTCGGAGAAGAACACCTATGCCCAGGTGAAATTCATCGACAACAGCGAAATCACCTTGCGGCCGAATTCGTCCTTCAAGGTCGATAATTTCAGTTTCGACGCCGGCAAGCCCGATGGCGACAATGCTTCCTTCACCCTGGTCAAGGGCGGCTTGCGTTCGGTGACGGGCTTGCTGGGCAAGCGCAACAAGGAAAAGTTTGCCCTGAAGACGCCGTCGGCGACGATCGGTATCCGTGGCACCACCTTCATCGTCGAGTGGGTCGAGCCCACGCCCGAAGCGGTGGCCATGCTGACGGCCTGGCGCGAAGCGAGCACGGCATCGAGTGATTTGATGGCGCTGGCCGGCGCCGTGCCTTTGCAGCTGGCGCAGAACACGGCACCTCAAGGCCCCAATGTCGGCTTGGCACCTGGCCTGTACGTGCACGTGATCGATGGCATCATCAACCTGAGCAACAAGGGCGGTTCGCAGACCTTCTCGGCTGGCCAATTCGGCTTCACGCCCACCCCGATACAGCCACCCGTTCTGGTGCCGAAGAACCCCGGCATCCTGTTCACGCCGCCGCAGGCGTTCCAGTCGTCCAGCGGCAGCAAGACGGGAACGAGCAGCGCGGCCAAGGCGGTCGACTGCGAAGTACGCTGAAACCCTGGGGTCAAACCCGGCAACTTGACAACCGGGGTCAGACCACGATTCGCGGGCAAC
>JAZJYP010000355.1:0-4887 GCA_040390345.1 Pseudomonadota bacterium | reverse complement strand
CTCGCGCAGCACGCTCACCGGCTCGGACGAGTGCATCGCCAGCTGGGCGGCGCCGGCGAAGGTGGCCACGGCCAGTTGCCGGCCCTGCTCTTCGCTCAAGCCCATCTCCAGCGCCGCTTGCTGCATCGCTTCGACAAAATAGAACACATAGGCGGGACCACTGCCCGACACCGCCGTCACGGGGTCGATCAGGCCTTCGTTATCGAGCCAGACCGTGGTGCCAACGGCTTTCATGATGTCGTCGGCGGCCTGTTTTTGCGCGCCGCCCACGCCGTCCATCGCCACCATGCCGGTGATGCCCATGCCGATCAGCGCGGGCGTGTTGGGCATGGTGCGCACGATGGCGCCGTAGCCGCCGAGCCAGCGCGACAGGTCGGCGGCGCGGATGCCGGCGGCAATCGACATCACCAACGGATGGCGCGCGGCCAGGTGCGGCATCAGGGCCTGGGCCACTTCGCGCATTTGCTGCGGTTTCACAGCCAGCACGACGACCTCGCTGGCCGCCACCTCTTGCCCCACCGCGGCGGCCGTCGTGACACCGTAGTGCGACGCCAGCTTGGACAGCGCCGCCGGATTCAGGTCCACCACATGGATGTTCGCGCCGGCCGTCAATTTGCCGGCCAGGCCGGCGATCAGGGCCGAAGCCATATTGCCACCGCCGATAAAGGTGATCTTCATGCCTGTTCCTTTGGATAAGTGCGTGTTCCGAAAATGGCGGTACCGACGCGCACGATGGTGGCGCCTTCGGCCACGGCGGCCTCGAGGTCGGCCGACATGCCCATCGAGAGCGTGTCGAGCGCGAAGCCCTGGGCACGCAAGCCATCATACAGTTCGCGCAGCGCACGGAAGGCGATGCGCTGCTGCTCGAAGCCTTGCGCAGGCTCGGGAATGGCCATCAGGCCGCGCAGGCGCAGATGGGGGAGCGCGGCGACTTCACGGGCCAGGGCGGCCAGTTCTGGCGGCGCCACGCCGCTCTTGCTGGCCTCGCCGCTGATATTGACCTGCAGGCAGATGTTCAGGGGCCCGAGCGCAGGGTCGCGCTGCTCGGACAGGCGCTGCGCAATCTTCAGCCGCTCGACCGTATGAACCCAGCTAAAATGGCTGGCAATCGGGCGCGTCTTGTTGCTTTGGATGGGGCCGATGAAATGCCACTCGAGCGCCCCGCCCACGGCCGCGATCTTGTCGAGCGCTTCCTGCAGGTAGTTCTCGCCAAACGCGCTCTGGCCTGCGGCGACGGCCTCGCGCACGGCGTTCGCGCCAAAGGTCTTGGAAACGGCGAGCAAGTGGACGTCTTGAGGGCGGCGGCCGGCAGCATTCGCTGCGGCAACAATATGCGCATCGACTGCTTGCAAGTTGTGGGCGATTGTGGACATAATCATTTTCAGCGGGCAATTAGAAGCGATCGTGGGCGTGCAGCGCGCAGCGATCTGCGCCCATCCACGGCACAGGGATTATAAATGGACATTTCCGAATTACTCGCATTCTCCGTCAAGAACAAGGCTTCCGACCTGCACCTCTCGTCCGGCCTGCCGCCGATGATCCGCGTGCACGGCGACGTGCGCCGCATTAACCTGCCACCGCTCGAGCACAAGGATGTGCACGGCATGATCTATGACATCATGAACGACGGCCAGCGCAAGCAGTACGAAGAAGTGCTCGAGTGCGACTTCTCCTTCGCCATACCGGGCCTGGCGCGCTTTCGCGTCAACGCCTTCAACCAGGAACGCGGCGCGGCCGCCGTGCTGCGCACGATTCCCTCGAAAATCCTCTCGCTCGAAGACCTGAATGCGCCCAAGATCTTCGCCGAATTCGCGATGCGCCCGCGCGGCCTGGTGCTGGTGACGGGCCCGACCGGTTCGGGCAAGTCGACCACGCTCGCGGCGATGGTCAACCACCTCAATGAAAACGAATACGGCCACATCCTGACGATCGAAGACCCGATCGAATTCGTGCACGACTCGAAAAAATGCCTGATCAACCAGCGCGAAGTGGGCCCGCACACCCTGTCGTTCAACAACGCGCTGCGCTCGGCGCTGCGGGAAGACCCGGACGCGATCCTGGTGGGTGAATTGCGCGACCTGGAAACGATCCGCCTGGCGCTGTCGGCGGCCGAAACGGGCCACCTGGTGTTCGGCACATTGCACACGTCGTCGGCGGCGAAAACCATCGACCGTATCGTCGACGTGTTCCCGGCCGATGAAAAAGAGATGGTGCGCGCGATGCTGTCCGAATCGCTGCAAGCGGTGATCTCGCAGTCGCTGCTCAAAACCAAGGACGGCTCCGGCCGCGTGGCGGCGCACGAAATCATGGTCGGCACGCCGGCCATCCGCAACCTGATCCGCGAAGCGAAGATCGCCCAGATGTATTCGGCCATCCAGACCGGCAGCAACGTGGGCATGCAGACGCTGGACCAGAACCTGACCGACCTGGTACGGCGCAACATCATCTCCTCCGCGGCGGCGCGCTCGTACGCGAAGACGCCGGACAATTTCCCCGGCTGATTGGACTGAAAAATGGAACGCGACCAGGCATCAAAATTCATGTTCGACCTGCTGCGCCTGATGACCAGCAAGGGCGGCTCGGACTTGTTCATCACGGCCGGCTTCCCGCCGGCGATCAAACTGGACGGCAAGATGACGCCAGTGTCGAACCAGGCGCTCACGCCGGCCCACACGGCCGACCTGGCCCGCGCGATCATGAACGACAAGCAGACGGCCGGCTTCGAGCTGACCAAGGAAGCCAATTTCGCCATCAGCCCGGGCGACCTGGGGCGTTTTCGCGTCTCGGCCTTCGTGCAAATGAGCTGCGTGGGCATGGTGCTGCGCGTGATCACCAGCACCATTCCGAAACTGGAAGACCTGGACCTGCCGCCCGTGCTCAAGGACATCATCATGACCAAGCGCGGCCTGGTGATCATGGTCGGCGCGACCGGCTCGGGCAAGTCGACGACGCTGGCGGCGATGGTCGGCTACCGCAACGAAAACAGCTACGGCCATATCCTGACCATCGAAGACCCGGTCGAATACGTGCACCCGCACCGCAACTGCGTCATCACGCAGCGCGAGGTGGGTGTGGACACGGAGTCGTTCGAGGCAGCGCTGAAGAACTCCCTGCGCCAGGCGCCGGACGTGATCCAGATCGGCGAGATCCGCGAGCGCGAAACGATGGAGCATGCGATCGCCTTCGCCGAGACGGGCCACCTGTGCCTGGCCACGCTGCACGCCAACAGCGCCAACCAGGCGCTCGACCGCATCATCAACTTCTTCCCTGAAGAGCGCCGCCAGCAGCTGCTGATGGACCTGTCGCTCAATCTGAAGGGCTTGATTTCGCAGCGCCTGATTCCGAAGAAGGACACCAAGGGCCGCTGCGTGGCGATCGAGATCATGCTCAACTCGCCGCTCATTTCGGACCTGATCTTCAAGGGCGAGGTCCACGAGATCAAAGAGATCATGAAGAAGTCGCGCGAACTGGGCATGCAGACCTTCGACCAGGCCCTGTTCGACCTGCACGAGGCGGACAAGATCAGCTACGAAGATGCGCTGCGCAATGCCGATTCCGTCAACGACCTGCGCCTGACCATCAAGCTGCAGGGCAAAGCCGCCAAGGACCGGGATCTCTCGGCCGGCACTGAACATTTGGGACTGGTATGACGATGAATACTTTTGATTTCCAGGCTACCGGCATCACCGGTGAAGCGGTCGACCTGTCCAAGTACAAGGGCCAGGTACTACTGATCGTCAACACCGCCAGCAAATGCGGCTTCACGCCCCAGTACAAGGGCCTGGAAAAAGTCTATGAGCTGTTCAAGGAGCGCGGCGCGATCGTGCTCGGTTTCCCGTGCAACCAGTTCGGCTCGCAGGAGCCGGGCGGCGAAGAGGAAATCGGCGCTTTCTGCGAAAAGAATTTCGGCGTGACGTTCCCGCTGTTTTCGAAGATCGACGTCAACGGCGGCAATACGCACCCGCTGTTCCAGCATTTGAAGAAGGAAGCACCGGGACTGCTTGGCACGCAAGCGATCAAATGGAACTTCACCAAGTTCCTGGTGCGCAAGGACGGTAGTGTCTACAAGCGCTACGCCCCGGCCACCACGCCGGAAGAGCTCCAGGGCGATATCGAGAAGCTGCTGGCCGAATAGACAAATGGGCAGGCATGAAAACAGGATCGGTGGTCATATTCGGATGCGGGAACTTCGCCAGCCTGGTGTGGTACTGCCTCACCCATGACAGCGATTTGCGCGTTGAAGCTTTCACGGTGGACCGCGCCTTCGTCAACGGCGCCACGCACGAAGGCTTGCCGGTGCTGCCCTTCGACGAACTTGAAGCGCTGTATCCTCCTTCCCAGATCGACTTGCTCATCCCGCTCGGCTACAAGAACATCAATGGCGTGCGGCGCGAGCGCTTCGAGCAGGCGCGCGCGCGCGGCTACCGCTTCGCCAACTACATCTCCAGCCGCGCCTCGGTGTGGGCGGACCTGAAAGTGGGCGAGAACTGCATCATCGGCGAGCATGCCATCATCCAGCCCTATGTGACCCTGGGCGACAACGTCATCATCCGCGGCGGCGCCCATGTTTCGCACCACAGCACGGTGGCAAGCCACGGCTATGTAGCGACGCAGGCGACGCTGGGAGCCGGCGTGCGCATGGACGAGCAAGCGTTTGTCGGTGTCGGGGCGGTGCTGCGCGATGGCCTGCAGATCGGCGCGCGCAGCTTTGTGGGCGCGGGCGCGGTGCTGCTGGAAGATGCGGCAGCGGACAGCGTCTACCTCGGCAACCCGGCGCGGCTCGACAGCAAAACAGCACGCGAGGCCACCGCTTGAGTTTCGGGGGCCACATCAAACGTCGGGGTCACATCTGACATTCGGACACGGGTGTAATCGGGGACAGACCCC
>JAZJYP010000354.1:0-7589 GCA_040390345.1 Pseudomonadota bacterium | reverse complement strand
AAAACGGAAATTTGAAGAAAAACCTTGACCGGTCAATACATATCAGGGTGGGCATTCATGCCCACGCGAACAACTCAAGCAGGATAAAGGGCGCCGAGAATTCGCGCACCCTTGGCACCAGTGACAGCGGGCAGATTGCCCGCTTTGCGTTTGTTGAACTGGAAACCGAGCCAGGCAAACGCCAGCGCCTCGACCCAGTTGGGCGCCACGCCCAGTTCCGCCGTCGATTCGACGGGGATCTTGCCGCCCAATGCGCCGGCAATGCCGGCCAGCAGCGTTGCATTGTAGGCGCCGCCACCACACACATACACCGCTTCCACGGCCCGCGCTTCGCCCTCGATGGCGCGCGCGATCGAGGTGGCCGTCAGGGCCGTCAAGGTCGCCTGCACGTCCTCCGGGGCCACGCCGGGCATTTGCGCGAGCATGGCATCGAGCCAGGCCCCATGGAACAGGTCGCGCCCGGTGCTCTTGGGCGCCGGCAGGGCAAAATAGGGATCGGCCAGGCAGGCGGCCAGCATGGCGGCGTTGACCTTGCCGCTGGCCGCCCAGGCGCCGTCGGCGTCGTAGTCGCGGCCCTGGCAGCGGGCAATCCAGGCATCCATCAGCACATTGCCGGGGCCGGTGTCGAAACCGGTCACGCGGCCGTCGGCATGCAGCACGCTGATATTGCCGATGCCGCCGATATTGACCACCACGCGCGTGCTGCCGGGCTTGCCGAATTGGGCGGCATGGAAGGCCGGCACCAGCGGCGCGCCCTGGCCGCCGGCGGCAATGTCGCGGCTGCGCAGGTCGGCAATGACGTCCAGGCCGCACAATTCGGCCAGCAGGGAGGGGTTGTTGACCTGGCGCGTGAACCCGAGGTCGGGGCGGTGGCGGATGGTCTGGCCGTGCACGCACACGGCGGCAACGGGCTGTTCGGGCTTGAGCTGGGCCACGCACTCGGCGTAATAGGCGGCCAGGGTGTTGGCGGCGTGCGCTTCGCGTTCGATTTCATTGTCGCCCGGTGCCTGCAGGGCCATCAGTTCGGCGCGCAGTTCGGCAGGGAAGGGGACGAAGGCGGCGGCCAGGGTCTTGATGCCACCCTGGCCAAAGTCGGCCAGCACGCCGTCGACACCGTCGAGGCTGGTGCCGGACATGAGGCCAATATACAGGGTCGATGGTGGGTTCACGGTCGGCCCACCTTCGATCAGCGCGCGGCCAGCGCCGTGCCGGACGGACGCAGCAGCGAGAAGCGGTGCGTCATGTCGGCAGCAGCGGTCTTGAAGCGCGACAGTTCGGCCGGCGTCAGCGGCGCTTGCGCCGTGACGGTCACCTTGCCGGGATCTTTTGCCACGCCGGCAATGCGGAATTCATAGTGCAGGTGGGCGCCCGTGCACCAGCCGGTGCAGCCGACATAGCCGATCACATCGCCCTGGCTGACCTTGCTGCCCTTGCGGATGCCGGACGCGTAGCGGCTCATGTGCGCATAAGCGGTCGAATAATTGGCCCAGTGCTTGACCACCACCAGGTTGCCGAAGCCGCCCTGCACGCCGACGAAGTCGATCACGCCGTCGCCCGAGGCACGGATCGGCGTGCCCAGTGCGGCGGCGAAGTCGGTGCCCTGGTGCGCTTTCCAGTTGCCCGAAATCGGGTGGTTGCGCATGCCAAAGCCGGAGGAAATACGGGTGAATTCGAGCGGGGACTTGAGGAAGGCTTTTTTGAGGGACTTGCCGTCGAAGCTGTAGTAGCCGCCGCCGGACTTGCTGGCCGGGTCTTCGTACCACACGGACTGGTAGGTGGTGCCGCGGTTGGTGAATTCGCCCGCCAGGATGCGGCCGGTGCGGACCATTTCGCCGTCTTGCCAGAACGTTTCGTAGACCACGTTGAAGCGGTCGCCGCGTTTCAGGTCGGAGCGGAAGTCGATATTGGTCGAGAACATCTCGATGATCTGGGCCGTGATCGAATCGGGCAACTTGCCTCCGTCCGCATCCGAATCCGTCGCCGAGTACAGCGAGCTGGTGATTTCGCGCGCCCGCATCTCGATGCGGCGCTCAAGCTGGGCCGGCGCTTCCTGGGTGAGGAACTTGTCGCCGTGGCGCACGATCGAAATATTCTTCAGTGGATTGTCCTTGCCGTCGACCACGGTGGCGCGCAGCCACTGCAGTTCGCCATCTTCCGAGGTCTGCGCCGTCACCTTCTTGCCCGTCTTGAGCTGCATGATGGCTTTGGCTTGCTTGTCGGATTTGATGAAGTTGGCGGCGGCCGTGTCGTCGATGCCCAGGCGCGTCAGCAGGGCGGCGAGGGTATCGCCGCTGCGCACGCGCTCTTCATGGACGAACTTCTGGCTGTCGCCATTCTTTTCCAGCGAGGCGATCTGGTCGGACAAATCGGGCAGCGCAAGGTCTTGCACAATGGATTTGACCGGCAGGTCCGATGCATCCGGTGCCAACGGGGCGACGCCTGCCGCTCCGAAAGCACAGGCCGCCAGGAAGATCGCGCCGGCGCTGATAATGCGCTGCTTTCGCGTTGTTCCTAGCAGGCTGGACCAGCTTTTGCCTGTGTTTTTGTTGGTAGGGTTCATGCAATCAGTTAAAATTTGCCGCTTGAACGTTTCGGAACGACCACATTTTGTTCTTGTTATTGTTCTTGAATGTTTTCATTCAGCAACTTTAGCGCGATCGAGCATTATATCAAACTCCCGGCGCCATCCACCCTTTTTTGACCCCTATCGCAGCCTGCCCTATGACGAACGCCCCAGCCAAGACCGCCGCACCCGCCCCCTTGCCCCTGACTGACTCTGTGCGGGAGGCTTTGGCCATCACCAGGCGCGGCGTCGACGAACTGCTGATCGAGAGCGAATTTGCCCAGAAACTGGCCCGCTCCGAGCAAAGCGGCGTGCCGCTGCGCATCAAACTGGGCCTGGACCCGACCGCGCCGGACTTGCATCTGGGGCACACTGTCGTTCTTAACAAGTTGCGCCAATTACAAAAATTGGGCCACCAGGTCATTTTCCTGATCGGCGACTTCACCTCGATGATCGGCGACCCGTCCGGCCGCAACGTCACACGCCCGCCGCTGACCAAGGAACAGATCGAACAAAACGCCACCACCTACTTCAAGCAGGCTTCGCTGGTGCTTGACCCTGAGCGCACGGAAATTCGCTACAACTCGGAATGGTCCGACCCGCTCGGCGCGCGCGGCATGATCGAGCTGGCCAGCCGCTACACGGTGGCGCGCATGATGGAACGCGATGATTTCACCAAGCGCTTCAAGAGCGGGACACCGATTTCGGTCCACGAGTTCCTGTACCCGCTGATGCAGGGTTACGACTCGGTGGCCCTGAAGTCCGACCTGGAACTGGGCGGCACGGACCAGAAGTTCAACCTGCTGGTCGGCCGTGAATTGCAAAAAGACTATGGCCAGGAGCCGCAATGCATCCTGACCATGCCCCTGCTCGAGGGCTTGGATGGTGTCGACAAGATGTCCAAGTCGAAGAACAACTATATCGGCATCACCGAGCCGGCCAACACGATGTTCGCCAAGGTGATGAGCATTTCCGACACCATGATGTGGCGCTACTATGAGCTGCTGTCGTGGCGCTCGATCGGCGACATTGCCGCGCTCAAGGCCGAGATCGAAGGTGGGCGCAACCCGCGCGACGCCAAGGTGGCCATCGCCCAGGAAATCGTGGCGCGTTTTCACAGCGGCCAGGCGGCCGAAGAGGCGCTGGCCGACTTCGTCAACCGTTCCAAGGGCGGCATCCCGGACGATGTGCCGGAACTGGCCCTGGCCGGCGCGCCGCTGGGCATCGCCCACCTGCTCAAGCAGGCCAATTTGTGCGCTTCGACCTCGGAAGCGATGCGCATGGTCGACCAGGGCGGCGTGCGTGTCGACGGCGCCGTCGTCAGCGACAAGGCCTTGAAAATCGACGCGGGCACCGTCGTGGTGCAAGTGGGCAAGCGCAAGTTCGCCCGCGTGACCCTGACGCCATGATCGGCCTGCTGCAACGGGTCAGCCACGCCAGCGTCGTGGTCGACGGCGCCAGCGTCGGCGCCATCGACGCCGGCCTGATGGTGCTGGTGTGCGCCGAGCGGGGCGACACGGAAAAGGAAGCGGACGCCTTGCTGGCCAAGCTGCTGGGCTACCGGGTCTTCGCCGACGCGGCCGGCAAGATGAACCGCAGCGTCGTCGACACGGAAGGCGCCTTGCTGCTGGTGCCGCAGTTCACGCTGGCGGCCGACACCAATTCCGGCACCCGGCCCAGCTTCACGCCAGCGGCCGCGCCGGAAGAGGGCAAGCACTTGTTTGAGCATTTTGTGCGACAGGCGCGCGCCCGGCATGGCAAGGTAGCAACGGGTCAATTCGGCGCGGACATGAAAGTGTCCCTGACCAACGACGGACCGGTGACTTTTTGGTTGCAAGTGGAACCGAAATAAGGCGGCCGATCTCTAACACAGGGGGAGGGCAAAGGCGATGAAACTCTGGAGCGAATCGTTTGAAGATGGTGGCGCCATTCCGGCCGATTATGCCTTTGGCGTGATCGACCCGCTGAAGCATGTGCGCCTGTCGACCAACCGCAACCCGCACCTGGCCTGGGACGATGTGCCGGCCGGGACGGAGTCGCTGGTGCTGTTCTGTTTCGACATCGACGCGCCCACCGTCGGCACCGACGTCAACCAGGAAGGGCGCAGCGTGCCCTTCGACCTGCCGCGCGCCGACTTTTACCACTGGACCCTGGTCGACCTGCCGCCGACGCTGGGCAGCATTCCCGCAGCGGCCATGTCGGAACTGGTGACGCCGCGCGGCAAGCACGGCCCGGACCTCGGGTTCAATGTGAGCAATGGCACTGAACACACACTGCGCCACGGCCTGAACGACTACACCGGCTGGTTCGCCGGCGACGCTGCCATGGCCGGCGAATACTTTGGCTACGACGGCCCTTGCCCGCCGTGGAACGACACGCGCGTGCACAATTACATCTTCCGACTGTACGCACTCGACCTGCCTCGCCTGGAAGTCGAGGGCAAGTTCACCGGTCCTGATGCGCGCCGCGCCATCCATGGCCACATTCTCGACGAAGCGCAAATCACCGGCGTCTATTCGCTCAACCCCGCGCTGGCGGCAACGCTCACCTGACAGGACCACGATGCAAGCCAAGCCCTTTATCCTCGCATGCCTGCTGGCCGGTTCGGCCCAGGCCATCGATTTCGCCAAGGTCACGCAAGACAAGATCACCATCGTCGACGTCAGCACCTCCAGCATGTCGGGCAAGGCCTTCCAGGCCGCCACCCTGATGGCCGCGCCGGTGGGCAAGCTGTGCACCATCATCCAGGACTACGCCGACTACCCGAGCTTCATGCCCAACGTGGGCAAGGCCCAGGTCTCGCGCACGGGCGAGGATTATTCCGTGGTCGACATGACGCTGGACCTGCCGCTGGGCAAAGTGAAGAAATACCGCCTGCGCCTCGAACCGAAGCTTGCACCCCAATCGTGCAGGCTGAGCTGGAAGCAGTTGCCGTGGGAAGAAGTGAAGATCGAAGACAGCATCGCCGACACCTCCGGCTACTGGCAGTTGTCGGCCTCGCCGACCGATCCTTCCAAGACCATCGTTGAATATTATGTCTATGCCGATCCCGGCCTGGTGCCGTTCGGCTTTCGCTGGATCGTCGACATGATGAGCGAGCGCAGCCTGCCCAAGACGCTCGAAGCGGTACGCAGCAAGGCCGCCCAGTGACCTCGATTGTCCTGGTCCGCCACGGCGAGACGGCGTGGAATGCCGAGCGCCGCCTGCAAGGCCATATCGATATTGCCTTGAACGCCGAAGGCGAGCGCCAGGCCCTGGCCTTGGGCGAGGCGCTGGCCGGTGAGCATTTCGACGTCATTGTGTCGAGCGACTTGCAGCGCGCCCACCAGACGGCCATGGCCGTCGCACGCGGCCGTCCGGTCGCGATGGACCCTGGCTTGCGCGAGCGCTGCTTCGGCGGGTTCGAGGGCTTGCTGTACGCCGACATCGAAGCGCGCTATCCAAGAGAATTTGCCGCGTGGCAGGCGCGCGACATTGATGCGCACATGCCACACGGCGCACGCGAGGCCGAAAGTTTTCGTGAATTTTACGACCGATCCACGCGCGCCATCCTGGCGTGGGCGCAGGCCCATCCTGGCCAGTCGCTGGCCCTGGTGGCGCATGGCGGCGTGCTCGAATGCGCCTACCGCGCCGCCCTCGCTTTGCCGCTCGACAGTGCGCGCGATTTCGCCGTCAAGAACGCCAGCATCAACCGTTTCACGGTCGCGCAAGGAAAGCTGGTGCTCACTCGCTGGGGCGATGTCGAGCACCTCGAAGCGAAGGCGCTCGACGAACTGGCCTGAGCTGCCATCACCCACGGTGAATAAACTTCATCAAAAAAAGTGCTTATTATTTGGGCAGCTCTTCGGGTAGAATAGCCGGCTTCCCGCTCTCTTTTCTTCGCCCAAAGTGCAAATTGGTCCTTACCTGCTGCGTAATAATGTGTTCGTCGCGCCGATGGCTGGTGTGACCGATCGCCCGTTCCGCCAGCTGTGCAAGCAGCTTGGGGCAGGCTATGCCGTCTCCGAGATGGCCGCGTCCAATCCGCGCCTGTGGGCCACCGAAAAGAGCAGCCGCCGCACCGACCATGATGGCGAGATGGAACCGAAGGCGGTGCAGATCGCCGGCGCCGACCCGCAAGACCTGGCCGACTGCGCCAAGTTCAACGTCGACCGCGGCGCCCAGATCATCGACATCAATATGGGTTGCCCGGTCAAGAAGGTGTGCAACAGCTGGTGCGGTTCGGCCCTGTTGCAGCACGAAGACCTGGTCGCGCGCATCCTCGAGGCCGTCGTGCAAGCCGTCGACGTGCCCGTGACGCTGAAATTTCGTACCGGCTGGAACCGCGAAAACAAGAATGCGCTGCGCATCGCGCGCATCGCCGAACAAGCTGGCATCCAGATGCTGACCTTGCACGGGCGCACCCGCGCCGACGGCTACAAGGGCGACGCCGAGTACGAGACCATTGCCGCCGTCAAGGCGCTGGTGAAGATTCCCGTGGTAGCCAATGGCGATATCACGACGCCGGAAAAAGCCAAACACGTGCTCGACGTCACCGGCGCCGATGCGATCATGATCGGGCGCGCTGCGCAAGGGCGCCCGTGGATCTGCCGCGAGGTGGACCATTACCTGCGCACCGGCACGCATTTGCCGGCACCATTCGTTGACGAAGTGCGCGCCCTGATGGACGAGCACCTGCAAGCCCACTACGCGTTCTATGGCGAGTACCTGGGCGTGCGCACCGCGCGCAAGCACATCGGCTGGTATGTGCGCGACCTGCTGGGCGGCGAACAATTCCGCCAGCAAATGAACTTGCTGGAGTCGACCGAGGCCCAGCTGGAGGCCGTGGACAATTTTTTTGAATCACAACATCGGTATGGCGAGCGGTTACAATACTGCCCCGCAACGCTTGAACAAGAAGAAATATGGGAGACTGCGGCGCCATAAGCACCGCAGGCGGAACATTCAATTAGCCGGATGAAGTTAGAAAAATGAGCAAAGAAAGTATCCAGGAAGTCGTCCAGAAGAGCCTTGAAGACTATTTCAA
>JAZJYP010000353.1:0-7625 GCA_040390345.1 Pseudomonadota bacterium | reverse complement strand
CGTCGAGCGACTCGATGTCGCGCAAGATCTGGCGCGCCTCTTCGAACTGCTCGGCATTGAGCAAGCGCCCGCGCATCAGGAAGGACACCGCACGGCGCGTATCCATCATGTTGCGGCGGATCCGCCCGTTCAAGTCTTCCTCGTGGGCGATGGCATTCAGGGCGGCCGCTGCGTCCTGGTCGGTGAATTCTTCCTGCAGCACGCGGCCCGACACTTCTTCCAGGTTCTGGTAGATACCCTCGAGCGCATCGGCCGAATACTCGGCGTCGGTGGCGTACAGGTCAAGCAGCACGTCCATGTAGTCGGCGATCGAGCCGGGCCGCGAACGGGCGCGCATGCGCACCAGGCGGAACACCGGCAAATCGTCCGTGTGCACCGAGAACAGCATCTTCTTGGCCAGGATGAAGGCCACCGTGACGATGCGCGACGGGCCGTCCTCTTCTTCGAGCAGGAAGTCGGTGCGCAGGTGCAGGTCGCCGTTTTCCGCTTCGTAGTAGCGGGCCGACGCTTCAATGTCCTTGACTTCGTCCTCGCCCGGCAAGATCACGCCATAGATCGCCTTGACCCAGGCGCGCTCGTCGTCGGTCGGGTCGGTCAGGTCGACCCAGACCGGCGCGACGCTTTCGAGGTCCACGCGGGACTCGATCGGCACTTGGTTCAGACGGCCATTTTGCAGAACAAAGACATTTATCATGGGCGCAAGTGTAACCGTTAGGCCTTGGCCCGGCCACCCCAATTTGTGGTTTTGGCGCTTACTTCATCTGCTTTTCGATGGCTTTGTCGAGCACCGGGTCCGAGGTCGCCGAGGCGCTCGGCGCCACCGCTACCTTGGGCGACTCGATCCCCGCCGTGCGTTGCACGACAACCGCCTTGCCGGCCTTGCACTCGGTATCCGAAAAGACGGTCTTGCCGTCGACGACGCATTTGCGCAGGGTCCCGGCCTTCGGCTCGGCCACCACCGGCCCGGCCACTTCCTTGACCGCATCGGGCATCTTGCCGGTGACCTTGTTCAGGGCTTCGGCGAAATAATTCTTCTCGTTGCGCATGGACATCAGGGCGGTGATGGCGGCCAGCGCCAGCACGCCCGAAAACACGGCCACCCACAACAGGTTCAATTCGCCGCGCTGGCGTTTTCTCAACATGGTCGTTCTCCTCAAGGTAGTTCGGCTGAATTCATGCGGCGCTGGATCAGCGCGGTGCGCCGCTCCAGGTAATTGGTGTCGCGGTGCTTGTCATAGAAGCGCGGATTGGGCAGCATCACGGCCAGCCTGGCGCCCTGGGCCTCGCCCAGCTGGGCCGCATGGATGCCGTAGTAATGGCGTGCCGCCGCTTCGGCGCCGAAGATGCCCTGGCCGAATTCGACCACGTTCAGGTAGATTTCGAAGATGCGCTCCTTGTCCATCGCCGCTTCGAGCATGAAGGCGATGACCATTTCCTGGCCCTTGCGCAGGTAGCTGCGCGAACCGGACAGGAACAGGTTCTTGGCCAGTTGCTGGGTGATGGTCGAACCGCCGGCCACGGTCTTGCGCTTCTTGTTGTTCTTCTCATACGCCTTTTGCATCGCTTCCCAGTCCACGCCTTCATGCTCGGCGAAGTTGGCGTCTTCGGATGCGATGATGGCGCGCTTGAGGTTATTCGAGATGCTGGCGTAGGGTACCCACTGCTGGACGATCTTCGCGTTCGGATTCTTCGCGCGCAGCGCCGCCTGCTGGGCGCTCATGAAACTGGTCATGCCCGGATCATGCCCGCGCCACCACAAGATCTGGACGAAGAAATACAGCTGCAACAGCAGCACCAGCAGCAGCGGGCCGAGGACCAGCCACTTCAAGACGCGGCGCAAACCGCCTTTGCTCTTCTTGCTCATAAATGGGCGCGCACATGGGACAGGACATCGGCCGTGTCGGGGCGCACGCCCCGCCACACATAAAACGCTTCGGCAGCCTGCTCGACCAGCATGCCCAGGCCGTCACGCGCGACGGCGCCATGGTCGCTGGCAAATTCCATGAACCGGCTTGGCGCTTTGCCGTACATCATATCCAAAGCCAGCGTGCCCGGGCCAAAAGCGTCGGCCGGCACCGGCGGCAGGTCCTGCGCCAGGCTCGCCGACGTGGCGTTGATGACGATGTCGAAACGGCCCGCGATGCCGGCGAAGGCGCAGCTGGCCAGTTGCTGGCTGTGCGCGGCCTGCGGCGCGAAGCGTGCTACCAGGGCGTCGGCCGTGGCGGGGGTGCGGTTGGCGATGATCAGCTGGCCCGGGATTTCGTCCAGCAGGGGCAGCACGACGCCGCGCGCGGCCCCGCCGGCGCCGAGCAGCAGCACGCGCTTGCCGGCGATTTGCACATGGGCGTTGTGCAGGATGTCGGCCACCAGGCCGGCCCCGTCGGTGTTCTCGCCCAGGATCTCGCCGCTGTCGAAACTGAGCGTATTGACGGCGCCGGCGGCGCGCGCGCGCGCGCTCAGGGACAGCGCCAGCGCCGCCGCTTCGAGCTTGAACGGCACCGTGACGTTGGCGCCGCGTACGCCGGCCTGGACCAAGGCGTGGACGGTGGCGCCAAAGCCATCGAGCGGCGCCAGGCTGCGCTCGTACACCAGCTGCTGGCCGGTCTGGCGGGCGAACATGGCGTGGATATCGGGCGAGCGGGAATGGGCAACCGGATTGCCGATGACGCAGTAGCGGTCCGTCACTGTCCGCCTCCGCGCAACTGGGTTTCGAGCGAGTCGTTGCGCTTGAAGCGGAAGGTCGTCACCACCATCCACAGGTCGTCGCGGTCGGACGAGAGCATGTTCGGCGGGAAGCGCCCGAACGGCGCCGAACGGCGCACGATATTGATGGCGGCGCGGTCCAGGTCGGCATTGCCGGAGCTGCGTTCGACCTTGATGCCGCCTTCCTTCATATAGATGGTGCCGTCCTGGTAGATGGGAATCGACAATACCAGCTCACCATACAGCTTGCGCCCGTTTACCTGCGGGAAGTTGAGCGTGCCGATGTCTTCGATGCGCTTCGTCATGGCCGTGTAGTACATCGCGTAGCCCGCTTCGCGCGTGGACGGCGTGATCATGGTCTTGCGCGGGCGCTTGTTCTCGTCCTCGATGCGGTTGGTGATTTCGGCCGTGCTGCGCGCAATGGCCTTGGCCGTTTCCATCAGGTCGGCGCCGGTCCTGGTGGGGTCGGGCTTGTCCTTTTCGGTGATCGGGGCGGCGTTGAAGTTGGTCGCGCGCGCCTGGGTCAGCAGGTTTTGCTGGCGCTGCTCCAGTTCGGCGATGCGGCGCTGGGCGGCTTTGACGCTGTCGCCCGCCTCCATCTTGCGCAGGTCCGGCAGCGGCGACTTGGCGCGCCCGGCAGCGGCGTTGCCGCCCCCTTCCAGGTTGGCCTGGGCGATGGCGTCGGCCTTGAGCGGCTTCTTGTCATGCTTGGCATTGACGAGGATGACTTCCAGGCCAGGATCGGCCGGCTCGAGCTTGAACGCGTCCGGCGCCACGAAGCGCACCGCCAGCAGGGCGGCATGGACCAGCACCGAGATCGTCACGGCGATGGTCATGGAACGGTTTTGTCGGAGGTAGTTCATCACTGCCGCATTCTACCTACGTTGCCTCCGGTTGGGGCGCGGTCACGGCGCCTTCGGCTTCAGCGACGACGGCCGCTTCGGGCGCGGCTTCCTCTTCTTCCTCGTAGTCGAGGTCGGCGTCGGCGGCGATCGCGGCCGCGGCCGGGATCTCCAGCAGGCGCGCTTCGATCGTCAAGTCCACTTCATCCCAGCGCAGGATGTCGAGCTTGACCTGGGCGCCGCGCGCCACCTGCGGCATGCCGGGCAGGCGCACGATCAGCGGCACGTCGACCAGGCGCAGCACCTCGTCCTTGAGCACGACGGCATCGACCTGGCGCGCCTGTTCCTGGCCCAGCCAGCGCAGGCACCAGTAGCGCTCCATGTTCTGCTGGTGCTCGTTGTAGGCGGCGTAGGCGGCGTCGAAGGCCGAAACGATGGCGAACAGGTTGGCGTCGCGCGGCTTGAACGGTGCCACCAGCGGCGCCGTCACACCGTGCCCGGCGCAAGCCAGGATCTGCCACTGGTTGACCAGGTCGGTGTAGCGGCGCAGCGGCGAGGTGCTCCACGCGTACTGGTCGACACCGAGACCCTGGTGCGGCGCCGCGTGGGTGAGCATGCGCACCTGCATCTTGGCGTTCCAGCCACCGACGCCCTGGCCTTGCGAGCGGTAGATGCCGGGGACGCCGCAGTCGTGCATCAGCTTGCCCCAGGTGCTGTTGGCGAAGATCATCAGTTCGGCGACGATCTTGTCGAGCGGCGCCCCGCGCTTGCGGCGCAGCACCGACACCACATCGTCTTCCACATAGAAGTTGTAGTCGACGCGGTTGTTCTGTTCTGGTTTCAGGCCGAACGCCTCGCGCTTGACCATGCGGCCCGCTTCGAGCTTCAGGGCCCATTGCCACAGCAAGGCCAGTTCTGCCTTGTGCGCGTACTCGCCTTCGCCCGAGGCCAGGGTCTCTTCATTGACCAGGGCGTCGAGGTCGTTGTGGCGCAAGTTGCTCTGGATCGGCACCAGTTCGGCGCGCGTGATGGTGGCCAGCACGGTCCAGTCGCCCGGATCGAGCGTGGCGTACAGCGACAGGGCCGGGCAGGTCTTGCCTTCGGCGAGGGTGAAGGCGTTGACCACTTCGTCGGGCAGCATGGTGATTTTGTCGCCCGGCATATACACGGTCGACATGCGCGCGCGCGCGATCTTGTCGATGGCGTCGTCCGGGCGGATGCCCAGGCCCGGGGCGGCGATGTGGATGCCGACCTGGATGCTCCCGTCGGCCAGGGTCTGCACCGAGAAAGCGTCGTCGATCTCGGTCGTCGTCACATCGTCGATCGAAAAGGCCGCCACGTTCGCGGTGGGCAGCGCGTCCGTCACGGCCGGCACCGCCACGGCGGGGAAGCCGGCGCCGCGCGGGAAATTGTCGAACAGGAAGCGCGCCATGTGCAGCGCCTTGGGCGAGGCGATGCCGCCCGTTTCGAGCATCAGGCGCGCGGGCGTCTGGTGCAGTTCGGTGCAGGCGGCGTCGAGGGCCTTGTATTCGAGCGTGTTCTTGTCCGGCTTGAATAGCAGCTGCAGGGCCATGGCCTTGAGGGCGTCCGGCAGGCGCCCGGCCTTGAGCTCGTCGACATACTGGGACTGGATCACGGCTTGCTGCTTCTTCTTTTCGATGCCGGCCAGTGCGGCCTTGAGCGACGCTTCCGGCGCGGCCTTGTAGCGTCCGCGGCCCTTCTTGTAGAAATAGATGGGGGCGCCGTGCAGGGCCAGGATCAGGCCCGCCGCTTCGGTCGGCTGGGGCACATGGCCAAAGTATTCGGCGCCCAGCTCGGCGAAACCGAATTCCTCCTGGCCTGCCACTTCCCACAGGAAGTCGTAGTCGACCTCGGCGGCGATGGCCTTGGCACCGTCGAGCAGCTCGGCGGCACCCGGTTTCTCGTACTGGACCAGCACGTCCTTGAGCTTGACCTTGGTGCGCTTGCCACTCGGCATTTCAACCTGGTAGGCCTCACCGGCCTGGGACAGGACGCTGCCGACCTTGAAGTCGCCCGATTCTTCGAAAAAGAGATTCATAGTATGTTCTTGTGATGTGGTTTGGCCGTCAGCGCCACTACCGATGGTAAAAACACCTCGGTGACGAGCAACGTGCCCCGGCGGCGCTGGTACAGGCAGCGCCGCGCAAATAAAACAGTGTCATCCGCGCAGCCACCGAGGGCGGCGCGGGCGCGCGCCATCAAGGGGTGGCCGGCGCGGATGCGCGCAAATTCGAGTTCCCCGCGCCTCACCAGCGGGTCATAAAACAGTGTACTGCCAAGCGAGCGTTCGCCCAGCGCACTAAACAGGGGCCAGTCGCTGGCCGTGGCCGACATCGGCACCACCGTGTGCGCGAACACCACCGGCACGCCATCGCAGCGCAGCAGCACTTCGCGCTCCCACACCTGGCCGCGGTGCGCCATGCCGATGGTGTGCGCTTCGTCCGGCAGGCACAAGGCGCTGCGCTGGTGCAGGCGCTGCACGCGGAATGCCGCGCTGTGCGCGACCAGCTTGGCCGTGAGCGAGCCGCCCGTGGTGAGCCAGTGGCGCATCAAGGGCGGCGCGGACAAGGCGCCCACATGGCAATGCCACTGGGCCAGGCGCAGCGAAGCGGTCCTCACCGGGCAGCTTTCGCGTCGCAAAAGGCGATCACCTCGTCCACATACTGCGCGAACTCGCCGATCGCGTGGTCGCTGCCGTCGATGATGCGCTGGCCTGCGCCTTCGTAATGGGCCACCATGTGGCGGTAGTCCAGCACTTCGTCGCCAGTGGCGGCAATCAGATAATAGCGCTCTGGCCGGGTGACCTTCTCCACCGCCAGCGCGCGCAGCTCGTCGATGTACGCGCGCTTGAATTCGAACGGCGCGTCCGAATGGTAGGCCGTCGTCACGCCCACATGCTGCTCCAGGTCGAGCTGGGGCACGATGGCGGGATTGAGCAGCACCGCGCGACAGCCGATCCGCTCGGCCAGCCAGGTGGCGTAGTAGCCGCCCAGGGACGAGCCGACAATGGCCAGCTCATTGGCCGGGTAGCGCCCGACCAGGGTATCGACCAGGGCCAGCGCCGCCTTGGGCGAAGCGGGCAGCTGGGGGCAGATCAATTCTTCAAGGCGGCCGATCGCATTCATGGCCTGGCCCATCACGCGCGCCTTGAAGGAAGCGGGCGAAGAGCGGAACCCGTGCAGGTACAAAATCATTGGGCCAGCGCCTCCAGCAGCTTCTGGTGCACGCCGCCGAAGCCGCCATTGCTCATCACGAGCACATGGTCGCCCGGCTGGGCCGCGTCGGCAATGGCTTTGACGAGGAAGTCGATCTGGTCGAAGCTGTGGGCGATGGTGCCGAGCGGCTTCAAGGCGTCGGCCAGGCTCCAGCCCAGCGCCTGTTGGCTGCCGAAGCCAAATACCAGGTCGGCGTCTTTCAGGCTGCCGGGCAGCGCGTCCTTCATGGCGCCCAACTTCATCGTGTTCGAACGCGGTTCGAGCACGGCCAGGATGCGGCCATTGCCGCCGATTTTCTGGCGCAAGCCGCCCACGGTGGTGGCAATGGCCGTCGGATGGTGGGCGAAATCGTCGTAGACCGTGATGCCACCGACCACGCCGCGCACTTCCATGCGCCGCTTGACGGACTGGAAGCGCGCCAGCGATTCGGCCGCCTGTGCTGGCGGCACGCCCACATTGCGGGCGGCGGCGATGGCGGCGAGCGCGTTGGCGCGGTTGTGGTGGCCCGTCAGGTCCCAGTGCACGGTGCCGACGGTGTCGCCATTGAACAGCACATCGAAGCTGCCGCCCGGGTGTTCCAGCATGCTCCAGTTGACGCCGTCGGCCATGCCGAAGCGCTCGATCTCGCTCCAGCAGCCGCGCTTGAGCACGCGCGACAAGGAAGCTTCGTCGCCATTGACGATCAGGCGCCCCACGCCGGGCACCGTGCGCACCAGGTGGTGGAACTGGGTTTCGATGGCGCCGATATCGGGGAAGATGTCGGCATGGTCGTATTCGAGGTTGTTCAATACCGCCGTCTTGGCGTGGTAGTGCACGAACTTGCTGCGCTTGTCGAAAAAGGCGG
>JAZJYP010000352.1:17039-18611 GCA_040390345.1 Pseudomonadota bacterium | reverse complement strand
TCTTCACCAAGGGCGGTGGCCAGTGGCTCGAAGAACTGGCCGACACCGGCGCCGATGCGCTTGGCCTGGACTGGACCACCAATCTTGGCCAGGCGCGCGCGCGCGTGGGCGCTCGAGTGGCCCTGCAGGGCAACCTCGATCCGATGGTGCTGTTTGCTGAGCCGGCCCAGATCCGCGCGGAAGTGGCGCGCGCGCTGGCCTCTTACGGCCCCGGCAGCGGGCACGTGTTCAATCTTGGTCATGGCATCTCGCAGCACACGCCACCGGAGGCGGTGGCGGTGCTGGTCGATGCGGTCCATGCCATGAGCCGGGCCGGGCGCGCCTGAGACCTGGCCTCATTCGGGACAACTTGATTTGCATCAAGGGAAGCGTGCTAGCAGATCGCTAGTATGGGCACATTGATCTTAGTTAAGTTTGCGCGAGGCCGCCATGGATGACGTTGTTCCAAAACTGAAGAATATTCTGGCCAATACGAGCCTCTACAAGATGCTCGATGCCCAGCAGATCGCTCGCGTGGCGGCCGACACCAATCCGATGCGCATGTGTCCGAATATGTGCGTCGTCAACCAGGGCGACCCGGCTGAAGGGGCTTACTGGGTCGTCTATGGCCAGGTCAAGGTGGGCGTCTACAGCAAGCAGGGCGGCGAGAAAACGCTCGCCATCCTGGGGCCGGGAAAATGCTTCGGCCTGGGCGAGATGCTGCTCGACCAGCCCCACCTGGCCTTCGTCAAGACCACGGCCGACACCTTGCTGCTGCACACGGGGCGCGGCACGATGCTCGAGGTGGCGCAGGAGAACTTCGGCTTTTCGCGCGAGGTGATGAGTTGCCTGGGGCGCCAGTTCTACGCCCTGATGCGCGATATCGAAGCCTATTCGCACAGTGCGCGCCAGCGCCTGGCCGGCTACCTGATGCGCCAGGCCGAAGGCACCGGCTCCCAGGACCAGATCGAACTGGTGGCCAACAAGGTCTTGATCGCCTCGCGCCTGTCGCTCGCGCCCGAGACGCTCTCGCGCCTGTTCCGCGAATTCGCTGCCGAAGGCTTGATCACGGTCACCGGCCGGCGCATCCGCATCCTCGACTGGGGCGGCCTCACCGCCCTCGTGAAATGAGCTAGCACGCTTCTTGCATCGTATCGGTCAGGAGGATGGACCGATGACTTTGCAAGCACACCAGCTCGCCTGCCAGCGCGGCGAGCGCCTGTTATTCGAGGGGCTCGATTTCAGCGTCGAAGCCGGCCAGGCCCTGCGCGTGGTCGGGCACAATGGCAGCGGCAAGACCAGCCTGCTGCGCCTCTTGTGCGGCCTGGGCGTGCCCGCCGCCGGCGCCGTCACCTGGCACGACGACGACGTGCGCGACCTGCGCGAATCCTTCGGCGCCCAGCTGATCTACCTGGGCCACGCCAACGGCGTCAAGGACGACCTGGCGGCCTGGGAAAACGTCGTCGCCGGGGCCGCCCTGTCGGGCCACCCGGTCAGCACGCAAGCGGCCCTCGATGCCCTCGACGCGCTCGGCCTGGGCCAGGCGGCCTGGCTGCCCACGCGCTGCCTGTCGCAGGGCCAGCGCAAGCGCGT
>JAZJYP010000352.1:0-16939 GCA_040390345.1 Pseudomonadota bacterium | reverse complement strand
GTGGGGCCGGAGCCGGCGCTGCTGCGCACCATGGCGCCCGGCATCCTGTGGGTGGCGGCCCTGCTGGCGTCGATGCTGGCGCTGGGGCGCCTGTTCGCCCTCGACCACGCCGACGGCACGCTCGAGCAGATGGCGCTGGCGGCCGAGCCGCTCACCCTGATCGTCATCGGCAAGGTGGTGGCGCACTGGCTCGTGTCGGGCTTGCCGCTGGTGCTGCTGGCGCCTCTGATGGCGGTACAGTTCGACCTCGCGCCCGCCGCCAGCGGGGTGCTGTTCGTGAGCCTGCTGCTGGGCACGCCCGTGCTGAGCCTGATCGGCGCCATCGGCGCGGCCCTCACGCTGGGCGTGCGCGGGGGCGGCGTGCTGGTGGCCCTGCTGGTGCTGCCGCTCTACATCCCGGTGCTGATCTTCGGTGCCGGCGCGGTGGGCGCCGAGGTCAGCGGCCTGGGCGCGTCAGCCCACCTGCTTCTGCTCGGCGGCGTGCTGGCCGGCGCCGCCGCGCTGGCGCCCTGGGCCACGGCCGCCGCCCTGCGCATCGCCCTCGAATGAGGTGGCACGGGGATTGCATCTTGTCCCCCCATCATCCACTTTTACCGGTGCCCCATATCATGAACAAGTCACTCCCCTCTGGTAGCAGCCTGGAAGCGCTGGCAGCACGCCGCGCCGCCGGGGCCGCTTTCCCGAAATCGGGAAACGGTCTTGACGCCCGTCAAGGCGAACGCTTGCACTGGTTCAAATTCGCAGCCCCGCAAGCGTTTTTCTCGCTTTCGGGAAAATTGATTCCCTGGTTCAGCGCCAGCGCCGTCCTGCTGGGCATCGCCGGCCTCGTGATCGGCTTCCTGGTCGCCCCCACCGACGCCCAGCAGGGCGACGCTTACCGCATCATCTTCATCCATGTGCCGGCGGCCTGGATGTCGATGTTCGTCTACCTGGTGATGGCCTTCTGGGCCGGCCTGGGCCTGGCGATGAACACGCGCATGTCCTCGATGATGGCCAGCGCCCTGGCCCCCACCGGCGCCATGTTCACCTTTCTGGCCTTGTGGACGGGCGCCCTGTGGGGCAAGCCGACCTGGGGCGCCTGGTGGGTGTGGGATGCGCGCCTGACCTCCGAACTGATCCTGCTGTTCCTTTACGTGGGCTTCATGGCCCTGCAGGCGGCCATCGACGATCCGCGCCGCGCCGACAAGGCCGGTGCCGTGCTGGCCCTGGTGGGCGTGGTCAATGTGCCGATCATCTATTTTTCCGTCAAATGGTGGAACACCCTGCACCAGGGTTCCTCGATCAACCTCAAGAGCGCGCCGACGATGGCCGCCACGATGTTGGTCGGCATGCTCGTCATGGCGCTGGCATTCTGGGCCTACACCATTGCCGTCACCCTCAAGCGGGCCCGCGCCATCGTGCTCGAACGCGAACGTCACGCCGACTGGGTGGCCAATATCAAGGAGGTAGCACCATGATCTGGGATAGCTTCAGCGAATTCGCCGCGATGGGCGGCTACGCTTTCTATGTGTGGGGTGCCCTGGGCGTCACCTTCGCTGCCATGGCCATTGAAGCGGCGGCCGTGGGCCAGCGCTTCAGGGCCGCCTGCACCCAGGTGCGCCTGTCGGCCAAACGGAGGAAAGCATGAAGCCGCGCCACAAACGCTTTGTCTTGATTGGCGCCGGCCTGGCCACGCTGGGCCTGGCCGCGACGCTGGTGTTGTCGGCGTTCCAGAAAAACCTGGTGTTCTTCTTCACGCCGAGCCAGATTCACGCGGGCGAAGCGCCCAAGGGCACCAACTTCCGCATGGGCGGCATGGTGGAAAAGGGCAGCGTGCAGCGCCTGGCCGACGGCGTCACGGTGGCCTTCGTCGTCACCGACAACGCGCAGCAAGTCAAGGTGCGCTACCGCGGTTCGCTGCCCGACCTGTTCAAGGAAGGCAAGGGCGTCGTCGCCCAGGGCAAGCTGGGCGCCGACCAGGTGTTCGCCGCCGAAGAAGTGCTGGCCAAGCACGATGAAAACTACATGCCGCCCGACGCCGCCTATGCGATGAAGAAGGCGCAGCAAGCCAAAGCCGGCCAGACGGCCGCCAACAAGAGCGAGGCCCCGAAATGATTCCAGAACTTGGTTCGTATGCGCTGATGCTGGCACTGGGCCTGGCCCTGGTGCAGGGCATCGTTCCGATTGCCGGCGCCTTCAAGGGCAATAGCCGCTGGATGGCGCTGGCCCGGCCTGCCGCCACTGGCCAGTTCGTGTTCGTCACCTTCGCTTTCTGCTGCCTGGTGTATGCCTTCGCAACCAACGATTTCTCGGTCACCTATGTGGCCTCGAATTCGAATTCGCAGCTGCCGATCTACTACCGCATCGCCGGCACCTGGGGCGGCCACGAAGGCTCGCTGCTGCTGTGGGTGCAAATGCTGGTGCTGTGGACCTTTGCGGTGACCCTGTTCAGCCGCCAGCTGCCGGCCGATACGGTGGCGCGCGTGCTCGGCGTGATGGGCCTGGTCAGCGTGGGCTTCCTGTGCTTCATGCTGTTTACCTCCAATCCATTCGAACGGTTGCTCCCTGGCGCGCCCGACGGCCGCGACCTCAATCCGCTGCTGCAAGACTTCGGCATGATCATCCACCCGCCGCTGCTGTACATGGGCTATGTGGGCTTCTCGGTGGCCTTCGCCTTCGCGCTGGCCGCGCTGATGGGCGGCCAGCTCGATGCCGCCTGGGCGCGCTGGTCGCGTCCGTGGACGCTGGTGGCGTGGATGTTCCTCACGCTGGGCATCTTCATGGGCAGTTTCTGGGCCTACTATGAACTGGGCTGGGGCGGCTGGTGGTTCTGGGACGCCGTCGAAAACGCTTCCTTCATGCCCTGGCTGGTCGGTACTGCCCTGGTGCATTCGCTGGCCGTGACGGAAAAGCGCGGCAGCTTCAAGAACTGGACGGTGCTGCTGGCCATCATCGCCTTCTCGCTGTCGCTGCTGGGCACCTTCCTGGTCCGCTCCGGCGTGTTGACCTCGGTGCACGCCTTCGCCACCGACCCGCGCCGCGGCTTGTTCATCCTGCTGTTCCTGGCCGTTGTCATCGGCGGCTCGCTCGCCCTGTTCGCCTGGCGCGCGCCCAAGGTCGGCCTGGGCGGGCGTTTTTCCCTGTTCTCGCGCGAGTCCTTCCTGCTGGTGAATAATGTGCTGCTGCTCGCTGCCACCGGCACCGTGCTGCTCGGTACCCTGTATCCGCTGTTCCTCGATGCCCTCGACCTGGGCAAGATCTCGGTCGGGCCGCCGTACTTCGAAGCCGTGTTCGTGCCGCTGATGGTGCCGGTACTGCTGCTGATGGCGGCCGGTCCCTTCGTGCGCTGGAAAGAAGCGTCGCTACCCGACCTGCTGCGCCGCGTACGCTGGGCCGCAGGCGCCACCATGGCCGTCGCATTGGCCGCGGTCGTGCTGATGGGCGCCTCGGCGATGGTGGTGTTCGGCCTGTGCTGCGCGATGTGGATCTTCTTCGGCACCGCCGCCCACCTGGTCGAACGCGTGCGCCACGCCGCACCAGGCACCTCGCTGTGGCGCCGCATCGCCCGCGAGCCACGCAGCTACTGGGGCATGCTGGCCTCCCACGCCGGCATCGCCGTGTTCGTTGTCGGCGTCACCCTGGTCAAGGGCATGGATACGTCGACCGACGCCAAGATGCGCATCGGCGACACCGTCAGCGCCGGCGGCTATGCCTTCCGCTTCACCGACCTGCAAGAGATCAAGGGTCCGAACTACATCGCCGCGCGCGGCACCTTTGAAGTGACGAAGAACGGCGAATTCGTCGCCACGATGAATCCTGAAAAGCGCCTCTACACGGTGCAGAAGATGCCGATGACCGAAGCGGCCATCGACCGTGGTGTCGCGCGCGACCTGTATGTGTCGCTGGGCGAGGAAACGGACGACAACAGCTGGGTGGTGCGGGCGCAGCACAAGCCTTTCGTTGGCTGGATCTGGGCCGGTTGCCTGATCATGGCCTTTGGCGGCGCCCTGGCCGCCTCCGACAAGCGTTACCGCATGGCCGCGCGCGCGCGCCGCCCCGCCGCCGTTTCCACCGGCTTCGCTCCTGCTACGGCAGGGCAGGGCTGAACCCAACAACACGAGAGAACGATCATGCAACGCTTCCTGCTTCCCCTTGGCGTATTCCTGGCCCTGGTGCTGTTCCTGGGCGTGGGCCTGCGCCTGAATCCGCGCGAGATTCCTTCGCCCTTCATCGGCAAGCCGGCGCCGGCCTTCACCGTTTCCCAGCTCGAGGATGCCGAGAAGGTCGTCAGCCCGCGTGACATGCAAGGCAAGGTCTGGCTGCTCAATGTATGGGCCTCGTGGTGCGTGTCCTGCCGCCAGGAGCACCCGGTGCTGATGGAGTTTTCAAAAACCGGCGTGGTGCCGCTGATCGGCCTGGACTACAAGGACGGCCGCGCCGACGGCAACGACTGGCTGCGCCAATACGGCAATCCCTACCAGGGTTCGGCCTTCGATGCCGATGGGCGCATCGGTATCAACTACGGCGTCTACGGCGTGCCCGAGACTTTCGTCATCGACAAGCGCGGCGTGGTGCGCATGAAGCATGTGGGCCCGCTGACGCGCGAAGTCATCGCCGAAAAACTGCTGCCCTTGATCAAGGAGCTCAATCGTGCGTAAGTTCCTCCTCTGCTGCCTGCTGGTGGCCGCCAGCGGCACCGCGCTGGCCGACGCCGCGCTGGAAAAACACGTGATGGCACTGTCCGAAGAACTGCGCTGCCTCGTGTGCCAGAACCAGACCATCGCCGACTCGCATGCCGAGCTGGCCATCGACCTGCGCAACCAGGTGCGCGAACAGCTGCAGCAGGGTCGCACCGACGCCCAGGTGGTCGACTACATGGTGCAGCGCTACGGCGACTTCGTGCTGTACCGCCCACCCGTCAAGGGCATCACCTGGCTGCTGTGGTTCGGCCCCTTCCTGCTGCTGGCCGGCGGCGTGGGCACGCTGTTCTACAAATTGAGCCGCCGGTCCGCCGCCGTGGCCGAACCTGCCAGCGCCGACCTGGCGCGCGCCGCCGAACTGCTTGGAAAGGAAATGCCATGACCACCTTCCTGATTGCCGCTGTCCTGATGACGATGACGGCGCTGCTGTTTGTCTTGCCTGGGCTGCTGCGCGGCGTCCAGCGCGAAGCGGGCGGCAGCGCCCACGATGAAGTGAACCTGGCCGTGCTGCGCGACCAGCTGCGCGAACTCGATGTCGACCGTGCCGGTGGCCTGATCAATGCGCCCGCTTATGAAACCGCGCGCCATGAGCTGGAACAGCGCGTGGCCGAAGACGTGGTTCCGGCCGAGCGCCATGCCGCCGCGCCGCGCCAGCGCAAGCTCGCGCTGGCCCTCGGCCTGGCGCTGCCGGCACTGGCGGCCGGCCTGTATTTCTACCTCGGCACACCGGCCGCGTTTGACCCCGTCGCCAAGGCCGACACCGAGCAAGGCCACGCGATCACCGAAGAACAGATCGTCAATATGGTTGGCAAGCTGGCCGAGCGCCTGAAGAACCAGCCGGACGACGCCGAGGGCTGGAGCATGCTGGCCCGTTCCTACAATGCGCTGGGGCGCTTCCCCGAAGCGGTGGAAGCCTACGCGCGCCTGGTCAAGCTGATCCCGCCCAATGCCGACGTGCTGGCCGACTATGCCGATGCGCTGGCGATGGTGCGCAATAAATCGCTGCAGGGCGAACCGGAACAGCTGGTGGTGCGCGCCCTGGCGGCCGACCCGAACCACGTCAAGGCCCTGTCGCTGGCCGGCAGTGCCGCGTTCGAGCGGCGCGACTATCCGGTGGCCGTCGGCCACTGGCAAAAAATCCTGACCCTGGTGCCGCCCGACTCGGAAACGGCGCAATCGACCAAGGGCAGCATCGCCGAAGCAAGTGGCCTGATGGGCGCCGGCGCCGCCCCGGTGGCGCAGCAGGCCGCTCCCGCTGCGACGGTGTCGGGCACGGTCGACATCGACCCGGCCATCCGCGCGCGCCTGGCGCCTGGCGACAGCGTCTTCATCTTCGCCCGTGCGCAGCAGGGCCCGCGCTTCCCGCTGGCCGTGCTGCGCAAGCAGGTGCGCGACCTGCCGCTGCGCTTCACGCTCGATGATTCGATGAGCATGGTCCCGAACGCCAAGCTGTCGAACTTCCCGATGGTGGTGGTCGGTGCGCGCGTGTCGAAGTCGGGCAGCGCCACGCCGCAGCCGGGCGACTTCGAAGGCCTGGCCGATGCCGTGCGCCCCGGGGCGGAGGGCCTGAAAATTCTGATCAATGTACAGCGCAATTAACCCGAAAGGCAGGACACCATGACAACAACAAGCCAAAGCCTGCGGGCCATCGTACTGGCCACCGCACTGGCCTGCGGCGCGGCCGGCGCCGCGCCCAGCAAGCTGCAGATCCAGGGCTACAGCGCCGCCGTGCCGGCCGGCTGGGTTGCGCAGGAGCCGAGCAGCAGCATGCGCGTCGCCCAGTTCGCCCTGCCTGGCACCAAGGACGCCGAGGTGGCGGCCTTCTTCTTCCCGCCCGGCCAGGGCGGCAACCACGAAGCCAATATCCTGCGCTGGTCCTCGCAGTTCTTCGGCGCCGACGGCAAGGCCGGCAAGCCGACGGTGAGCACGCACAAGGCTGGCGATACGGAAGTAACGCTGGTCGAATTGAAGGGCAAGTATGCGCGCGGCATTGGCATGGGCCAGCAGGGCGACGCCAAGGCCAACCAGACCTTGCTGGTGGCGATGGTGGAGACGCCCGTCGGGCGCATCACCTTGCAGATCTATGGCCCGACCAAGCAGGTGACGGCGCAGCGCGCCAACTTCCTGGCGCTGGCGCAGTCCTTCAAGCGCGGTTAGTTCCCGGTTCGCCAGACCCGCAGGTCGAAGCGGCCATCGACGCGCGCATCGGTACGGTGCGCGTAGCCGTTCTGGTCCAGCATGCGGTACAGCGGGAACGGTTCGTGGTCCAATAGCGCATTGAGGTGGCGGCCCCGTTCGAGTACGGACAGGGCCAGCATCACGCTCTCCATCTGGGCGACAGGATCGAGGCCGTGCAGGTCGAGTTCACGCGGCGCGCCGGCGGCATGGGCGGCATTCATGATGAGCACCTTGGTGTTGTCTATATTTCATTGTCCCCTTCGGCGATGCGGTTTTCCTTGATGCCTGTTAAGGATTCGCAGGCCTGCTGCGGGCTATCATGCACGACCCTATTTGGAAGGAAAAATCCCGTGCTGCCCAATGTCTTTGCGCGCTTGAACATCCGCGAACGCTCGCTCCTGCCCATCGTCCAGGGCGGCATGGGCATCGGCATATCGGCCCAGCGCCTGGCCGGCACGGTCGCGCGCCTGGGCGCCGTGGGCACGGTGGCCAGCGTCGACTTGCGGCGCCACCATCCGGACCTGATGGAGCGCACCGGCCTGTCGCGCGACCGCAAGCTGATCGAGGCAGCCAACCTCGAAGCGCTGGACCGCGAGGTGAAGGGCGCACTGCGCCTGGCCGAAGGCTGCGGCATGGTCGCCGTGAATGTGATGCGGGCCGTGAACCAGTATCCCCAGCTGGTGCGCCAGGCTTGCGAGAGCGGCGCGCACGCTGTCGTCGTCGGCGCCGGCCTGCCGCTGGACTTGCCGTCGCTGACGGCGCGCTTTCCCGAGGTGGCCCTGGTTCCGATCTTGTCGGACGTGCGCGGCATCGAACTGCTGCTCAAGAAATGGATGCGCAAGGGGCGCCTGCCCGACGCCATCATCATCGAAAATCCCCGTTACGCGGCCGGCCACCTGGGCGCGCCCGACACCCATTCGCTGACAGCGCCGCGCTTCGCCTTTCCCGAAGTGCTGCAAGGTGCGCGCGCCCTGTTCGCCCGGCTGGGTATTGCCGATGGCGCCATTCCCTTGATCGCCGCCGGCGGCATCCACCGCCACGCGCAAGTGCATGAATTGATGGAGCTGGGCGCCGCCGCCATCCAGATGGGCACGCCGTTCGCCGTCACCGAAGAGGGTGACGCCCACATCAAGTTCAAGCGCACGCTGACCGAAGCGCAGCCCGAGCAGATCGTCACCTTCATGAGCGCGGCCGGGCTGCCGGCGCGCGCCGTGCGAACGCCATGGCTGGAAAACTACCTGGAAAAGGAAGCGAAGCTGCGCCGCATCGCCAAGCCGCGGCCATGCACGGCCGGCTTCGATTGCCTGCAGCAGTGCGGCTGGCGCGATGGCGACGCCCGCGCCGGCCAGTTCTGCATCGACACCCAGCTCGCCTTTGCGATGAACGGCGACGTCAAGCGCGGCCTGTTCTTCCGCGGCAGCGAGCCGCTGCCGTTCGGCCCGGCGATCCGCCCGGCGCACGAACTGATTACCTATCTCTTGAGCGGGCTGCGCCCCGGCCTGGTGCGCGAGCCCCTGGCGGCCTGAATCAGGCCTCGTTGCGCAGTGTGAAGCGCGGGAACAGCGAGGCGATGTGCGCCAGCGTGGCGGCCGAAGGATAGCCGCCCAGCGCCGCCGCATTGAGTGCCGCGCTGGTGCCATGCTGGGCGCGGAACAGCTGCAGCGCGTAGTTGCGCACGCCCATGCGCGCCAGCGTTTCGGTCAGCTCCCGCAGGCTCGCCTCCGGCAGAAGTGAAGGATGTGCGGTGGTGCGGCATTCGTAGTCGACGCCGCTGGCGAGGATCATCTCGGCGCAGTCGCGCGCCACGATGCCGCCACCGTCGTCGGTGCGCGTGATGCGGTCGTACTGCATGAACGGCGCCTTGATATCGAAGCCCACCCAGTCCACCAGCGGCAGCACCTCGGCCAGGCGTGCCGGATAGATGCAGGCCGTGTGCAGGCCGACCTTGAAGCCGAGCGCGCGCACCGCGCCCATGGCGCTGGCCAGCATCGGATCGATGGCCGGCTCGCCGCCGCTGAAGACGACGGCGTCGACCAGGCCGACGCGGCGCGCCAGCAGGGCCAGCACCTCGTCCCAGGCAATGCTGCCGGCATGGCGTTCCTGCAGGTGCGGGTTGTGGCAGTAGCCGCAACGCCAGGGACAGCCCTGCACGAACACCACGGCCGCGAACTGGCCGGGGTAGTCGGTGGCGGTGAAGGGCGTAACGCCGCCCACGCGCAGCGCGCGCTTAGCGCTGCGCGCCAGGTTCGCTGAAGTACTGGCGTTCATCGAACTCGCCTTTCTTGCCGGTGTTGAAGGACGAATAGGGGCGGTGATAGCCCATCACGCGGGTCCACACTTCGCAGGGCTGGCGCTCGGCGTCGGTGAGGGTGACGGGGCGCTTCAGGACGGGGCAGGCTGCGTTCATACTTCTTCCTCCAGGTTGGCGAGACGTTGTTTTTGGGCGAGCCGTTCGGCGTCGCACTTGGGGCAAAACTCGTGCTTCCCGCCCAGGTAGCCATGGGTGGGGCAGATCGAGAAGGTGGGCGTGACCGTGATATACGGCAGGCCGAAGCGGCCCAGGGCACGCTGGATCAGTTTGCGGCAGGCGTCGGCGCTCGAGAGCGGCTCGTTCATGTACAGGTGCAGCACCGTGCCGCCCGTGTACTTGCGCTGCAGTTCGTCCTGGCGCTCGAGTGCTTCGAACGGATCGTCCGTGAAGCCGACCGGCAGCTGCGAGGAGTTGGTGTAGTAGGGCTGCTGCACGGTCCCCGCCTGCAGGATCTCCGGATGGCGCTTGCGGTCTTCGCGCGCGAAGCGGTAGGTGGTGCCTTCAGCCGGTGTCGCTTCCAGGTTGTACATGTGGCCGGTCTGGTCCTGGAAGGCGAGCATGCGCGCGCGCACATGGTCGAGCAGGCGCACAGCGAAGGCATGTCCCCAGGGCGTGGTGATGTCGTGCTGGTCGCCCGTGAAATTGCGGATCATCTCGTTGATGCCGTTCACGCCGAGCGTCGAGAAGTGGTTGCGCAAGGTGCCCAGGTAGCGCTTGGTGTAGGGGAACAGCCCATTGTCCATATGGCGCTGGATGACCTTGCGCTTGATTTCCAGGCTCTCCTTGCCCAGTTCGAGCAGTTCGTCGAGGCGCGCCAGCAAGCCCGCTTCGTCGCCGCGGTGGACATGGCCCAGGCGCGCGCAGTTGACGGTGACGACGCCCAGCGAGCCGGTTTGTTCGGCCGAGCCGAACAGGCCGTTGCCGCGCTTGAGCAGTTCGCGCAGGTCCAGCTGCAGGCGGCAGCACATCGAGCGGATCATGTTCGGCTTGAGTTCCGAATTGAGGAAGTTCTGGAAGTAGGGCAGGCCGTAGCGCGCCGTCATCTCGAACAGCAGTTCGGCGTTCGGGCTGGTCCAGTCGAAATCGGGCGTGATGTTGTAGGTGGGGATGGGGAAGGTGAACACGCGTCCCTTGGCGTCGCCGGCCATCATCACTTCGATGTAGGCGCGGTTGATCATGTCCATCTCGGCCTGCAGTTCGCCATAGCAGAACGGCATCTCCACGCCGCCCACCACCGGCACCTGTGCGCGCAGGTCTTCCGGGCAGACCCAGTCGAAGGTCAGGTTGGTGAAGGGCGTCTGGGTACCCCAGCGCGAGGGCACGTTGAGGTTGTAGATCAGCTCCTGGATGCATTGCTTGACGGTGGCGTAGTCGAGCGCGTCGTTGCGCACGTACGGCGCCATATAGGTGTCGAAGGAGCTGAAGGCCTGGGCCCCGGCCCATTCGTTTTGCAAGGTGCCGAGGAAGTTGACGATCTGCGCCACGGCGCTCGTCATGTGCTTGGGCGCGCTCGATTCGACCTTGCCCGGCACGCCGTTCAGGCCCTCGGCCAGCAGGGTGCGCAGCGACCAGCCGGCGCAGTAACCGGCCAGCATGTCGAGGTCGTGCACGTGGATGTCGGCATTGCGGTGCGCTTCGCCGACGGCGGGCGGATAGACGTGGTTGAGCCAGTAGTTGGCGATGACCTTGCCCGAGACGTTGAGGATCAGGCCACCGAGCGAATAGCCCTGGTTGGCGTTGGCGTTGACGCGCCAGTCATGCTTGCCCAGGTATTCGTTCATCGACGCTTCGACGTCGACCAGGGTCTTGCGGTCGCGCCGTAGCGCCTGGTGCTGCTCGCGGTAGACGATGTAGGCGCGCAGGGTCTTGCGGTAGCCGGCGTCGTGCAGCACCGATTCGACGCCGTCCTGGATCTGCTCGATATGGGGCGCGGCGTGGCCGTTCTGGCGCACGCGGTGCAGCACGGCCAGGGCCGCCAGTTCGTCGGCAACGGCGCCATCGAATTCGCCGCTGGCCTGGCCGGCCCGGGCCAGGGCGGAGGCAATCTTGCGCACGTCGAAGGGCTCGAGGCCGCCGTCGCGCTTGATGATCTGGGTCAGGAGTGGGGGGACTTGCGTTGGCATGGAATCTCCGGTTGGATACAACATCTAGTGTTTTTTATAGATTATTAACTAGATATGGACTGGTCAAGGTCCCGCCAACGGCTTTTTGAAATGCTTGACCTGGCTTAGCTTTTCCCGTCGCCGCACCAACAAAGGCGCCGTGCGGCGCTATACTCGCCGGCGTTTGAATCACTGCGAGGCCCGTCATGCTGCATGCACCTGAACTCCTGTTACCGGCCGGTTCCCTGGCCAAGATGCATGCCGCTTTCGACTACGGCGCCGACGCCGTGTATGCCGGCCAGCCGCGTTACAGCCTGCGTGCGCGCAACAACGACTTCACCACGGCGGCCGTGCTGGCGGCCGGCATCGCCCAGGCCCACGCGCGCGGGGGCCAGTTTTTCGTCGCCAGCAATATCTTCGCCCACAACGCCAAGCTCAAGACCTACCTGCGCGACATGGCGCCCGTCATCGCCGCCAAACCCGACGCGCTGATCATGGCCGACCCGGGCCTGATCATGCTGGTACGCGACACCTGGCCGGACATGGCCATCCACCTGTCGGTGCAGGCCAACGCGGTCAGCTGGGCCGATGTGAAGTTCTGGGAAAAGATCGGCCTCACGCGCGTGATCCTGTCGCGCGAACTGTCGCTCGACGAAATCGAAGAGATCCGCCAGCGCTGCCCGGACATGGAGCTCGAAGTGTTCGTGCACGGCGCCATGTGCATCGCCTATTCGGGGCGCTGCCTGTTGTCGGGCTACTTCAGCCACCGCGACGCCAACCAGGGCACTTGCACCAACTCCTGCCGCTGGGAGTACAAGCTCGACGACGCCCTCGAGCAGCCCTGCGGCGACCTGGCCCCGGCCACCTTGCACTACGCACCCGAGCAGGCCGGCCAGCGCGAACGCTTCGCGGCGCTGGGCGGGATGCCGCGCCACCCGCAGGCGAGCCACCCCTACCTGCTGGAAGAGGGCAAGCGCGCCGGCCAGCAGATGGCCATGACGGAAGACGAACACGGCACCTACATCATGAATTCGAAGGACTTGCGTGCCGTCGAACACGTCGCGCGCCTGGTGGAGATCGGCGTCGATTCGCTCAAGATCGAAGGTCGCACGAAGTCGGCCTATTACGCCGCCCGCACGGCCCAGGTGTACCGGCGCGCGATCGACGACGCGGTGGCCGGCAAGCCCTTCGACATGAGCCTGCTGGGCCAGTTGCAGGGCCTGGCCAACCGCGGCTACACCGACGGTTTTTACCAGCGCCACCATACCCAGGCCCACCTGAACTACATGGACGGCGCATCGGTGCTGAACATGTCGCAGTACAGCGGCGACGTGCTGTGCGTCGTCGACGGCTGGGCCCTGGTCGATGTGAAGAACCGCTTTGCCGTGGGCGACCGGCTCGAAGTGATCCACCCGCGCGGCAACCGGGTGGTGCGGGTCGAGCAGATCAAGGGCGCCGACGGCAGCGCCCTGGCGGTCGCGCCGGGCCAGGGCCACCAGGTGCAGATTCCGCTGCCGCCCGAATACAACCGCGCCATGCTGGCGCGCCTGCTCGCTTGAGCGGCCGATTCGGGCCGTTTTGATCTGGGTCAAGGAATTTGCTTCCTGGCATCACTACACTCGGTACGAGCCTGCCGAATGCTGCGGCCAAAATAAGGAGTACGACCATGGCGTTGAACGCTATCCCTGTCAAGCTGGTGCCGTCCGTCGAATTCGACGGCGAGCTGATCCGCAAATTGACGCAAAAGGGCCCCCGCTACACTTCCTACCCGACGGCGGACCGCTTCCGCACCGATTACGGCTATACCGACTTCCTGCAAACCGTGGCCGGCCTGCACAGCGCGCCGGGCCCGCGTGCACTCTCGCTCTACCTGCACATCCCGTTTTGCGAGAACATCTGCTACTACTGCGCCTGCAACAAGATCATCACGCGCGACCGCAGCAAGGCCGCCACCTACCTGGGCTACCTGAAGCGCGAGCTGACCATGCAGGGCAGCCTGTTCGCCGGCATGAACCAGGTCGCCCAGCTGCACCTGGGCGGGGGCACGCCGACCTATTTTTCCGATGAGCAAATGGATGAACTGATGGCGCATATGCACCGATGGTTCAAGTTTGCGCCAGACGACGAGGGCGAATTCTCGATTGAAGTCGATCCGCGCACGGTCTCGCCCGAGCGCATCCACCGCCTGCGCCAGCAAGGCTTCAACCGCATCAGCCTGGGCGTGCAGGACTTCGATGCGGAGGTGCAAAAGGCCGTCAACCGCATCCAGCCCGAAGTGGAGACGCTGGCCGTCATCGCCGCCGCGCGCGCGGCCACATTCCGTTCGGTGAGCATCGACCTGATTTACGGCCTGCCGCTGCAAAGCCTGGCCTCGATGGAGCAGACCCTGGCCAAGTGCATCGCCGCCGCGCCCGACCGCATCGCCGTCTACAACTACGCCCACTTGCCGCACCTGTTCAAGCCGCAGCGCCGCATCAATGAAGCCGACCTGCCCAGCAGCGAAACCCGGCTCGACATGCTGGCCCTGTGCATCGAGCGCCTGTGCGCCGCCGGCTATATCTACATCGGCATGGACCATTTCGCCCGTCCCGACGACGACCTGGCCGTCGCCCAGCGCCATGGCCTCCTGCACCGCAATTTCCAGGGTTATTCGACGCATGCCGAAATGGACATGGTCGCCTGCGGCGTCTCGGCCATCAGCAATGTGGCCGGCAGCTACAGCCAGAACGTCAAGGGCCTCGACGCCTACTACGAAAAGATCGACCAGAACGAATTGCCGATCGAGCGCGGCATCGTCCTGTCCGACGACGACATGCTGCGCCGCGCCGTCATCCAGACATTGATGTGCGACTTCGAGCTGTCGATCAAGTCGATCGAAGAACAGTTCCCGATCAACTTCCACAGCTACTTTGCCGACGAACTGCAAAAAATCGCCGCCCAGGCCGACGATGGCTTGCTGACGCTGGAACAAGACTGGATCACGGTGACCCCGCGCGGGCGCCTCCTGATCCGCAATATCTGCATGGTATTCGACCGCTACCTGAACCTGCAGGCCGAACCGATGCGCTACTCCAGGACCATTTAAGACCGATGACACTCGCCCACCTGCGCACCGAATACACCCTTTCCTGCCTGCTTGAAGAGGAGGCCGGCCCTGATCCGCTGGCCCTGTTCGAGCGCTGGCTGGCCCAGGCGCGCAGCGCCGGCCTGCGCGACGCCAATGCGATGACCCTGGCCAGCGTCGATGGCCAGGGCCAGCCATCCTTGCGCGTGGTCCTGCTCAAGGACGTGGGAGAAGCGGGGTTTGACTGGTACACCAATTATGAAAGCCGCAAGGGCCGCGAGCTGGCCGCGCAGCCGCGCGCGGCGCTGCAGTTCTACTGGGCCGCGCTGGAGCGCCAGGTCAGTGTGGAAGGGCCGGTCGTGCGCCTCGGCGCCGACGCGGCCGACCGCTATTTCGCCCAGCGCCCGCTGGGCAGCCGCATCGGCGCGCTGGCCTCGCAGCAAAGCGCGCCGGTTGCCGACCGCGCCGCCCTCGAGGCGCGCTATGCGGCCGCTGCGGCGGCCGCCGGTGACGATCCTGCGCGCCCGGCCCACTGGGGCGGTTTGCGCCTGCTGCCGCAGCGACTCGAATTCTGGCAGGGCCGCGCCTCGCGCCTGCACGACCGCCTGCTCTACCAGCGCGAGGCCGGCGGGCACTGGCTGCGCACCCGCCTGCAACCCTGATCAGTGCGCCATCAGTACCGGCACCGTCATCGTGGCCAGCACGGTGCGGGTGGTGCCGCCAAGGACAGCTTCGCGCACCCGGCTGTGGCTATAGCCGCCCATGACGATCAAGTCCACATCGAGTTCGGCCGCCAGCGATAACAGGGCATTGCCGATATCGATGTCCACATGCTGCACCTGGACGTCCACCGGCACGCCGTGGCGCGCCAGGTAGAGCGCGATGTCGGCGCCATCTTGCTGCCCTGGCGCCGGATTGAACAGCGCCACCACCACCTCGCGCGCCGTGCGCAGCAGGGGCAGGGCGCCGCTGACGGCGCGGCTGGCTTCGGCGCTGCCGTCCCAGGCCACCAGCACGCGCTGGCCCACGCGCGGGAAATGCCCGGCATAGGGGATGAACAGGACCGGGCGCGTTGAATGCATCAGCACGCCCTCGGGCAGGGCCGGACCGCTGACGGTGCCGGCAGCCACCTCGGCCGGGTCGGCCTGGCTCATGACGACGAGGTCGCTGTAGCGGGCCCGTTCGGCCAGGGCCGTTTGCGCGTCGTCGTCGAGCAGGCAGCGCTCGCAACTGGACAGGCCCACGCTGGCGGCGAGCACATCGAAGCTGGCCAACGCTTCCTGCGGGTCGGGCATGGCCGGCTGGGTTGCCGCCATCAGCATCATGGCGCCCATGTCGAAACCGTAGTCATTCTGGCCGAGCGGGGGCAGGGTGGTGGCCGCGCCGACCAGGTGGGCACCGGCACGGTGGGCCAGTTCGGCGGCGATGCGGATGCGCTGCGCGGCATGCGCCGAGTGATCGACGTGGACCAGGATGGTGTTATAGGCCATGGTGTTTTCCTTCGCTTCAACGATACGGAAAATCCTACGCGGCAAGGCCGGGCGCGTCCATCGGCAAGTGGCCGCCAGTGCGTTTTCTTGCAGCGAATTTGATGCAAGTCAAAATCGCCGGCGCGCAGCAACAGCGGCGCGCCGCTGCCGGGATTATCTGATCTGGATCAAGGAAATTGCGGCGCCGCTCGGCGACACTGATCCTTGTCAACATTGCATCGGAGAGAAGCATGAGCGAGCACCATGGTGGCGCCCTGGCCAGTCGCGGCGAGCGGCTGCGCACGCGCCGCGCGGCCCTGATGAAACGCATCCGCCATCAGCTCACCAGTGGCGGTGCTGAGGACAATGATTTTCTCAACGATAGCGAGGTCAGCCAGCTCGAACATGAACTGGTCGAACTCATCGCCATCAACGCCGCCTTGCGCCGCATCCAGCAAGGTTTGCATGTCGTCTGTGCCGACTGTGGCCAGTCGGCGCTGGTGCCGGATCTTGATGCGCAAGCGGGGCCCTGGACCTGCCCGGACTGCCAGCAGCGGCGTGCCGCGACGCTGGCCGCCTGCCACGGTTCCGGTGCTGCCTGATCACTGAAAAGGAAACGCCATGTTCAAGCATCTCTTACTGCCGACCGATGGGTCGGCCATTTCCGAAAAGGCCATCGCCGCGAGCGTGGCCTTCGCCAAGACGATGGGCGCGAGCATTACCGGCCTGTACGTGATGCCGGACTACCAGGTCCTGCAGTACGCCACCTCGCGGGTGGAAGATTCGGCGGCCCAGTTTGCCGCCGAGACGGCGCGCCATGCCGACCAGTTCCTGGGCGTGATTGAAAAGGCGGCGAGCGCGGCCGGCGTGCCCTTCGTGATGCTGCGCATGCGCTCGGACCATCCTTATGAAGCCATCATCGAAGCGGCGCGCGAGCGCGCATGCGACCTCATCGCCATGGCCTCGCACGGCCGCAAGGGCGTCAAGGGTTTCCTGCTGGGCAGCGAGACGCAAAAGGTGCTGACCAACAGCCAGATTCCCGTGCTGGTCTTCCGTTAGCCTAGGGACAAAAAACGTCGGGGTCACATCTGACATTCGGACACGGGCCCAGCCGTAATGCGCGCATTACGGCTGGG
>JAZJYP010000351.1:3489-17296 GCA_040390345.1 Pseudomonadota bacterium | reverse complement strand
CTTCAGCGTAATCCGCGTTGCTTGAGGTTGGTAGGTCAATACATTCTGTCTACTTGCCTCGTAGGGTGGGCACGTGTGCCCACGCGGTCTTACTTCTTAGCCCGCTTGGGCAGTTCAATCAGGCGCGTGCCCGCCAGTTTGTCATGCAAGAACTGGCGGTCCTTGTCGAGGAAGGCCGTCATCGCCCACAGCACGATATTCGCGCCAAGGATGGCCAGCGCCATGCGCGTGCCGGCGCTGCTGGTCATGAGCTTCATCAGGTGGATGATGATCAGGGCCGGTGCGATCGCGCCCCAGGCATACACAAAGCGCAGCGCCGCAGCGCGCGGCGGCACCGTCGGATAGCCAACTTTGACGAGCTTGATGCGCCAGGTCTTCATCGCCAGCGTGTGCCCGCTGCCAGACCACGAATAGACGAAATAGGCGGCCGCCGCCAGCACGACGACGATATTGCGGCCGCCATCGAGCAGGGCCGAATGCAGGTTCAGCGTCACCAGCGTGTAGACGCCCACGATAAAAATCTCCACCGCCGTCAGCAGCAGGAATTCATAAACCATGGAGATCAAGCGGCGTTTCAGAGAGGGTGTAACGACAAGCGGCGTACTATTTTCCATTGGTACCAGATGCGGCCGGCGCGGCGGCCGGCGTGGAAGAGGGGGCTGAAGCGGGCGGCTTGCTCGCTTTGATCGGGGCGACAGTCTGCACCTTCGATTGCGCGTTCGATGGCAGGTTCACCACCTTCGCTTTGGCGGAGGCGGCATCCGCAGCCAGTTTTTTCTTTTGTTCTTCGGGCAGCTGCTGGTACTGCTCCCACTGCTCCGATTTCTTGCCCGGGTCGATCTGCTTGGCGCGCGTGTAGTTCTCGCGCGCGACGCGGCGCTGCTCGGGCGTGAGCTTGACCCACTCGCGCATGCGGTCGTGCACGCGCTGCTGCTCGTCGGGCTTCATGGCGGCATAGCGGTTGGCGATGTCGAGCCACTTCTGCTTGCGCAGCGTGTCCATCTTGTCCCATTCGCCGGCCAGCGGTTCCAGCGCCACCTGCTGCGGCTTGGTGAGCGTGGCCCACAGGGGTTTGTCGAGTGCTTTGGTCGGCGCTTTGCCAACCACCGGTTTCGGCGCCGTGGCAGCCGGTGCGGGGGCGGCTTGCTGCGCCAGTGCGGCAAACGCACTGAGGCAGGCGGCGGCCAGGGCCGCCTTCAGGAGGGTGCGTGTACGTACGCCCGCCATCCTTATTGCGCGCTCTGGGCGAGGTAGGCGTTGAAGCCGTGGTCCAGGTAGGCGGTCAGGGGCAGCTCGTCGGACAGCACGGCGGCATCCAGTTCGGCGATTTCGGCAATGCGCTGCTGTTGTTCGTAGTGGTAAATGCCACCGAGGCCGATGACCAGGGCCATCAGCGGTACCGCCACGGAGACGCGCGTGACCCACGAGAACGAGCTCGACAGGGCACCGGCGCCGCCGGCCAGGGCGCGTTGCGCCACCCACAGCGGACTGGCTGACTTCTTGCGAGATACGGCCAGTTTGCGTGCAGAAGCCAGGCGTTCCGTCGTGGAAGCCGGCAAGGTGTCCAGTTTTTCGTTCAGTGCGTGACGCACCTTGTACGCAAAATTGAGATCGTCGGTATTCATAGTTTTATTCCCTTGGCTTTGAGCGACTCCGCTAGGGCATGCGTTGCACGGGAGCAGTGTGTCTTGACACTGCCCTCGGAACAACCCATCGCTTCGGCTGTTTCAGCCACGTCCATATCCTGCCAGTAACGCATGAGGAAGGCTTCCCGTTGACGCGCGGGCAGTTTTTGTACTTCCTCGTCGATCAAATTGAGAATTTGCATGCGTTCGACCTGGTCGGCGCTGGACTCGGCCGCTGCCGATCCTTCTTCCGCCTCGTACGATTCGAGTATATCAAAGTCCTCGTCTTCACCGTCGCGCCTGCTCAAACCGGAAAACAGGCTGACCCAGGTATTGCGCACTTTCTCGCGCCGGAAATAGTCGAGGATGGTCGTCTGCAGGATGCGCTGGAACAGCATCGGCAGTTCGGCCGCTGGTTTGTCGCCGTATTTCTCGGCCAGCTTGATCATCGCATCCTGCACGATATCGAGGGCCGATTCATCCTTGCGCACTGCATAGACGGCCTGCTTGAAGGCGCGCCGTTCGACACTTTCAAGAAAGTCGGATAATTCTTTGTCTGTTGCCATGCGATGTGGAAAGGGTCGGAAGCACCGCAGGGACCTTGCCTGTGGCTTATGGGAAAACTGAGCGCATCCTAGCAAAATTTGGTGAGTTTTGCATGCATATTCGCTAGCGCGCGGGCCTTTTCCTGCATATTTGTTCAGAATATCCTTGACATAAAATGGTGCGCCGCAGTAACGTATGGGACGCTTTGCCATCCCGAAGCTGTATGGTCAACCCGCACCAGGCACACAAGGCCTGACCCGGCACGACGCGCTTTCACATGTAGGCAGTTTGCTCCCACCCGCGCCACAAGCGCGAGAGTTACGCATAACCGCTACAGAAACTCACGCCAAACGAGTTGCGTTTAGTGTCGGTTCGAACGTCACCCTGCCGGGAACGGAACGATCGATGCGGCCGCAGAAAGAAGGGAGGCCTGGGCAGCTGTTGCGCAAATCGTAATTCGTCAGGAAAGAGCATCCGATCACCTCCCAATGGGTCTTGAAAGGAATGTTGTATGAATAACGAAGCAGAAGCTCCCATCACGGGCGCGGAAATTGTAGTGCGTTGTCTCGCGGAAGAGGGTGTCAAACACGTCTTCGGCTATCCAGGCGGCGCGGTCCTCTACATTTACGACGCCATCTTCAAGCAAGACAAATTCCAGCACGTTTTGGTCCGCCACGAGCAGGCAGCCGTCCACGCGGCCGACGCCTATTCGCGCAGCTCCAACACCGTCGGCGTGGCCCTCGTGACCTCCGGTCCGGGCGTGACGAACGCGGTGACCGGCCTGTCGACCGCGTACATGGATTCGATCCCGATGGTCGTCATCTCCGGCCAGGTACCGAGCCACGCCATTGGCCAGGACGCCTTCCAGGAATGCGACACCGTCGGCATTACCCGTCCTTGCGTCAAGCACAACTTTCTCGTCAAGGACGTGAAAGACTTGGCCGCAACGATGAAGAAAGCCTTCTTTATCGCCAGGACCGGCCGCCCCGGCCCGGTGCTGGTCGATATCCCCAAAGACATCAGCATGCACAAGTGCGTCTACGACTATCCGAAGGATATCGAGATGCGCTCGTACAAGCCGGTCGACAAGGGCCATGCGGGCCAGATCCGCAAGGCCGTGCAGCTGCTGCTGCAAGCCGAACGGCCGATGATCTACACCGGCGGCGGCGTCATCCTCGCCAACGCCGCGCCGGAACTGAACAAGTTCGTCGACAAGCTCGGCTTCCCGGTCACCAACACGCTGATGGGCCTGGGCGCCTATCGCGCGTCAAGCGACAAGTTCGTCGGCATGCCGGGCATGCACGGGACCTACGAAGCGAACATGGCGATGCAGAACTGCGACGTCCTGATCGCCATCGGCGCGCGTTTCGACGACCGCGTGATCGGCAATCCGAAACACTTCGCCAGCAACCCCCGCAAGATCATCCACGTCGACATCGACCCCTCGTCGATTTCCAAGCGCGTCAAGGTCGATATTCCCATCGTCGGCAACGTCAAGGAAGTGCTGGTCGAATTCCTCGCCCAGCTCGAGGCGTCCGAGGCGAAGACCAACGCGCCCGCCGTGGCCAACTGGTGGAAGCAGATCGACGAGTGGCGCGGCAAGGACTGCCTCAAGTACAACAACGACGGCCTGGTCATCAAGCCGCAGTCGGTCGTGCAAAAGGTCTGGGACATCACCAAGGGCGACGCCTTCATCACCTCCGACGTGGGCCAGCACCAGATGTGGGCCGCGCAGTACTACCCCTTCGACAAGCCGCGCCGCTGGATCAATTCCGGTGGCCTGGGCACGATGGGTGTGGGCCTGCCGTACGCGATGGGTGTGCAGATGGCCAATCCGGACGCCACCGTCGCCTGCATCACCGGCGAAGGTTCGATCCAGATGTGCATCCAGGAGCTTGCCACCTGCAAGCAGTACCACCTGACGCCGAAAATCATTTTGCTCAATAACCGCTTCCTCGGCATGGTGCGCCAGTGGCAGCAGATCGACTACGGCTCGCGCTATTCCGAGTCCTACATGGATTCGCTGCCGGACTTCGAGAAGCTCGCCGAAGCCTATGGCCACGTGGGCATGAAGATCGAAAAACCGGGCGACGTCGACGGCGCCCTGAAGGAAGCCTTCGGCATGAAAGACCGCCTCGTGTTCATGAACTTCATTACCGACCAGAGTGAAAACGTCTGGCCGATGGTCAAGGCCGGCAAGGGCTTGTCCGAAATGCTGCTCGGCTCGGAGGACCTCTAAATGCGCCATATTATTTCCGTTTTGCTGGAAAACGAAGCCGGTGCCCTGTCGCGCGTGGTGGGCCTGTTCTCCGCCCGCGGCTACAACATCGAAACCCTGACCGTCGCCCCGACCGAAGACGATACGCTCTCGCGCATGACCATCGTCACCTCGGGTTCGGACGACATCATCGAGCAGATCACCAAGCACTTGAACCGCCTGATTGAAGTGGTGAAGGTGGTGGACCTGACCGAAGGCGCCCATATCGAGCGCGAACTCATGCTCATCAAGGTGAGGGCGGTCGGCAAGGAGCGCGAAGAGATGAAGCGCACCGCCGACATTTTCCGCGGCCGCATCATCGATGTGACCGAGAAAACCTACACGATCGAACTGACCGGCAACAAGGGCAAGCTCGACGCCTTCATCGACTCGATCGACCGCGCTTCGATCCTCGAAACTGTACGCACCGGCGGCTCCGGCATCGGCCGCGGCGAACGCATCCTCAAAGTTTAACGCATCTAATTATTAGGAAAAATCATGAAAGTTTTTTACGACAAAGATTGTGACCTCTCCCTCGTCAAGGGCAAAAACGTCGCCATCATCGGCTACGGCTCGCAAGGCCACGCGCACGCGCAAAACCTGAACGACTCGGGCGTGAACGTCACGGTCGGCCTGCGCAAGGGCGGCGCCTCGTGGAACAAGGTGGAAAAAGCCGGCCTCAAGGTCGCTGAAGTGAACGACGCCATCAAGGCCGCCGACATCATCATGATCTTGCTGCCGGACGAGAACATCGCCCAGGTCTACAACGAAAACGTCGCGCCGCACGCCAAGCAGGGCGCCGTGCTGGCGTTCGCGCATGGCTTCAATGTCCACTACGGCCAGGTGGTGCCACGCGCCGACCTCGACGTGATCATGATTGCGCCGAAAGCGCCGGGCCACACCGTGCGCGGCACCTACGCCAACGGTGGCGGCGTGCCGCACCTGATCGCCGTGTACCAGGACAAATCCGGTTCGGCGCGCGACATTGCACTGTCGTACGCGATGGCCAACGGTGGCGGGCGCGCCGGCATCATCGAGACCAACTTCCGCGAAGAGACCGAGACCGACCTGTTCGGCGAGCAAGCGGTCCTGTGCGGCGGCGCCGTCGAACTGATCAAGGCCGGTTTCGAGACCCTGGTCGAAGGTGGCTACGCGCCCGAGATGGCCTACTTCGAGTGCCTGCACGAGCTCAAGCTGATCGTCGACCTGATCTATGAAGGCGGCATCGCCAACATGAACTACTCGATCTCGAACAACGCCGAATACGGCGAATACGTGACGGGCCCGAAAGTCGTGACTTCCGCGACCAAGGACGCGATGCGCCAGTGCTTGAAGGACATCCAGACGGGCGAATACGCCAAGAGCTTCATCCTCGAAAACAAGGCCGGCGCCCCGACCCTGATTTCGCGCCGCCGCCTGACGTCCGAGCACCAGATCGAAGAAGTCGGCGCCAAGCTGCGCGCGATGATGCCGTGGATCGCCAAGAACAAGCTGGTGGACCAGTCGAAGAACTAAGGTATTGGTATGATTGGTGGGTAACGCGCGATGCGCTTACCCACCCTGCGCCACTGCCCAGGTCCCGGGCCGTGGCGTAGGGTGGGCGAGCGCGCAGCGCGATACCCACCATTTTTCCATTACCACGGAGTTTCCATGTCCCTGTACAAACTGCTTGTCGCCGCCACCTTCGCCTGTTCCGTCGCCCACGCCGACACGCTCGTCGTCGTGCCGGCCTTCGGCGAAGTCGTCCACGCCAACGACCAGGCCACCATCACCTTCAGCGTCGAAGAACAGGACAAGGACAAGGCCGCCGCCGCCTCGCGCGTGAACCAGAAGATGAAGCAGGGTGCCGAGATCGTGCGCAAGGAAGACCCGCACGCCCAGCTCAAAACCCAGGGCTACTATACCTACGCGGTGTACGACAACACCCCCTCCACCAAGCCACGCGTGCCCACCGGCTGGCGCGTTGGCCAGTCGTTGGAAGTGAAAACCACCAGCCTTGACGGCCTGCCCAAGATGGCCGCCGCCGCCCAGAAGATACTGGGCCTGAACAACCTGCGTTTCGAGCTGAGCCCGGCCTTGACAAAGACGCTCGACGAGCAGCGCATCGCCGCCACCTACAAGAACCTGAACGAGCGCGTCGCGTCGATCGCGCGCGCCATGGGCCGCCCGCTCAGTGACGCGACCATCGAAACGATCGACTTCGAAGGCTCGGGCAACTATGTCGAGCCGCAAAATGCCAGTTTCATGCGCGCCGCACCCATGGCCATGAAGGCCCAGCAGGACGTGGCCGAGCCCAGTTTCGAGCCCGGCGAGACCACGCTGCAAATGCACCTGGTCGGAAAGGTGAGGTTCAAGTAGGGCTGGCGCTGCGCAGGCGCGCCACTATAATAGGCGCACGCGAATCTTTACTTGAAACGGACATCCATGCCCCACTTCCCCCGCCGCAAAGCCAAACTGGGCGCCAACGCCACGGCGCCGAAACTGTCCCGCTTCAGCAAAATCGGCCGCAAGAAGTTCGACGCCGAAGGCAACCCGGTGCGCTCGCGCGGCATCTACCTGCTGCCTAACGCCTTCACCACGGCAGCGCTGTTTTGCGGCTTCTACGCCATCGTCATGGCGATGAACCAGAAATTCGAACATTCGGCCTGGGCCATTTTCGTGGCCATGATCCTCGACGGCTTGGATGGCCGCATCGCGCGCCTGACCAATACCCAGTCCGAATTCGGCGCCCAGTACGACAGCCTGTCCGACATGGTCTCCTTCGGCGCCGCTCCGGCCCTGGTGATCTACGAATGGTCGCTGCGCGGCATGGGCAAGCTGGGCTGGATCGCTGCCTTCGTCTACTGCGCCGGCGCCGCGCTGCGCCTGGCGCGCTTCAACACCAATATCGAAGTGGTCGACAAGCGCTTCTTCCAGGGTATGCCCAGCCCGGCCGCCGCGGCCATGGTGGTCGGCTTCATCCTGATGATGAATGACCTCGAATTCGCCGGCACCGACCTGTCGAAGATCTCCTGGGCCATCGCCGTCTTCGCCGGCCTGACCATGGTGACCAATGTCCCGTTTTACAGCTTCAAGGACGTCAACTTCCGCAAGTCGGTCCCCTTCATCGTGGTGTTCCTGATCGCGCTGGCCTTCGCCCTCGTGTCGATCGACCCGCCCAAGGTGCTGTGGCCGATTTTCGTTGTATATGGTTTGTCAGGCTATGTGGTGTATTTCTGGCGCCTCGCAAAAGGCAAGCCAGTGTCCATCATCCAGACCGACGAAGAACCAGCTGACCAGAGCGAGCGCCGCTGACCCTTGATCGGGCGTGGCGCAAGCTTACAATTTATTAAGGATGCGCCATGACCGACCCGAATCGCCTCATCATATTTGACACCACCCTGCGTGACGGCGAGCAATCGCCCGGCGCCTCGATGACCAAGGACGAAAAGGTCCGCATCGCGCGCCAGCTCGAACGCATGCGCGTCGACGTCATCGAGGCCGGTTTTGCCGCCGCCTCGCCGGGCGACTTCGAGGCCATCCGCGCGATCGCCTCGGTGATCCGCGAATCGACCGTCTGCTCGCTCTCGCGCGCCAACGACCGCGACATCGCGCGCGCCGCCGAAGCGCTGCTGCCGGCCGAGCGCAAGCGCATCCACACCTTCATTGCCACCTCGCCGCTGCACATGAAGATGAAGCTGCGCATGGAGCCGGAACAGGTGCTCGAACAGGCCAAGCAGGCCATCCGTTTTGCCCGCAACCATACCAATGACATCGAATTCTCGCCCGAAGACGGCAGCCGCTCGGACGAAGACTTCCTGTGCCGGGTGCTTGAAGCCGTGATCGCCGAAGGCGCCACCACGATCAACTTCCCCGACACCGTCGGCTACGCCGTGCCGGAAGTGTTCGGCGCGACCATCCGCCGCCTGCGCGAGCGCATTCCCAATTCGGACAAGGCGATCTGGTCGGTCCACTGCCACAACGACCTCGGCCTGGCCGTTGCCAATTCCCTGGCCGGCGTGATGATTGGCGGCGCACGCCAGATCGAGTGCACCATCAATGGCCTGGGCGAGCGCGCCGGCAACACGGCGCTCGAAGAAGTGGTCATGGCCCTGCGCACCCGCAGCGACCACTTCGGCCTCACGCTGGGCATCGATACGACCCAAATCGTGGCCGCCTCGAAGATGGTGTCGCAGATCACCGGCTTCGCGGTGCAGCCAAATAAAGCTGTCGTTGGCGCGAACGCCTTCGCGCACGCCTCCGGCATCCACCAGGACGGCATCTTGAAAGCGCGCGAGACCTACGAGATCATGCGCGCCGAAGACGTGGGCTGGACCGCCAACAAGATCGTGCTGGGCAAGCTCTCGGGCCGCAATGCTTTCAAACAGCGCCTGCAGGAACTGGGCATCGAGCTTGAGTCGGAAGCGGAAGTGAATGACGCTTTTGCCCGCTTCAAGGAACTGGCCGACCGCAAGTCCGAGATCTTCGACGAAGACATCATGGCCCTGGTCTCGGAAGAGGAACACGCCCACGAGGGCGAGTACTACCGCTTTGTCTCGCTGGCGCAGCGCTCCGAAACGGGTGAAACGCCGTCCGCCAGCGTGGTCTTTGTCATGGATGGCAAGGAATTCCGCTGCGAAGGCGAGGGCGATGGCCCGGTCGACGCGACCGTCAACGCGATCGAAAAGGAAGCGGCAAGCGGCGCCGAGCTGGTGCTGTTCTCGATCAACGCGATCAGCAACGGCACCCAGTCGCAAGGGGAAGTGACGATGCGCCTGTCGCGAAATGGCCGCATCGTCAACGGCGTTGGCTCGGATCCGGACATCATCGTCGCCTCGGCCAAGGCCTACCTGTCAGGCCTGAACAAGCTGCACTCGAAGATCGAGCGCGTCAATCCGCAGCAGTAAGGCGCATCGCGCTGGCGCTGCTTATTTTTCGTCGAGCGTTTCGATCGGTTCCCACTCGAAGGCGGGTGGGAATTTGATGAAGCGCTCGCAGCGCGCCATGTAGATCTGCCGCACCGCGTCCGGTGCTGCGCCTTCAAAGGCCGCCAGCGCTTCCCCGAATTTGCGTAGCCGGTATGCCGTCAGCCCGTCGTGGTGGCGCGCCAGCTGTGTCGTATCGACTGCCCCCTCGCGCCCCATCGCCTCAAAGATGCGCACCGGTTCGCGCTTGCCCTTCACCCGCACCAGATCCAGTTCGCGGAAGACGACACCGGCGCAGCGCAGCATCGTCGTTTCGCTCACCACGATGGCCACGCCATAACGTTTGCACAGGCCTTCCAGGCGCGAGGCCAGGTTGACCGTGTCGCCCAGCACCGTGTAGTTCAGGCGTGTCGCTGAACCCACATTGCCCGCCACGACAATGCCCGTATGGATGCCGATGCCGATCTTCAGTTCAGGCCAACCGTCGCGTGCGAACTGCGCGTTCAGCGGGGGCAGGGCTGCGACCATGGCCAGCGCCGTGTCGAGGGCGCGCTGCGGATCGTTCGGTGCGCCCAGAGGCGCGCCAAACAGCGCCATCACCGCGTCGCCGATGTATTTGTCGACCACGCCTTCGCGCTCGTCGACCAGGGCACTGACGGTGGACAGGTAAGTGTTGAGCATGGCCAGGATGGCGCTTGGCGCGCGGCCTTCGCACAGCGTGGTGAAGCCACGGATGTCGGAGAACAGCACCGACACTTCCTGCTCCTGGCCACTGAAGTCGATCTTCTGCGACAGCAGTTCTTCGGCAATGGCTGGGGAGACGACCTTGCCCAGCATGGCGCGCACCTTGTCGCGTTCGCGCAGGCCGCGCACCATGTCGTCGAAAGAGTGGGCCAGCGCGCCCAGCTCGTCTTGCACGCCGACGTCACCGATCGTTTCGTAGTGGCCTTCACTGATGCGGGCGGCCGCCGATGCCAGCTTTTGCACCGGCCGCGTCACGCGCCGCGCGATCACCATCGCCACGCCTGCCGCGACCAGGGTCGAGAGCAGGAACACCGCCAGCAGCTGCCAGCGCAGTTCGCGGTAGCTGGCCAGCGCTTCGTCGAGCGAGCGATGCAGCACCGCCACCATGACGCCCTGCGTGGTGGAGTGCAGCGGGGCTTCGATGCTCACATAGTCCGCGCCGCCAAGCTTGACCAGGTGGCTGGTCGCCTCCTTCGGCGCGGGCGCGGCGAGGAAGTCGTGGCGCTGCTCGTCGTCGAGGGTCGAGGCCAGCAGGACCGGTGCTTCCTTGGGCGCGCGCCAGGCCAGGTTCACGCGCGTGTGGGTCTGCTGTTCCAGTTCACCGGCCAGGAAATCGGTCACTTCAAAGCCGATGCCCACCCAGGCCATCGGCACCGGCGCCTTCAGCGGTACCACGACGACCTGGTAGGCCTTGCCGCCTATGAGCTGGATGCTGGTCGTTTCCTGCGTCTGGCTTTTGGCCACGGCGTCGAGCAGCGCGGCCTGCTGGAATGGCACGCCCTGGACGTCCGGTTGCAAGGTGTCGGCCAGGATCTTGCCATCGATATCGAGCACGAACATCCAGTCCGCGCCGAGGCGGCGGCGGTAGCTCTTGTAGGCCGAAATCAAGGTATCGTGGTCGCCTTCGCTGGCCAGGGACTTGAAGGCGAAGTCCTGCGACAACAGGCGCGCGAAGGTGCGCAGCTTCGCTTCGCGCGCGGCCATCGTGTCCTTGAGCGAGGACAGCGTCACATGCAGGGCCTCGTCGCTGGCGCGGATGGCGTTGCGGTTGGCGGCGGCGCTGACTGTGAAGAAAACGACAGCCTGCAGGGCTAAAACGAGCAAGACAATAATCGCCAGCAGGCGCGCGCGAAAGTGGCGGAAGGCGAAGCGGGGCAGTGTAACCATATGGCGATTCTACTGATTTTGCAAATAAGTTGACATGCAAATATCGCGTCCTGATAATCGCCTGCGTCACTACCCCGGGACTTCCATGAAAATTCGCTCGCTCGCCCTCTCCATCGCCCTGGCCTTTGCCAGCCCCGTTCATGCCGACGCGCCCAAGCTGGCCGAGCTTACCCGTGCGATGGCGGCGCAGCCAGGCTTCATCGATGTGTGGCGCGACGCCGAGCAGGGCAGGGTGCTGCTGTCGATCGCCGCCGACGGCGCGCCGATGCTGATGATTACCTCGCTGCCCTTTGGGCTTGGCTCCAACGATGTGGGCCTGGACCGCGGGCAGGGCAGCGAACCGCGCCTGGTCCATGTTGAAAAACACGGCAACCGGCTGTTCCTGGTTCATGAAAATACGCGCTTCATTGCCGACTCGCCCAACGCCGATGAACGCGCCAGCGTCAAGGAAGCCTTTGCCGCCTCGGTGCTGTGGTCGGGCGAGATCCTGGCCAGCGAAAACGGCCGCCACCTGGTCGACTTCTCGTCCTTCCTGCTGGCCGACCGCCACAACATCGCCGCGCGCCTGGCCGACACCAAGCAAGGCAATTACAGTATCGACGCCAAGCGCAGCGCCGTACTGGCCGAAGCGGCCAAGGCCTTCCCGGACAATATCGAACTCGAAGCCATGCTCACTTTCCATGGCCCGGGCGAAGGCAACTTCGTGCGCGATGTCGCGCCCGATCCAACCGGCCTGACGCTGCGACAGCATGTCAGCTTCGTGCGCCTGCCCGATGCGGGCTACCAGCGCCGCGCCTACCATCCGGGTTCCGGCGGCATTGACACCGGTTACTACGATTTCGCCACGCCGATCGCCTCCTCCATCGACGTGCGCTGGCAGATCCGCTTCCGCCTGGAGAAGACTGATCCAGCGGCCGCCGTCAGCACCGTCAAGAAACCCATCGTCTACTACGTTGACCGCGGCGCGCCCGAACCGGTGCGTTCGGCCCTGCTGGAAGGCGCACGCTGGTGGACCAGCGCATTCGAGAAAGCCGGCTTCAAGGACGCCTACCGCGTCGAGCTGCTGCCAGAAGGCGTCGACCCGATGGATGCGCGATACAACGTCATCCAGTGGGTGCACCGGGCCACGCGCGGCTGGTCTTACGGCACGCCGATGGCCGATCCGCGCACCGGCGAGATCATCAAGGGTACAGTCACGCTGGGATCCCAGCGCGTGCGCCAGGACATCCTGATCGCCGAAAGCCTGCTCGCCCCTTACGGCAAGGCTGGCGACGCCAACAAGCTGGCCGAAGAGATGGCGTTGGCGCGCCTGCGCCAGCTGGCCGCCCACGAAGTCGGACACACGCTCGGCTTTCAGCACAACTTCGCCGCCAGCCGCCACGGCAATGGCTCCGTGATGGATTACCCGCACCCGCTGGTGCGCTTGGGCGCCAAGGGCGACATCGAGCTTGCCAATGCCTACGGCGTGGGCGTCGGTGCGTGGGACGACTACATTGTCAAGCACGCCTACGGCCAGTTCGCACCGCAGGACGAAGCGGCCAGCCTGGCGCGCCTGCGCGCCGACATCCGCGCCAAGGGTTTTGACTATGTGAGCGACGTCGACGCGCGCAGCAACGGTTCGGCGCACCCGAACGGCCTGCTGTGGGACTTCGGCCCCGACACCAACAAGAGCTGGGACCAGTTGATGGCCGTGCGCCAGAAGGCGCTGCAGAACTTCTCCTTCAATGTGCTGCCAGACGGGCGCCAGTCCGGTGAAATCGAAGCGCGCCTGGTGCCCGTCTACCTGCTGCACCGTTACCAGACCGAGGCGCTGGCGCGCAACCTGGGCGGCAGCGAATTCGCCTACAGCACCAGCACCGATGTGCGCAGTGGCGCCGCGCGCAGTGGCGCCCACGTGGTGCCGGCCGCGCAGCAGCGCCAGTCGCTTGAACGCCTGGCCGCCAGCCTGCGCGCCGAAACGCTGGCCCTGCCGGCCAATGTGCTCGACGTGCTTACGCCCCCGGCCCTGGGCTTTGAACGCACGCGCGAATATTTTGGCTCGCGCATGAACAGCGTGTTCGACGCCTTCAGCGCGGTCGAAGCTGGCGCCGCCCAGACCTGCACCTTCCTGTTCGATGGCGCACGCGTCAACCGCCTCGCATGGCAGCACGCACGCGACGCCCGCCAGCCCGGCGTGCAGGACATGTTCGACCAGGTGCTGCAAAAGACCTGGAAGCGCGACGCCGTGGACGTTGGTATCGTGGCCGGCGAAGCGGTGCAGCTGGCCGCCAACTGGGTGGTGCTCGACGCCATGCTCAAGCTGCTCGACGGCAGCGAGCTGCATCCTGCCGTGAGTGCCGACGTGCGCCAGCAAGTGAAGGATTTTGGTGTGTGGCTGGCCGCCCATCCTGCGCCTGGCGTAACGGGCCAGAGCCGCAAGCAGGCGGCCGAGCTGATCGCCCGCTACCTGGCCGACCCGGCCAGGACCAAGCTGCGCGCCTTGCCCGCCATTCCGCCCGGCGCCCCCATCTAAAATTCGGGGTCACATCTGACATTCGGACACGGGCTCTTCCGTTTCGCGCTTG
>JAZJYP010000351.1:0-3479 GCA_040390345.1 Pseudomonadota bacterium | reverse complement strand
GTCCAAATGTCAGATGTGACCCCGACGTTGGTGCTGCTGGTGCGGGCTTGGCCTTGGGCTTGCGCGGCTTGGGTGCGAGCATCGTGCCTTTGCAGGTGGGGGCGCCACAGCGGCAGGCGAAGGCGCGCTTGATCGCGGCCGTGTGGCGCCCTTCGTAGACCAGGGGATAGGAATAATTGAGCTCGTCGCCGCTGGCGATCGGATACAGGGCATAGATGTAGATGCGCCCGTCCTCTTCAATCGCCTCGCAATTCGGTTCGCAGGAATGGTTGATCCAGCGCGCCGCATTGCCATGGTCGCCACCGTCGATCACATTGCCGTTCGAGAGCGTGAAATAAAACGTGTGGTTGTGCGGCCGGTTGTGCGTCGCGGCGCGCAGCAGCGCTTCGTCCCAGCTGATCTCGCGGCCCTTGTATTCGATCACGCATTCGCCGGCCTCGATGTCGCGCTGCGCGAACACGCCGCGCCCGTGGACTTTGGATCGATGCACGCGCCAGGCGGGCGTCGCTTGTGGTTCAGTTGCGCTGGGCATGGGCTGGAATGAAATCGTCAAAAGCCGATTAAATCACAGTCGCCGCGATGATTCAATTAGCGCGCGCGGCGCTCGTGCTCAAACAGGGGATCGGGGCCATTCATCCGCATGCGCACCACGCCGTCGCGGTCGAAATGCACATGCATGAGCGAGTTCCACACTTCCGATTCCTTGTAGCGGTAGGACCAGACTTCGTCATCGTGCTGGAACACGCGCGACGTTTCGGCCGGGCGTCCGACCAGGCGCAAGACCTCATCCTTGCGCGCCTTGCCCACCTCGATCTTCGCGAACATGGCGCTGGTGAGCACCTGTGCGAATCCGGCCACGCGGCCGTCGGCGCCGATGCGTGCCATCCAGGTGCGCTGGCCGAAGGGCCCCGTGGCATACTCCCATTCCTGGCCTTCTGGCAGGCGATAGATGGCCGTCGGATGCCCCAGGCGCGCTTCGAGCGCAGCCACCGGCTCGCCCGGCACGGCATGCGGACCCATGCCGGCACAGCCGCCCAGCAGCAAAAGCATTGCCAGTTTGATCATTTTTGACACAAAAAACCCGTGAAAAGCCCTCTTGTGGCCAGAATACGCCATCAAATCGCTGGCTGCACGGGGCGAGTTCGCATATAATTCCGGGTCTGGCCGTTTTGGCCGGTTCATTCAACGAAGTTCACGGTACGCTGGGTTACGACTCTTGTACCGCATGTGAAAGGTAATATCATGACCGTAGAAAACATCAACAAAGCCGCGATCATCGCGGACAACGCCCGTGCCCAAAACGACACCGGCTCCCCGGAAGTCCAGGTTGCCCTGCTGACCGCACGCATCAACGAACTGAACGGCCACTTCAAAGCCCACGCGAAAGACCACCACTCGCGCCGCGGCCTGATCATGATGGTCAACCGTCGTAAGAGCCTGCTGTCCTACCTGAAGTCCAAGGACGCAACCCGTTACCGCGATCTGATCGCCAAACTCGGCCTGCGCAAATAATTCTTGCGATTCAAGGTTCAAGCAAAAAGATGCCTGCGTCAGTTCGCTGTCGCGGGCATTTTTGCATTCAGCTTTTGCTGTTGCTGTAAAGGCCGGCCCGCAAGGCCGACCTGTGGTGAGGTGAACGACAGCCCCTGAAAATCTGTCGGCAAATAGAAAGGGATTACCCATGTTTAATAAAGTTACGAAAACCTTCCAGTACGGCCAACATCAGGTCACCCTGGAAACCGGCGAGATCGCCCGTCAAGCTTCCGGCGCCGTCATGGTGTCGATCGAAGATACCGTGATCCTGGCCACCGTCGTCGCCCGCAAGGACGCCAAGCCAGGCCAGGACTTCTTCCCCCTGACCGTCGATTACGTCGAGAAAACTTACGCTGCCGGTAAAATCCCAGGCGGTTTCTTCAAACGCGAAGGCCGTCCGTCCGAAAAAGAAACGCTGACGAGCCGCCTGATCGACCGTCCGATCCGTCCGCTGTTCCCGGAAGGCTACCTGAACGAAGTCCAGGTCATCATCCACGTCCTGTCCGTCAATCCTGAAATCGATCCGGACATCGCCGCCATGATCGGTGCCTCGGCCGCCCTGTGCGTGGCCGGCATTCCTTTCGCCGGCCCGATCGGCGCTGCCCGCGTCGGCTACGCCAATGGCCAGTACATCCTGAACCCGACCACCACCCAGCTGAAAACCTCGCAGATGGACCTGGTCGTTGCCGGTACCGAAACGGCCGTGCTGATGGTCGAATCCGAAGCCCAGCAACTGTCCGAAGAAATCATGCTCGGCGCCGTCGTATTTGGCCACACCGAAATGAAAGCCGTTATCGACGCGATCCACGACCTGGTGCGCGACGGCGGCAAGCCGGAAATCGAATGGGCGGCGCCAGCAAAGAACGAGCCGCTGATCGCCCGCGTCAAGCACTTCGCCGATGCCAAGATCAACGACGCCTACAAGACCAAGGATAAGCAAGCCCGTACCGCCAAGCTCAAGGCGACCACCAGCGAAGTGCTGGCCGACCTGGGCGCTGAAGCCGCCGCCGCCGGCGCGGTTGCGCCCGACGCTGCCGAAGTAAACAACATCCTGTTCGACATCGAAGCCAAGGTCGTGCGTTCGCAGATCCTCGACGGCGAGCCACGCATCGACGGCCGCGACACGCGCACCGTGCGTCCGATTTCGATCCGCACCTCCGTGCTGCCACGCACCCACGGTTCGGCCCTGTTCACGCGCGGCGAAACCCAGGCACTGGTCGTTGCGACGCTGGGCACGGCACGCGATTCGCAGAAGATCGACGCGCTGATGGGCGAATTCACCGATTCGTTCATGCTTCACTACAATATGCCGCCGTTCGCCACCGGCGAAACGGGCCGCGTTGGTACGCCAAAGCGCCGCGAAATCGGCCACGGCCGCCTGGCCAAGCGCGCGCTGATCGCCGCGCTGCCAGCAGCTGACGAGTTCAGCTACTCGGTGCGCCTGGTGTCGGAAATCACCGAATCGAACGGTTCCTCGTCGATGGCCTCGGTCTGCGGCGGCTGCCTGGCACTGATGGACGCCGGCGTGCCAATGAAAGAGCACGTGGCCGGTATCGCCATGGGCCTGATCAAGGAAGGCGGCAAGTTCGCCGTGCTGTCCGACATCCTCGGTGACGAAGACCACCTCGGCGACATGGACTTCAAGGTCGCCGGTACCCGCAACGGTATCACTGCGCTGCAGATGGACATCAAGATCCAGGGCATCACCAAGGAAATCATGCAAGTGGCACTGGCGCAAGCCAAAGAAGGCCGCGAGCACATCCTGGGCGAAATGCAGAAGGCCATGCCGCACACGAAGACCGAACTGTCGGACTTCGCACCGCGCCTGATCACCATCAAGATCAACCCGGAAAAGATCCGTGACGTCATCGGCAAGGGCGGCGCCGTCATCCGCGCGCTGACCGAAGAGACCGGCACCCAGATCGACATCAGCGACGAAGGCGTGG
>JAZJYP010000350.1:4892-20634 GCA_040390345.1 Pseudomonadota bacterium | reverse complement strand
TATCCCTTTGTGCGCTTTGAAGGCGAGAAGAAGCTGCACCGCCTGGCCGTGGAAGTCGACGCGATCGAGAAGAAGTACGACCGCCAGTTGTTCAAGAATTTCAGTATCATGGTCGAAGCGGGCGAGCGTATCGCTATCATCGGTGCCAACGGCGCCGGCAAGACGACGATGCTGCGCTGTATCGGCGGCCAGGATATCGCCGGCCTGTCGGCCGATCGCGGCATGGTGAAGTGGGCGGAAAACGCCAACGTCGGCTACATGCCACAGGATCCGACGGAGGAATTCGCGACGGACACCACGCTGACCGACTGGATGGGCGACTGGACCCAGGAAGGCGACGACGACCAGGCCGTGCGTTCGATCCTGGGCCGGCTGCTGTTTGGCGGCGACGAAGTGAAGAAGTCGGTGCGTGTGCTCTCCGGTGGCGAAAAGGGCCGCATGATGTACGGTAAGCTGATGCTGGGCCGTCACAACGTGCTGCTGCTCGACGAGCCGACCAACCACATGGACATGGAATCGATCGAATCGCTCAACATCGCCCTGGAAAAATACGCCGGCACCCTCATCTTCGTGTCGCACGACCGTGAATTCGTGTCGTCGCTGGCCAACCGCATCATCGAGATCAAGGAAAACGAGGTCGTCGATTTCCGCGGCAACTACGAGGATTACCTGAAGAGCCAGGGGATCGATTAAACAAGCGAGTCAAACGCATGCAAGTACTACCGATCAAGACAGTGGAATATGAACGGCCCCAGGGCGGTGCCAGCTGCACCGCCCAAGCCTGGGCTCGGACGCCGGCGCCGCTTGGCACCAGCGAGAAGGCCGAACTGAAGAAACGCATCAAGCGTTTGCTCAAAGAGCGCGATGCCGTGCTGGTCGCCCACTACTACGTGGACGGCGAGCTGCAAGACCTGGCCGAGGAAACGGGCGGTTGTGTTTCCGATTCGCTGGAGATGGCGCGCTTCGGGCGTGACCATCCGGCCAAGACCCTGGTCGTGGCCGGTGTGCGCTTCATGGGCGAAACGGCCAAGATCCTCAGCCCCGAAAAAACCATCCTGATGCCGGACCTGGACGCGACCTGTTCGCTCGACCTGGGCTGCCCGTCGGACGAATTCATCGCCTTCTGCGACGCCCATCCCGACCGCACCGTGGTCGTGTACGCGAACACCAGCGCCGCTGTCAAGGCGCGCGCCGACTGGATGGTGACCTCGTCGATTGGCCTCGATATCGTGGCCCACCTGCACGCGCAGGGCAAAAAAATCCTGTGGGCGCCGGACAAGCATCTAGGCTCCTACATTCAGAAGAAGACCGGTGCCGACATGCTGCTGTGGCAGGGCTCCTGCCTGGTGCACGACGAATTCAAGGGCATCGAACTTGACCTGCTCAAGGCCGAGCATCCCGAAGCCATCGTGCTGGTGCACCCCGAATCGCCCGCCAATGTAGTGGCGCTGGCCGACGTCATCGGTTCGACCACGCAGCTCATCGACGCCGCACGGACGATGGACGCGACCGACTTCATCGTTGCCACCGACAACGGCATCCTGCACAAGATGCGCATGGCCGCACCAGGCAAGCACTTCATCGAAGCGCCCACCGCCGGCAACAGCGCCACCTGCAAGAGCTGCGCGCACTGCCCGTGGATGGCCATGAATGGCCTGCAGAACCTGGCGGACGTGCTCGAACAGGGTAACAACGAAATCCATGTTGACCCGGCCATCGGCCGCGAAGCCGTGCGCGCGATCGACCGTATGCTCGATTTCGCCGCGGCGAAGAAGGCCAAAGCCTTGCCAACCGGCGAGCTGGCAAAAGAAGCTACACTGTTTTCAGGAATTGGCCCCGCATGAGCAATTTGCGCAATCCGTATGACCGTTTTGACGAGGCGCTGCAATCGGCGTTCGAATCGAACTTGCTGGCCGCTTTGCTGGAGGACGTCGGCAGTGGCGACCTGACCGGCAAGCTGGTGCCGGACGACACCCGCGTCAAGGCGCGCGTGATCGTGCGCGAAGAGGCCGTCCTTTGTGGCGGCCCCTGGTTCGAAGGCATCATGCTGGCACTCGACCAGACCATCGATATCGACTGGCAGTATGCCGAGGGCGACTTGATGGCCCCCGACAGCGCCGTATGCACGATCGAAGCGTCGCCGCGCTCGCTGCTGACGGCCGAACGCGCAGCGCTCAACTTCCTGCAATTGATGTCGGGTGTGGCGACGGCCACGCGTCAGTACGTCAATGTGGTGAAAGGCACCAAGGCCACCATCCTCGATACGCGCAAAACCTTGCCGGGCCTGCGCCTGGCGCAGAAATACGCGGTGCGTGTGGGCGGTGGCCAGAACCAGCGCCTGGCGCTGTATGACGGCATCCTGATCAAGGAAAACCACATTGCCGCCGCCGGTGGCGTGACCGCGGCATTGAAGGCCGCCGACGCGCTCAACGCAGGTGTGACCGTGCAAGTGGAAGTGGAAACGCTGGACCAGCTGAACGAAGCCCTGGGCGCCGGCGCGACCTCGGTCCTGCTCGACAACTTCACGCTCGACGCCATGCGCGACGCCGTCAAGCTCAATGCCGGCCGTGCGCTGCTGGAAGCGTCCGGTGGCGTGAACATGGACAGTGTGCGGGCCATCGCCGAAACGGGCGTCGACCGCATCTCGATCGGCAGCCTGACCAAGGATGTCCGCGCGACCGACTACTCGCTGCGCATCACGCAATAAACAGTTCGTCGTAGCCCGTCCCCGCATCGGGGACGCGGCGAAAGCGCCGCCCAGGCAGCAGCATCACCAGGATTTCGGCGGTGGTGCGCACGGTGCAGCCGGCCGCCACGTGGCCGCCTGTGACCCTTCCCATGCCATCTGATACCGACATGTGCAGGTGCACGCCGTCAGGCGAGAGCGTGCCCGCCAGGGTCAGGATTTCCAGGTCGCCCGTCAGGGCAGTCACCTGGTCCTGCCCGGCGAAGCGCAGGCGCGCGCCGTCGAGGCTACCCATGCCTTGCACCACGTAAGCTGCCTCCACGCCGTGTTCGGCCAGCAGCGCCGCCAGGGCCGTGCGCACGTCCGCGCCGGGCATCAATCGAACGGGCAGTGGTGTCATGCTTTCCTCCGTGACGACAGGACAATGCCGGCCACGATCAGCACGAAGGCGGCCAGGTGGAACAAGTGCGGCGGCTCTCCCAGCAGGCTGGCAGAAAGCAGGGCGGCGAATAGCGGGGTCAGATTGCTGAAGAAGGCGGCGATGCTCGGCCCCACGCGCGCGACGCCGGCGCCCCAGCAGCGGTAGGCGATGACGGCCGGGCCAGTGGCCACATACAGCAAGCCACCGGCCACCGGCCAGCTCCAGTGGATATGCGCATCCGTCACCCGCCATTCGATCGTCGCAAACAGGCTGGACCACAACACGCCATACGCCACTTGCGCCATCAGGAAGGCGGCCCAGTCGCTGCGCACGCCGGGCGGATCCTTGGGCTGGGTCAGGAACCAGGTGTAGAAGGCCCAGGCAATCGTCGCCAGCATCATGTACAGGTCGCCGGGCACGAGGCGCAGTTCCAGCATTTGCTGCCACGAGCCGCGGCTCAGTACGAGCAGTACGCCGGCGATGGAGATGACGGCGCCAATGACCTCGTTGCGGGTAGCGTGCACGCCAAAGAACATGGTCCCCACCAGCAGCATCCATACCGGCATGCCCGCCGCGACCAGCGTGACGTTGATGGGCGTGGAGGTATGCAGGGCCAGGTATTGCAGGGAGTTGTACAGGCCGATGCCGAACAGGCCCAGCACCGACAGCCGGCGCCAGTTGCGCAGCGGGTCGAGCCGGCGCGAAATGGCCAGCAAGATGAGCAGTGCGATCGACCAGCGCAACAGGTTCAATGTCATCGGCGGCACGGCGTCGCGCAGCATGCGCCCGGCGATGGCATTGCTGGCCCACAGCAGCGGCGGGACCGTCAGCAGCAGCGCTGTCGATGGTGTGAGCCGCTCGTTCATGAACTAGCGCCGCGAGGGCGTCAGCACGCTGGGCAGCGCCTTGGGCAGGGTGTCGGGGAAGTCTCGGCTGAAGTGCAGGCCGCGGCTCTCGTGGCGCGACAGGGCGCTGTTGACGATCAGCGAGGCCACGTCGACCAGGTTGCGCAGCTCCAGCAAGTCGTGGGTGATGCGGAAATTGCGGTAGTACTCGTCGATCTCTTCCTTGAGCAGGGCGATCCGATGTTGCGCCCGTTCCAGCCGTTTGGTGGTGCGCACGATGCCCACATAGTTCCACATGAAGCGGCGCAGCTCGTCCCAGTTGTGGGCGATGACCACTTCTTCGTCGGCGTCGGTGACGCGGCTCTCGTCCCAGTCCGGCAGGTCGCGTGCGGCCTGCTTGTCCTGGGCGGCGATATCGAGGGCACAAGCGCGGCCGATGACCAGGCATTCGAGCAGCGAATTGCTGGCCAGGCGATTGGCGCCGTGCAGACCGGTGCAGGCGGTTTCGCCCACCGCATACAGGCCCTTGATGTCGGTGCGGCCGGCCAGGTCGGTGACGACGCCGCCGCAGGTGAAGTGCACGGCCGGCACCACGGGAATCGGCTGCTTCGAGATGTCGATGCCCAGTTCCAGGCAGCGCGCGTAAATGGTTGGGAAGTGTTCTTCCAGGAAGGCTGGCGACTGATGGCTGATGTCGAGGTGAACGTAATCGAGACCACGCTTTTTCATTTCAAAGTCGATCGCGCGGGCGACGACGTCGCGCGGAGCCAGTTCGGCGCGCTCGTCGTGGGCCAGCATGAATCGCTGGCCGGCGGCGGCGCCCGCTTCCGGCGGCAGCACCAGGCGGCCGCCTTCGCCGCGCATCGCTTCGGTGATCAGGAACGATTTTGCATACGGGTGGTACAGGCAGGTCGGGTGGAACTGGATGAATTCCATGTTCGACACGCGGCAACCGGCGCGCCATGCCATGGCGATCCCGTCGCCGGTGGCCGTGTCGGGATTGGTGGTGTAGAGGTAGACCTTGCCGGCGCCGCCGGTGGCGAGCACCGTGTGTGTCGCTTCGAAAGTGAGCACCTTGCCCGAGCGTTCGTCCTGCACATACAGGCCGTGGCAGTGCGGGCGTGCCGGCGAGTGGGCGCTGGCGCTGTGGACGACCTGGGCGTGCAGCTTGTCGGAGGTGATGACGTCGATGGCGCAGTGGTGCTCGAACAGCGTGATATTTGGATGGGCCCGCACCTTTTCTTCCAGCGTGACCTGGACGGCGTGGCCGGTGGCGTCGGCCGCGTGGATGATGCGGCGCTGGCTGTGGCCACCTTCGCGCGTCAGGTGGAAGCCCATTTCGGCGCTGGCGTCGCGCGTGAACGGGACACCTTGCGAAATGAGCCACTCGATGGCTTCACGGCCATGTTCGACGATGAAACGGGTCGCTTCCTGGTCGCACAGGCCGCCGCCGGCCACCAGGGTGTCGTCGATGTGCTGCTCGTGGCTGTCGCCCGAATCAAGGACGGCGGCGATGCCGCCCTGGGCCCAGTTGCTGGCGCCATCGAGCAGTTCGCGCTTGGAGACAATGGCAACGGTGCGGGTTTCGGCCAGGTGGAGGGCGACCGAGAGGCCGGCCAGGCCACTTCCGACGATGGCGACATCAAATTTCATGGTGCATGCGGGGAGGATGACAGAAGCATCACTATAGTCCATTTGGGCCCGTTCCGTGAATTCCGGGCTGCCGCTTGGGGCCGATCAAGGTCAAGCTTCCCGGGAAAGCGCAAGATTTCGGCAGGCGTAGCGCATGCCGGGAGGGGCCGTGATCCGCATCTTCAGTCATTACGTTTCCAAAATGGCATTCATTTTGCTGCTTCTGGAGCTGTGCATCCTGCTCGTCTCGGCCAGCCTGGCCGGCTCGATGCTGCTGGTGCGCGGTGGCCACGTGATCACGGTCGACGGCCTATACCGCGCCGCTGCCGGCTTTGCACTGGTGGTGGTCTTCAGTATGGGCGCGCTGGGCATGTACCAGCATGGCTCGCGCGAAGGCATCCGCACCACGCTGGTGCGCATTATGCCGTCGTTTGCGCTCGGTTTCACACTGCTCAATGCCCTGGTGGCCTTGCGGCCCGACTTTGATGTCGGGCGCGCGGCCATCCTGATGTTCTTTGCGATGGGAGCGGCCGGGATCCTGATCACGCGGCTGCTGGTGTTCAAGTCGGCCGAATCGGCCTTGATGGAGGCGCGCCTGATCTTTGTCGGCGGCGGCGCGATCGCGCGCGAGTGCATGGCGCTGGCCGACAATCGGCGCCGCTTTCATCAATTGAGCATCATCGGCTGCACGCCGGTGGCGGGCGAACAGACCTGCGTGCCAGAGGCGGCCATGCTGCCAGCCGGCGAGTCCTTGCTGGCATTGGCGCAGCGCCATGACGCGACCGAGATCGTGGTGACACTGTCGAACCGGCGCAGTGCCGCCTATCCGATCCGCCAGTTGCTCGAGTGCGCCCTGGGCGGCGTGAAGGTGATCGATGCTGCCACTTTTTTTGAACGCGAAGCGAGCCAGATCCGCATCGATTCCCTGCAGCCGAGTTTTCTCATTTACGGCGGCGGCTTCGACCAGGGTTTCGTGCGTGCGATTTCGAAGCGCATCTTCGACCTGGTGGTCAGTGGGGCCATCAGCATCGTGGCGCTGCCGGTCATGCTGCTCACCGGCCTGTGCATCGTCCTCTCCGACGGCGGACCGGTGTTCTATCGGCAGGAGCGTGTGGGCAAGGACGGCAAGGTTTTCAAGGTGCTGAAGTTTCGCAGCATGCGTATCGATGCGGAGCACAGCGGCACGCCAGTCTGGGCGGCCAGGGACGATCCGCGCGTCACGCCGGTGGGCCGCTGGATCCGCAAGCTGCGCATCGACGAACTGCCTCAGATGCTCAACGTCGTCAAAGGGGAGATGAGTTTTGTGGGACCGCGCCCGGAACGCGCGTATTTCGTCGATCAGCTGATCGAGTCCGTCGCCTATTATGATGTCCGCCACAGCATCAAGCCGGGCATCACGGGCCTGGCACAGGTGCGCTATCAATATGGGGCGTCCGTGGACGACGCCATCGAAAAAAGGAATTCGCGCTTGGCCTTGAGGATCTCGATCATTTCCAGCATGCCGCGGCTGGCCGCGTACACGGCGCCGGACCACGACCAGGCGCGCGGGTCGCCTTCGTCGCCATAGTCGGCCACCTTGGACAGGTCGACCGAGCCAACCAGGTCGGCCAGGTCGGCCGTGTTGGGATCGTGCGGCGCATAGGTACCGATCCCGCTGCGGCTGGCCTCGGCGATGAAGAAGCGCTCGACCGGCATGCGCAGGAAGTCGCCGCCGAACTCGTCGTCGAGCCGGGCCCGGCAGTAGGGACACAGTTCGCCCTTGATGTCGATGCCATAGGTATTGCGGCAAGAGGCGCGCAGCGAATGCGGCACCAGGTGCAAGGGCGACTCGCGCACCGGACAGCCCTTGATCGCGTACAGGGCGCCTTCGTCGCTGTAGCTGTATTCCTCGAGCCCGCGCTTGAGCAGGATGACGAGGCTGGACTTGCCGCCCGAGGGCGGCCCCAGCAGCAGCAGCAGGCGCCGGCCCACCTCCGATCCCGCGGCGGCCGCCTGGAAATAGTCGACGATGCGCTCCATGGCGCCATCAATGCCGAACAGCTCGTCCTCGAACAGGCGGCAATGCAGGCGGCCCTGGGCGTCGGCCTCGCTGGTGGCGCGGATCATGTCCCAGATGTACTGGTGCGAGGTGCGCGCCACCTGTTGCGGCGCCTGGGCCAGCACCGACTCCATGAAGTGCGAAAAGGTGCCGGACCATTGGCCGGCACGGTGCTGCCGGTTGTACTGGTTCATGCGTTCGAAGAACTGGAGCTCATCGCCAGGTGTATTCACATTGCCTCCGGATGGGTGCGCGGACCCATCCCAGTATCTGCGCACTGTCGCAGCGGCGGCTGACACGCATCAATGTGTGCGATTGAACTCTTGGCCAACATTGCGAGCTCAAGTGTTTGACGCCGCCATCCCCATCCAGTATCGTGAAGCGGTTTTCTTCCCGGGACATTGCCGCCGTGCCATCGCCGCTTGAACTGCTTGCCAACCTGCTCGCCAGCGTCTGCATCGTGCTGGCCGGGCGCAACAACGTGCACACCTGGTGGACCGGCATCGTCGCCTGCGCCGTGTTCGGCCTGGTGTTCTACGACAGCCACCTGTACGCCGACGTGGTGCTGCAAAGCTTCTTCATCGTCACCGGCTTTATCGGCTGGTGGAACTGGCTGCGCGGGGAGGGCGGTGCGCCATTGGCGCTCTCGCATGCCAATTTCCGCAGCCTGCTGTGGACGCTGCCGGTGGGCGTGGCTGCCACGGCGGCCTACGGCGCGCTGCTGCATTACACGACCAATGCCTATGCGCCTTTCCTCGATTCGGCCGTGCTCGTGTTCAGCGTCATCGCCCAGGTCTTGCTGATGAAGCGGCGCATCGAGAACTGGGCCTTCTGGCTGCTGGTCAACCTGATCGCCGCGCCCCTGTATTTCAGCCGCGGCCTCTACCTGACGGCCGCCCTGTATGCCTTTTACGTGCTCAACGCCGCCGTCGCCTGGCGCTGGTGGCACCGGCTGGCGTCTGCGCCGCACGGCAGCCAGACGCGGAAGCGGCTGCCATAGCCGGGTGTGCTGTGTGCTTCGATGCGCCCCTTGTGGCGCTCGACGATGCCGTAGGAAATCGATAATCCCAGGCCCGTACCCTGGCCGATCGGCTTGGTCGTGAAGAAGGGATCGAAGATATGCGCCAGTGATTCGGGTTCGATGCCGCTGCCATTGTCTTCAATGTCGATCCACACTTCGTCGCCGCTGGTCCCGGAGCGAATGGTGATCAAGCCGCGTCCCGGCGTGCACGCCTGGCTGGCGTTGACCAGCAGGTTCATGAACACCTGGTTGATTTCCGACGGCAGGCAGGACACCGTCGGCAAGTCGCCATAGCGCTTGTCGATGCGGGCCACCTTGCGCAACTGGCTGGCCAGGATCACCAGCGTCGAATCGATGCCGTTATGCAGGTCGACCGATTGCCAATCTTGCTGGCGGTCCACGCGCGAGAAGCTGTTGAGCGACTGCACGATCGTGCTGACCCGGTCCATGCCATCCTTCGATTGCTGGATCAGCAGGGGAATGTCGCGCCGCAGGAAATCGAGCTCCTTGTCATCGCGTCCGGGCAGCATGTGCAGCAGCTCGCCAAAATACTCTTCCAGCATGCCAAGATTGGATGAGAGGAAACCGAGCGGATTATTGATTTCATGGGCAACGCCGGCCGAGAGCAGGCCGAGCGAGGCGAGTTTTTCTGTCTGCACCATGCGCGACTGCAAGGCCTTGCGCTCGCTGATCTGGGCCGACAGGCGCGCGTTGGACAGTGCCAGCTCCACGGTGCGCGCCTGGACACGCTGTTCCAGGCCGTCATTCGATTGCTGCAGCGCCAGGTTGATGCGGCGGATCGTGGCGTGGCTGCGCACCAGGCGCAGGGCGGCGTAGAGCAGCAGCGTCACCAGGGCTGCCGACAGGGCCAGCAGGATTTGGCGGTAGCGCCGCATGGCCAGCTCGGCCTGTTTCTCTTCGGCCGTCAGCAAGGACTGGATGTCGTCCAGGCTGGCACCGGTCGGTATCATCGCAATCTGGGCAATCAGGTCGGCCACGTGCCGATGCTCGTGCAGCACCGCTTCGGTCAGGCGGGAAAATTCGGCCAGGGCGTCATGGGCCAGCTGCCCTTGCGCCTTGACCCGCGCACTCAGGTCGGCCAGTTCCACCGCAATATTGACCAGTTCGGGATCGGACTCTTCCATATCGTCGAAGATCAACACCATCAGCAACACCTTGTCGATGCGCTGGTGCAATCCCGGCGTGGCCGTTTCCAGGTGTTCGCGCAGGTCCTTGGCCGCCAGCGGCAGGGTGGCCAGGGCGTGCTCGAGCGTCGCATGGTGGAACTTGAACGATTCGATCAGCTTGGCTTTTTGTGTCAGCGAGCCGGCAAACGTGTCAATCAGGTTGGCCATCTCGACATTGCCCTGGCGCCGTTCGTCCACCAGCAGCGCGTGCAGGCGGCCCGGCATCAATTCCCGGTCCGGCAGCAGTTCGAACAGGGCATCATAGCCATGGGTGACGCCAGCTTTGACCTTCAATACCTCCACCTCGAGCGAGGCATCGAATTGCCTGACCTGGCGCAGCAGGGCAAGTTCTTCCAGGTAGCGTGTGGCGTCGTAGGCCTGGGTCTTGACGAAAATGTACACCAGGCCCGACACTAGTGCCAGGACGAGGAGGGCGAGCCAGCGCCTGCGCCAGGTATTCATGGCAGGGCTGGCGCGACGGCGGCGCCGGGATGGGCATGCCAGACATGGCGAAAGGCCGCCGCCACTTCGTCGCGCAGGCGGTGGTTGTCCCAGGGTTTGGTGAGGAAGCGATAAGCGGCGCCGCGGTTGATGGCCTCCATCACGGTGGAAAATTCGGCATAGCCCGACAGGATGATGCGCAAGGCCTGCGGATGGATGTCCTTGACGCGATCGAAGAACTCGACGCCACTCATACCATCCATGCGCTGGTCGCACAGGATCAGCTGCACCGGATGCCTGGCCAGCACGTCGAGCGCCTGTTCGCCGCTGCCGGCAGTGAGGATCGTGTAGCCATCCATGCGCAGTAGCCGTTCCAGCGCGGCCAGCACATGCGGTTCGTCGTCCACCAGCAAGATGGTGCGCTGTTCCTCATCGGGCGCCTGCTGCGCCGGCGCCATGCTGGCGCCAGCGCGCAGCAAGTGCTCGAAATCGTCTGCCGGCAAGGGCCGGCTGAAGTAGTAGCCCTGGACCTGGTCGCAGTGGCGCCGCTGCAGGAAGGACCACTGCTCGGCCGTCTCGACGCCTTCGGCCACGACATTCATTCCCAGGCTGTGCGCCAGTTCGATCATCGCCACCACCAGGGCGGCGTCGCCTGGATTGGTGGTGGCGTCGCGCACGAAAGCACGGTCGATCTTGAGCGTGTCGATGGCGAAATGCTTCAGGTAGGCCAGGCTGGAGTGGCCTGTGCCGAAGTCGTCAATGGCAATGTGCAGGCCGAAGTCGCGCAGGTAGGCCAGCACGGCGGCGGTGTGGGAGGTGTCGTTCATCAGGGCCGTCTCCGTCACCTCCAGGCCCAGCATGTCGGGCGAGAGGCCATGGCGGGCCAGTGCCTGCGCCACGTCGACCGCCAGGTTGCCATCGGTGAACTGGCGGCTGGCGACGTTGACGGCGATATGCATCGGCCCCGTCAGCAGGGGGCGCCAGGCGGCCATCTGGCGGCACGCTTCGTTGATGACCCAGGCGCCCACTTCGACGATCAGGCCCGTCTCTTCCAGGATAGGGATGAATTCGGCCGGCGGCACGCTGTCGTGGCCCGGGCGGTTCCAGCGCAACAGCGCTTCGGCACTGGCCATGCGGCCTGTCGCAAGGTCGATTTTGGGCTGGTAATGCAGGCTGAATTCACCGTTGGCGCAAGCGTGGGCCAGCGCGCTTTCATAGTCGAAACGCTGGAGCGCCTGAGCGTCCATCGTGTCCTGGTAGAAGCGGCGCGTGCCGCCACCACCCTGGCGTGCCTGCTGCAAGGCGGTGCCGGCGCAGCGCACCAGGCTGTCGGGGCTGCTGCCGTCGCCGGGATGCAAGGCGATGCCGATGCTGATGGCCAGCTTGAATTCGTGGCCGCCGAGGCAAAAAGCCTTGTCGCAGCATTGATTGATCAACAGGGCGATGCCATCGGCCTCGTCCCGGCCGTCGATCGTGGCATAGACCGCAAATTCATCGGTTCCCATGCGTCCGAGCAGGCTGTCGGCGGGGACATTGCGAACCAGGCGGGCCGCGAATTCGCCCAGCAACTGGTCGCCGACCTGGAAACCGAGTGTGTCGCTCACGCGCCGAAGGCCCTCCAGTTCAAGCATGAACAATGCGCCCTTGTGGGGAGCGGGACGAGACAGGCAGCGCTCGATCAAGAGGAAAAACGCGCTACGGTCGGCCATGCCGGTGAGCTCGTCGAACGTATTCAGGCGTACATTGGCCCCCTTGGCACGCGCCAGCTGGATCTGGTGCTCGAGCAGGTTGCGCACCCGCGCCTGCAGCTCGTCGGGGTCGAGCGGGCGGCACAGGAAGTCGCGCGCGCCGGCACGCAGGGCCTGGACCTTGTAAGCGGGGTCGGCGCTGATGGCCAGCACCGGCGGGCATTGATCGGGGCGCTCGCTGTGCAGCGCCTGCATGACATCGAATCCGTTCATGAGCGGCATATTCATATCGAGCAGGATCAGGTCGTAGCGCTGGGCGGCATGCATGGCGCACACTGCGGCCGGATCGCACGCGCTGTCGACGACCTGGTAGCCGAACAGGCGCAGCATGTCGCTCAGCATGGCGGCATTGTCGGCGCTATCGTCGACCACCAGGATCTTGGTATTGAGCAGTTCGGGCAGCTTGTTCATGATGTCCTCTTGGTTGTCGCTATGCCTGGTCCCAGGCGCACCTGGCGGCGGCCAGGGCATCGAGCAGGTCTTGGTCATTGATGGGTTTTTGCAGGTAGGCGATGGGATTGCCGCGCATGGCACGGGCTTGCTCGTCGGGCGAGTGGTGGCCAGTCATGATGATGACGCTGGTCAGGGGCACTTCGACTTGCAGGCGGCCCAGAACGTCGATGCCGCGCATGCCGGGCATGTGCAGGTCCAGCAGCACGCAATACGGCGGATTGTCGTGCAGGATCTGGAACAGCTCCGGCCCGCACGCGAAATCGCTGGCCGCGATGCCGGCTGAACGGAGCAGGCGGCCAAGGGCGCGGCGTACCGCGTCTTCGTCGTCGATGATTGCAACCCAGGGCAGCGTGGTTTCCATAGCTACCACTGTAGTGCGCTTTATTGCTTTGCGGTATTGGACCTTGGTCTAACCCCTGAGCCGGTCGGCCAGGCGCACGAGGGCGGTGACGGAGCGCACTTTCATCTTGCCCATCACGCGCGCGCGGTGCACCTTGACGGTTTTTTCCACCGTGCCGAGCTGGTCGGCGATTTGCTTGTTGAGCAAGCCCTCGACAACCAGGTCGAGCACCTCGCGTTCGCGCGCAGTCAGGCTCGCCAGGCGCTGGCGCAATTCGTCCAGTTCCGCATGTCCGGCCCTGGCCTGGGCGTTGCGTTCAAACGCCTGGCGCACGGCCTGCAGCAGGCGCTCGGCATCGACCGGCTTGGTCAGGAAGTCGGCGGCGCCGGACTTCATCGCCTGCACGCCGCTGTCGATATCGCCATGGCCAGTGAGGAAAATCACCGGCAGCAGGCAGGATTGCGCCGCCAGTTCGCGCTGCAGGTCCAGGCCCGTCATGTCCGGCATCGACAGGTCGAGCACCAGGCAGCCGGGCTGGCCGCTCAAGCCACTGTCGAGGAAGGCGCGCGCCGAGCCGAAACAGGTGGCGGGGATGCCGTCCGATGCGAACAGGCGCGCCATCGCCTTGAGCACAGGGGCCTGGTCGTCGACCAGGAAGACGCTGGGCGCGCTCGTCATGGCGCCGGCACCGGCAAGCGCACATGGAAAGCGGCGCCGCCGCCCACACGCGTACTGGCCCACAGCTGGCCGCCGTGGGCAAGGACGATATTGCGGCAGATCGACAGGCCCAGCCCCATGCCGCGTTCCTTGGTCGTGTAGAAGGCGTCGAAGACCCGTTCGAGCTGCGCCTCGGGAATGCCAGGACCGCGGTCGAGCACGTCGATGCGGATGGCGGCGGACGCGCTTTCGGCCACGCTGCGCACCTCGATGCTGCGCTCGCCCGGCGCATGCCCGGCCATGGCGTCGCAGGCATTCATGAGCAGGTTGATCAGCACTTGCTGCAGCTGGATGCGGTCGGCCTGCACCGGCAGTTCGGCTTCGCACAAGGTACTGTGCAGCGCGACGCCGTGATTGATCAGGTCATTGCGCAGGATGCGCAGCACGCTTTGCACCAGCTCGTTGGCGTCGATCGTTTCGCGCACGCCCTCGGCCTTGTCGAACAGGCGGCGCAGGCGGCGAATGATCTCGCCGGCACGCTGGTCTTCATCGACAATGTCCTGCAAGATCTCGGCCACTTCGCCCAGCGCCGGTTCCGGCTGGCGCAGGAAGCGCTGGGCTGCCTGGGCATTGCTCAGGATGGCCGTCAGCGGCTGGTTCAGTTCATGGGCCATGGCGCCGGACAGCTCGCCCAGCACGGCCACACGCGACAAGAGCGTCACTTCCTTCTGTTTGTGCTGGATATCGAGTTCGGCCTGCTTGCGGCGCGTGATGTCGAGCGAGACGCCGCGCACCAGGGCAGGGCGCCCGGCCCTGTCATTTTCGACGCTGCCGATCGAGGCGATCCAGCATTGCGCCTGGCCGGGCACCTCGAGACGGTATTCCATCTCGTAGCGGCGCGCGCCGCGCCGCGTCGAATCAAAGACCTGCGCCACGGCGGCGCGGTCGTCGGCGTGCACGCGCGCCAACACGTCGTCGAGGCGGATTACCTGGTCGTGGGCGAAGCCAAACAGGTTGCGCCACTGCTCGGACACCCAGATCGCGTCGTGTGCCAGGTCGCGGATCCAGATGCCCAGATGGGCCGCTTCGGCCACCAGGGCCAGGCGCTGTTCGCTTTCACGCACACTGATGGCCGCGTCATGCAAGGTGCGCCCCAGGACGTTCGCTTCGGCGATGCCCAGGCGCGGGATCGGCAAGACCTGGCCACTGCCGACCGCCTTGGCCGGTTCGACCAGCGCCAGCATGGCGTGCACAATGCGCCCGCCGAGACGCCAGGCCAGCGCCAGGCCCAGGGCCAGTGCAGCGAGCGTGGCGATGATGAGCCAGTTGAAGGAGTGGCGCAAACTGGCCGTGAGTTCGTCGCGTGGGATGCCCAGCGCCACCGTCCAGCCGGTCGATGGGGAACGCGAGTAGGCGGTCACGGCCGCTACGCCGTCGAGCGTGGTGGATTCGACGCTGCCTTCAGCAGCGCCTGCAAGCGCATTCTTCAGGGGACCCAGTACGAGCTTGCCGCGGAATCTTTCGCCATCGTGGCTGCGCGCAACGACCGCCGCGCTGCTGTCGAGGATGGCGATGCGCCAGCCCGGCGGGAAATGCTGCGACGCGATCAAACGGTCGAAATACGTGGTCGTCTCGGTCGCGTTCAGGCTGAAGGCGACGGCACCGTGGCGCATGACGGGCACGCCGACGGTATAGATCAGCTGGCCGGCGAGCGGTCCCATGAACAGGTCGGACACGCCCGGCTTGCCGGTGCTGCGAATGCGCTGCAGCAGCGGGGTTTTGGCCAGGCGCGGCAAGGGCGTGCCGAAAGGGCGGCGCGTCGACAGCCGCAGTGCGCCATCGAGGTCGATGATGATGATGCTGTCGGCATTGAGATGGACCAGGGCTTTTTGCGCGCGTTCGTGGAAGCCGCGCAGGTCGCCGTCATCGAGCTGGCGCGAGGTCGACAGGGCCAGCAGCGCCGCCTCCACGCTGTCGAAGTGGCGGTCGACGGCGGCGACCGTGGCACGCGCCTGGCTGATGGTACTGGCGACCAGTTCTGCCGTTTCACGCGTATAGAAATCGACTAACAGGAAGGCGGCCATGCCGGCCATGGGCAGGACGCAGCCAAGCACGAGCGTGGCCAGCGTGGCCCGCACACCGACGGGGCCCTGGAAATAGCTAAGGAGTATTTGCTTGAGGCGCATGTTGGGGAGGATCCTCCACACCGGCATGCCTCATTCTATTGCATAAAAATAAACGTTACAACTAATTGCGCAGGACAAATTGCGGAA
>JAZJYP010000350.1:0-4882 GCA_040390345.1 Pseudomonadota bacterium | reverse complement strand
AACAACGCCTGGATGCGCGCCAGCGTGTCGGGCCCCGGAAAACCCTGGGGCACGCGCTCGAGTTGCAGGTTGCGGCAGCCTTGCTGGCGAAAATAGCGCAGGGCGTAGCGCTTGACCCCCATCGACGCGAGCGTCGCGGCCAGTTCTTCCAGCCCTTCCGTCGTTTGCAGCGCGGATGGATCGTGGTGCTGCATTCGTGCTCGACACCGCTGGCGACGATCATGTCGATACATTCCTGCACCGTCAGCGCGCTGTCCGCGACCCCGGTAACATTGGCGTAGTCGGCGAAGGGCGCCTTGACATCGAAGGCGATCCAGTCGATCAGGGGCAGCACCTGTTGCAGCCGCGCGGGATAGATGCAGGCCGTTTGCAGGCCGGCCATGAAGCCGAGGGCGCGCACTTCGCCGATGGCGCCAGCGAGCGCGGGATCGAGTGTCGGTTCGCCGCCGCTGAAGATGACCGCTTCGACCAGTCCGACACGCTGGCGCAGGAACGCCAGGGCGCGCTCCCAGGGAACGAGGTTGGCGGCCTGGCGTGCTTGCAGGTGCGGATTATGACAATACGTGCAGTGCCAGGGACAGCCCTGCACATACATCACCGTGGCGAGCTTGCCGGGAAAATCGGTGGTGCTGAAAGGAGTGATGCCGCCGACCTTGAGTGTCATGCGTCGTTCCGGTGAGGGCAAGGAATGGGATTGACCGAAGCATAGGGGCCGGGACGCGCGTGGTCAAATCGGCATGGGAAAAACTTGATCCAGGTTGCGGCGGGCCGGTCGCGCCGGCCCGCCGCGGTCCTTATGCGCCGACGGCTTCACCGACCGGAATGCTGCGCGAGTCGCCCCGCAGCAGGCGCCAGGCAAACAGTGCCAGCATCAGCACACCAGCGGCAAACACGATGTCACCGGGCACGCGCAGCCACACCATGCGCTCCATGAAGGCCGAGTGCACCACCTCAGGCGAGCGGGCAAACCACATGCCGGTCGAGATGCTGGCCTCGGCCTGGTAGATGCCGGCCGGGACCAGCGAGAGGAACACCATCATCGCCAAACCACCATTGAGGCACCAGAACATGGCGCCAAGCAGGCGGTCGGACCAGGCGGCGCGGGCCGACAGGCCGCGCAGGCAGAACAGCAGCAAGCCGATGCCGAGCATGCCATACACGCCAAACAGGGCGGCGTGGCCGTGGGCGGCCGTCATGTTCAGGCCCTGCATGTAGTACAACGCGATCGGCGTATTGATCGAGAAGCCCAGCAAGCCGGCGCCGACGACGTTCCAGAAGCCGACCGCCAGGAAGCACAGGATCGGCCATTTGTATGCCTGCACCCACGGTGCGGCCTTGCTGCGCTGGTAGGCGGCGAAGGCGTCGAGGCCGATCATCGCCAGCGGCACGACTTCAAGGGCCGAGAACATGGCGCCGATGGCGATGACAAACGTCGGCGTGCCGGTGAAGTACAAGTGGTGCAGGGTGCCCAGGATGCCGCCGAACAGGAACACGATCGTCTCGAGCACGATGGCGGTATTGGCCGTCTTGGCGCGGATCAGGCCAAGGCGCGTAAACAGCAGGGCGATGACGGCCGTGGCGAACACTTCGAAGAAGCCTTCGACCCACAGGTGCACCAGCCACCAGCGCCAGTATTCCACCATCGAGTAGTGCGTGGTGCGGTCCCAGGTGAGCGAGGTGGCGTAGAAGCCGCCAATGCAGGTCGCCGCCAGGAACACCATGGCGATCAGGCCACGCGTTTCGCTGGGCTTTTTAAGGGCCGGCAGCAGGGCGCGGCCCAGCAGGCCCACCCAGATCAACAGGCCCGCGAACAGCAGGTATTGCCACACGCGGCCCATATTCGTGAATTCCAGGCCCTGGCTACCGAGCCAGAAACTGAATTCGGTCCCCGAGCGTTGCAGGGTGCCGATCCAGCCGCAGGCGGTGGAGCCGACGACGATGAACAGCAAGGCATAGAACAGGGTGTTGACGCCGAGCTTCTGGAAGCGCGGTTCAACGCCCGAGATGGCTGGTGCGATATACAGGCCCGTGGCCAGCCAGGCGGTGGCGATCCACAGCACGGCGAACTGGGTGTGGATGGTGCGGCTGACGGTGAAGGGCAGGATCTGGCCCAGCGGGATGCCGAAGAAACTGGTGCCTTCGACCGCATAGTGGGCCGTGATGACACCGAAGCCCACCTGCGCGAGGATCAGGCCGATGACGACGTAGAAGTATTTGCGGGTGGCGCGCATCGACGCCGTTGGCACCAGTGAGAACAGGGGATCGTTCTTCGGTGGCACCGGATCGCCTTCTTCCTTGTGCGCGCCATGGTAGAACAGCATGCCGGCGATGGCCGCGATCATCAGGATCACGCTGGCGATCGACCAGATGCCGGTGCCGGCGGTTGGGACATTGCCTACCAGCGGTTCATGCGGCCAGTTGCTGGTGTAGGACAAGCCAGGCTTGCCGGGGCGGTCCGCCGCCGCCGACCAGGCCGACCAGAAGAAGAAGGCGGGCAGCGCCTGCAGGTCGCCCTGGTTGACGATGGCGGCCGTTTGCATCGCATATTGTTCGCGCAACGCATTGAGTTTCGGATCGTCGCCAAACAGCGACAGGTAGTGGCGCGCCACTTCCTTCACAGCCTGGGCGCGGTCCGGGTCGAGCACGATCTTGCCCGTGTCGGGCTGGTAGCCATTGGTGCGCATGGTATCGCGGATGCCCGTGTCGAGCGCGGCCCGGTCCGCCGCGCCCAATTGGGCATAGGACAGGTGGAAGGCGCGCTCGGCGCGGATCTCGCGCAGGGCCAGCGCTTCGCGGTGCAGCCAGTCGGCCGACCAGTCAGGCGCCAGGTAGCTGCCATGGCCCCAGACGGTGCCAAGCTGCTGGCCGCCGGCGGCCAGCCAGGCTTGCTGGCCACGCATGACCTGGCCCGGTTCGAAGACGACCACGCCTTCGGTGCTGGCGATGGTGCTGGGGATTGGTGGCGCCGAGAGGTAGATTTCCGAACCAACCCAGCCGAGAACGGCGAAGGACATGACGCAGATCACTGCCAGCCAGGTCCATAGTTTGCGCGTGCTTTTCATGATGAAGCTTGCCTTTCTTGATTTAAGGACGAGAGTATTCTTAAACATGCAGTTTATCTACATCATTAATAAGATGCAAGGTAAATGCATCTTTATTTGCTATACTGGCTGCCATTGCCACTTGCGGACGACGCCATGCGCCTGACTTCCTATACCGACTATGCCTTGCGCACCCTGATCTACCTGGGCCAGCACGCCGAACAGCTGGCGACGATCCAGGACATCGCCGACCTGCACGGCATTTCGAAGAACCACCTGATGAAGGTGGTGAACCACCTGGCGCAGGGCGGCTACGTCGATACCGTGCGTGGCCGCCACGGTGGCCTGCGCCTGGCACGCACGCCCGACGCCATCAACATTGGCGACGTCGTGCGGCATACGGAAACCGACTTCTTCATGGCCGAATGCTTCGGTCCGGAACACAGCGAGTGCGCCTATGCAAGCGCCTGCATCCTCAAGGGCGCCCTGGGGCGCGCCACTGCGGCCTACCTGGCCGTGCTCGACGCCTTGACCCTGGCCGACCTGATCGCACCGATCGTCCGGCAACGCCAGCATGCACTCACGCGCGTGCCGGCGCCATCGGCACCAGGAAGTAAGGCGCGCCGCCAGGGCTAGTCATTTGGGACTAGCCGCCCGCGCCTGGGCGATCTGGTGCCACAGCATTGCGGCGGCGGCGTAGAGCATGACGCCGGCGGCGCGCGTCCAGGCCGGATAGAGCGCCGCCAGCGCCAGCAGCAGCAAAGCCGCAGCGTGCAGTGCCAGTTGCAGGCGCGCCTGGCGTGCGGGCATCAAGACGCCAATCCTGGCGACCGGTTTATCGAGGCCCTGCATGGCCCAGGCGTGCCAAAGCAAGAAGGGAACGATCTTGTACAGCATGCCCGTCACGATCGACCAGGCAAAGCCATACAGGAACAGCACGCCGAGCAGAACGGGCGAGCGCACCAGCGACCAGGAGACGGCGGCCGCCAGCAGGCTGGCCAGGCCCAGCACCCAGAACCAGGTCGTCGCCTCCGGCGCGCGCTTGCGCTGCCACAGCAGGCGCAGGGTCAGCGCGGCGAACGCGCAAAAAACCAGCGCCAGCAGCAGCGCCGACTGCAACAGCAAGGCGCACAGGATCAGTGGCGCCAGCGAGCGCGCCGGCAGCGCCGGATACAGTGGCGTGACCTGGAACATGGGCACCACCTGGAAAGACACCGCCACCGTCAGCATACCCACCCATCCCGCGCCGGCCCACAAGACGTGGGTATCGGTCAAGGCTGGAAAGGGCAGGGGCAAGCCGCGCGCAAGCCCCCATGCCAGGGTGGCGCCAAGCGTGACGGCCGCCAGCAGTGCCAGCAAGGCCAGGCGCATCGCCCATACCACCTGGGCGGGTGCCGTGGGCGGCATGCGCCACAGTGCGGGAAGGCAGCAGCCGAGCAGGCAACACAGGCCGAGCACCAGCAGGGCCGCGGCGGGCAGGAACAAGGCGGGCCAGCCCCCCAGGAAGGCGGCGGCGAGCAGCACGGCGCCACTGCCAAGGCAGGCGTGGATGCAGCGCGCTCCGGCTTGCGGACAGGGCAGCGCAACGCCGCAGACGACAGGCAGCAATTGCCACAAGGCCGCTGCCATCGCCATGCTCAGGGCGCCCAGCGCAAACAGGTGGGTCGCGGCGAGCAGCGCCGGGCTCCAGCGCTGCGCCAGCGCGGCGGGGCCGGCCCACAGCAGCACCAGCGCGGCCAGCATGACGAACACGGGCGCAGTCGCAAACAGGCGCAGCGACAGCGCCGCCGGCGGCGCCGCAGCGACGAGCAAGGCCCGCCGCATGGTCAACGGCGCCAGAT
>JAZJYP010000349.1:0-3643 GCA_040390345.1 Pseudomonadota bacterium | reverse complement strand
CAACTATTTGCATGCGCAAATAGTTGCCGTCGAATCGTGGTCTGACCCCGCTTGTCCAGTTGCCGGGTTTGACCCCAGGGGTTTATTTGGGGCCCAGCTTCGCTTCCAGCGAGCGCAGGTCGAAGCCGGCGCCGGCGCGCGAACCGTCGGCAAAATAGATGGTCGGCGTGCCGACGATGTGCAGCTTCTTGCCCAGCGCGAGCACTTGTTCGTTCGGGGTGGTGCAGGCGGCGCCGGCCTTCGGCGCGGCTTTTGCGCTGTTGATCCCGCCCTCCCAGGCCGCACTGCGGTCGCCCGCGCACCAGATGTCGCGCGAGGTCGCCGCCGATTGTTCGGTGACGATATTGAGCAGGAAGGTGTAGATCGTCACATCATCAATCTGGCGCAGCGCCATCTCGTGCAGCTTGCGGCAGTAAGGACAGTGCGGGTCTTCGAAGATCGCCATCACGCGCTTGCCATTGCCCTTGACGGTCTTGATGGCTGCCTCGAGCGGCAGGTCGGAAAATTTGATGGCCGACAGTTCGTCGACGCGCGCGCGGGTCAGGTCCTGGTAGGTCGTCAGGTCGACCACCTTACCGACAAACATGTAGCGGGCGCTTTCGTCGGTGTAGAAAATGTCGCCGTTGGTGCGCACTTCATACAGGCCGCCGTAGGGGGTCTTGCTAACGCCATCGACCTTGACGTTCACGCCCATGCGTGGCGCGATGATCTGCTTGATCTTTTCTTCCGTTGGCGTCGCGGCACCGGCCTGCATCATCGCCAGCACGCCGGCCGCGGCCAGCATTATTCTGTTCCACTGCATTGCTTCTCCTGTCAGTGCGGCTTGCGTGCCGCGTAAGGCGTGACCGCGGTCGAAATTTGTTCGCTCATGATGGCCGTGCGCGCTTCGTCCTGCGACACATTGTGCATGCGCGCCGCGCGCAGGCGGTTCGATTCGGATTCGTTGTCGTCGGCCGGGGCGGCGCCACCGAGGCGCCGGCGCAGTTCGGCCAGCGCTTGCGTGAGCTGCGCTTCATCGGCGCCAAACCAGGCCTGCACGATGTCGCGCCCGAAGCTGGCCTGGCGCAGGCGCGCGCGCTGGTCCTGCCAGGCGGCCAGGCGCTCGACCTGCTGCAGCGTGAGCGTGGCATTGGGCTGGAGCTGCAGTTGCTGGCGCGCCAGCTGAGCGTCGTGCGCGCCGATATAGCGCAGGTAGGAGGCGAGCAGGGCGTCGGCCTCCTTGCGCGCCGGCTCGGGCAGGCGCCCGCCCAGGTAGGTGCGCAGCGCCTGGGCGCGCGCGTCGAGCGTGGGCGCAGTGTCGGCCGCGAGGAAGGTATCGAACACCAGGCGCAGCGGCAGGTTCACCACCAGGTGGCCGGACGCATCGCTGGCCAGGCCTTCGGGGATGATGGTGTCGTCCATCAGCTGCGGCAGGCGGACATTGCCGCTCATGGTGCCGGGGCCGATCGGCGCCTGCCAGGCTTGCTCGCCCGCGGCACTGGCGGCCGGTGGTGCATCGGCCTGGCGCAGCCATGCCACGCCAATCGCGCCGCCAATGACGACGGCGGCCAGGCCAATCAGTGCTTCACGCTTTTGCATCGCCATGCCTACATTTTCTTCTTGATGGCGGGGCTCTCCAGGTCGGCACCTGGCACCGATTTGGCGGGCGTGACGGGCGCGGCGTAGCGCGTGGCGACCTGCCAGCCGCCCTCGTTCTGCTTCCAGGTGTCGACCACGAACACCTGCGATGCGAGCGCGCTGCCTTTGGGGACGTCGAGCTTCCACATGAAGCTGACCACGACGATATTGCCGTATTCATGGGCCGCCATCTGTTCGATATGCGATGCGTAGGCCGGATCGGCCAGCATGCGCTTGAGCGATTCTTCGCGCGGTGTAGGGCGGCCGGGCACGGCGGCGACGCGCAGCTCGTAATTGTCGGCCACGAGCGTCTTGAGGGCGTCCTGGTCGCGCGCCTGGACGGCGTCGAGCCACTGGTTTTCCAGCGTGCCGAACATCTGCACCGTGCGCGTGAGGATGGGAACATTGCGCTGTGCCGGCGCATCGGCCGCCAGCGCGCAAGCGCTTGCTGCCAGCGCCAGGGCGGGGAAGATAAATTTGATCATTGCGGCATCCTGATAAAAAACCGCCGCAGACAGGGCTGCGGCGGCCAGCTCGCTTATGCTACACCTTTACGCTCAGGGATAGTGCTGCATGCAGCCTTGGGTTGGCAGCAGGCTCCAGTTTTGCTGGATCAGGTACTTCATGGTGCCGATGGTCTGGTTGTACTTGGCGCCGTTCGATGCGGTCGAGGTGGTGCCGAAATTCCATGCGCACTTGTCGCCGTTTTCCATGCCGTTCGACAGCGAGTACCAGGCGTTCAGGTCGGGATCGGTGACGGCTTCTTCCAGTTCGTGCGACAGGATCGAGGCCATCGCATCGGCGCCAGGGGTGCCGTTGAGGGTTGGCGAGGTGACGCCGCAACCGGCCGGGCACTGGGTTTCAGGATTGCCGACGAACGAGTACTTGATGTCCTTGCCGCCGATCGTGCCATGCGTGTGCCAGCCGCAATACTGGGTGCAGAAGCCGGACGTGGCATTGACGGTCTTGTCGGTCAGCACGAAGTAGATGCCGTTGGTGTCCGACGGCAGCGCGCCCGAGGAAATTGCGTTCGACACGATGGTCTGGATATTGGCATCGGTGAGCTGGGTTCCCAGGGTCAGGCCGGTCGAGGTGCTACCAGCGAGCGTGACCGAGTTCTGCACGTGGACGTTGCTGGCGTTGTAATAGGTGGTGTTGATGTTGAAGTACGGCGAACCGCCGATATGCGCACCGAGATTGTTCAGCGTATTTTGGGACGCAGCGTCCCAGCTGCCGTACCAGATGTAGTAGATATTGGTCGGTGCGACCATGACCGGGCCGCCCTGGTAGGTCAGGTTGGTCGAGCGCTGGGCCTTGAGGGTGGCGGCGCGTTCAGGATGGCTCAGGGTGTCAAGATCGAGTTCGCTCCAACCCTTGCCGGTTGGTTTGTACAGCGAATCTTTGTCTTCCTTGACTGGTGCGGCGTGCGTGAAGGACGAGTAGGCCAGGCACAGGGCCAGGACGGACAGGCTACGGCTAAATTTCATACTAATCTCCGATTTATGCTTCGTTAACGTGGTCGCTTGCGGACCATCCGGGGTGGCTGCGCCGGTCCCGGGATCGCCGGGCCGCACGCCGCCGGTTTGCGCATCTATCGCCGGAGCGATGGACGAACAAATCCTGTCTCCGGCACGCATTGCGGTGCAGGAGGGGGAAGTCGGAAGTGCTGGAAAGACGGGTTTAGCGCGGGTCGGGCGGCGGCGCAGGCGAGCGGTGGGCGGGAAATGGCGTATGGCGTGAGACGAACTTCAGCATTCGAAACCTCCTGATTTTTCCGTATCGCTGAACAGCCTTCGGCAGGCTGCCAGAAAGCCCGTTTTTTCTGATGTATGCATGGGAAACGGGTGAAGCGATTGTACGAGGAATCAAAACGATTTCCAGTATTTTTTGAAGCGAACCCAACAGATTTGAGGGGCATCAAACCAAAGCTGTTGCGCCGTTGATTCAACCCGGTTCGAGATGTCTCAAATTGGACATTCGCCAAGAAAAAATCGGGGTCAAACCCGGCAACTGGACAAATCGGGGA
>JAZJYP010000348.1:0-7746 GCA_040390345.1 Pseudomonadota bacterium | reverse complement strand
CGCTGTACTGGCTGATCTGGCCGCAGATGACGATGCGCGCGCGCCGGTTGATCAAGGGGATGACGGCATCGGTGACCATGCCGCCCACGTTGTCGAAATAGACGTCCACGCCGCCGGTGGCCGCCTGGATGGCCGCGCCCAGTGAATCGGCGTCCGCGTGCGCCTTGTAGTCGATGGCCCAGTCGGCGCCAAGCGCATCGACCAGCCACGCGCACTTGGCCGCGCCGCCTGCGATGCCCAGCACGCGCGCGCCGTTGCGCTTGGCAAACTGCACCACCAGCGAGCCGACTGCGCCGGCCGCACCCGACACCACCACCACTTCGCCAGCATGGGGCTTGCCCGATTCGGTCAGGCCGAACCAGGCGGTGCGGCCGGGCATGCCCAGCACGCCTAGCGCCGTGGTCACGGGCGCCGCATCCGGGTCGATGCGGGTAAGGGCGCTGGCGTGCACCTTGGCGTGGGTTTGCCAGCCGCTGTAGCTGCGTACCCAGTCACCTTCGGCAAAGGCCGGTGCCTTCGAGGCGAGCACCTGCGCTACCACGCCGCCCTGCTGCACGGTGTCCAGCGGATGGGCCTCGGTGTCGTAGGTCGGCTTGGTCGACTGGCCGATGCGCATGTACGGGTCGACGCTGAAATAGCGCGCCGCGATCAGCACTTCGCCTTCGAGCAGCGCGGTATCGAGTTCCTGGGTGACCAGCTCGTAGTGGTTGGCGGTGATTTCGGCAGCGGGCTGCTGGCGATAGATCCATTGGCGTTGGTGCAGGGTCATGGCGAGGGAGGGTTGTGTCAGAATGGTGCCGATGGTACGGCTTGCTTCGCATCCCGTAAAGCAACTAATTTTCACGTTTTGCGTCCCAACTGGAAACAATGAACCTGTCCGACCTGCGTATTTTTGTCAGCGCCGCGCGCCGCCCCTCGCTGGGCGCTGCAGCCCTGGAGCTGCATTTGACGCCGTCGGCCGTCTCCAAAGCCCTGAAGCGCCTCGAAGACGCGCTGGGCACCGCGCTATTCGACCGCTCCGCCAAGCAGTTGGTACTCAACGAAAGCGGGCAGCGCCTGCTGGGGCGCGCGCAAACGCTGCTGGCGCTGGCTGACCAGGCCAAGGCCGACATCATGGGCGAGCGCGCCGCCGTCGACTGCCGCGTGGCCGGTCCGGCCGTGCTGCTGTGGCGCCACGGACAGGCACTGGCGCAGGCGCTGCGCGGCTATGCCGAAGGCAGCCTGCGCATGCAGGCGATGTTCGAAGATGAAGCGCTGGCGGGCCTCGCGCGCGGCGACATCAATGCCGCCATCGTCACCAGCGCCGCCATCGAAGGGCGCGCCGAGCACTGGTCGGCCGACTGGGAAGCGACGGACCTGGGCAGCCTGACCTTGCACCTGCTGGCCGGCGCCGCGCATCCGCTGGCCGGGCAGCGTCGTGCCAAGACGGCGCAGGTGCTGGAATACGATTTTGCCTGCCCCTCGCGCTCCCTGTTTTGCGGTGTGCAGCGCGGCGCCCGCTCCGACGGCTGGCGCGACGACCAGCTACCGCGCAAGATCCGCTACTGGACCGACGATTTGCAGCTGCTGCTCGCGTTTGTGAAGTCCGGCGAAGCGCTGGCCTACCTGCCCGACTTCGCGCTGGCCGATCCCGGTTTGGTGCGCGTGGAAGTGACGGACTGCGCCTTCACCTGTTCCGAGCACGTCTGGCTGGTCTGGGACAAGCGCAACGCCAGCCAGTGGCAGCAACAGCTGGCACAGTCGCTAGCCAGCCCGCACCGGCCATGAGCCGGGATTTCCAATGTTGATATTGCCGTAGGGTGGGCACGCGTGCCCACCCTACGGCCGCTTCTCTTCCGGCAGCACCTCTTCCTGCGAGATTAGTGCAACTCCACCTCGATCATATTGTCGGCTGGCTTGCGGTCGATCAGCTTGTTGTCGGGGTCGATGCCGGCCTTGGCCGGGCGGCCGTTGACGACGAATAGCACCGTCACTTCCTTGTTTGTCACCAGGCGCCGCTCGCGCACCAGCGGCTTGCCGTCCTTGTCGTCGACACCGAAGTCGATATAGTCCTTCAGCGGCGCATCCTTCTCTTCACCGAGTTCGCCGGCGTGCACCTTGGCGGCGCTGGCCACCAGCGTCACTTCGTACTTGCCGTCGGCGCGCTTGCGCCCCGCGGCCGAGGTGGCGCGGTTTTCGTACAGGACGATCGCTTCGAACAGGTCGTCGATCAGGTAAGCCTTGTCGGCCGGGGTGACGCGGCGCAGCGCATCCACCAGGGCCGTCACGCTTGGATAAGGTGCGCCCTGGTAGGCGTACTTGGCCAGCAAGTCATGCAGCACGGCGTTGACCTGGTCTTCGCCAACCAGGTCCTGCAGCAGGTACATGGCCAGCGCGCCCTTGCGGTAGTGGATATAGTCCTGGTTTTCGTTTTGCGCCAGCGGCAGTTCCTTCTTGTTCTCAAACGTGCGGCCCAGCAGGTAGCGCTCGAGGTCATAGCGCAGGAAGCGGCGCATCTTGTCCGGGCCGACCGTCTTCTTCATCACCATCAGGGCCGAATATTCGGCCAGCGTTTCGGACAGCACCGTGCTGCCACGCGTATTGCCGCCGACGATCTGGTGCGCCCACCACTGGTGCGCCACTTCGTGCGCGGTCACGTAGAAGGGATAGTCGACGTCTTTCGGATTCTTGTCGTCGACCTTGGCGATGAAGCCCACGCCTTCCGAATACGGAATCGTGTTCGGGAACGATTGCGCATACAGGGCGTAGCGCGGGAATTCGACGATGCGCACCACCTTGTGCTGGTAGGGGCTGAAGTTGCGCGTGTAGTAGTCGAGCGAAGTTTTCACGCCGCGCACCATGCGGTCGATATTGTAGTCGTGGCCGGGCTGGTAGTAGACCTCGATGGCGACGTCTTCCCAGCGGTCGTTGCGCACTTCATAGCGGGCCGACTGGAAGGAGTAGAAATTGAGGATCGGCTTGTCCATCTTGTAGTGGAAGTAGCGCCGGCCCTTCTCGGTCCATTCGCGGTCCAGCGTGCCCGGGGCCACGGCAACCTGGTCGCTGCTGGTGCTGACGACGGCGTCGAAGCCGACCCAGTCCGCGTCGTTGCTGATGTAGTTGTCGGCCAGGCCCTTGCGGTCGTCGCGCGGCAGGGCGCGCTCTTTCGGCGTCAGGCCGTGCTTCTTGCGGTCGCGGTCGTCCTGCAGCTCGGCGCCTTGCTGGTAGCCGATGTGCGGCATGTAGGCATTGCTGAAGAAGGTGCCGTTGCCCACCACCGGCGTGTCCTGGCCGATGCCGAAGATGCCGCCAGGTTCAAAGGCGAGGTCGAATTCGAGCTTCATGTGCGCGCCAGCGGGCAACGGGTTGCTCAATTTGTAGCCGTAGAAGCCGCGCTGCTTGTCGTCCACCAGGTGGCGCACCTTCTGGCCGAAGCGCAGTGCGCGGATGGCGGCGTTGCGGTCTTCCTGGATGTAGATTTCGCTGATGGGCGCGCTGCCCTTGTTGTGCAGGTCGTAGACGCCCTTGACATACAGGCTGCGCGACTCGGGCACGATATCGACCTTGACCTGCACGTCGGTGATGCGGGGCTGGGCGATGTCGGCCAGCTTCTTGTAGCGCAGTTCGTACTGGGCGCGCTCTTCGTCGCGCTGGTAGGTGGTCTGGAAGTTGCCGCATACGTGAAGGTGGTAGTACAGCACCGTGCCGGCACCGGCAAAGATGGCCAGGCCGAGCGCGAAGCTGGCCAGCACCGGCACCGACAGGTTGCGGCGCGCCAGCTGCAGGCGGCTGCCCAGCTCGGCGTTGCAGCCGCGCGGCCAGAATACCAGCGAAGCGGTCATCAGCATCAGCGCAAAGCCGCCCCAGTACAGTTCGAACCAGCGTTCGCGCAGCAGGTAGTGGCCCCAGCCGTTCATGGCCGAATACTGGAACTGTGGCGAGGTCGCGTACAGGACCATCGGATGGTCCAGGCCCAGGGAACTGAAGGTGATCGTCGCGACGTAGTACAGGATCATCGCGAAGTAGGCCAGGTATTTATGGTTGATCAGCACCTGCAGGGCCACGGCCAGCATGGCGATCAGGGCGTACTGGGGCAGCTGGATCAGGAACAGCGACTGCAGGTACAGGCCGATTTCGAAAGTGAAGTAGCCCTTGAAGGCCTGGATCAGGATCCCGCAGATCATCAGCACGAACAGCATCACCGCCTGCAGGCCGATCAGGCCCGTGGTCTTGCCCACCAGGGGCAGCCAGCTGGGCACGGGCAGGGCGTCGAGCATTTGCGCCATGTGCGCTTCGCGTTCGCGCCACACCAGTTCCCCCGCGTAGAAGGTGGTGATGATGAGCATGAACAGCGAGGAGATATCGGCGATCAACTCCAGCACCTTGTAGGTGGCGGGCAGGGTCGCGGTGCCGTAGTAGGACCCCATGTCGATCGAGGTGGCGAACACGGACAGCACGCCGGCCAGGGCGATGACGACGAAGTAGACGTTCTTGACCGATTCGCGCAGGTTGAACCAGCACGATTTCAAGAGCAGCATGCCCAGGCTGCGGCCCTGGAAGTCGGGTTTTTCGGCCGTGTTGGCGGCCGCCTGCGACAGGTAGACCGGGGTCTCGCCTTCGCCGTGGCCGGCGCGGCTGTCGACATTGCTGATGAAATGGAAGCGCCAGTAACCGAGCAGCAGCACCACCAGGCTAAAGCCCATCCAGATCAGGCGATTGAGCAGGTAGACGCCTTCGAACGGCACCATCAGCGTGTTCTTGTCGGTGACGGTCCAGTATTCGGTGAGGCGGCGCAGGGCCATCGTACCAAAGGGGTCCATCAGCGCGGCCAGGGTCTTGAAATCAAGGTCCTGGGCCAGCGAGGGGGCGATCATGTAACCGATCAGCATGACGACGCTGGCCACATAGACGGGCAGCATGCGGCGCGATAGCGCGGCGACGACAAAGAAGATCGAACCGAAGATGAACAGGTTGGGCAGCACCAGTCGCGTGTAGGGCAGCAGGTACATCAGCGGCGTGGCTGTGCCCAGCTTGTCGGGATCGACGCCGGGGATATAGGTGCCCAGCCAGGCGCCCAGCAGGATGCTGGTGAAGACCACGGCCAGCGCGCTCATGGCGCCGAAGAAGCGCCCGAACACATAGTCGGCCTTGCGGATCGGCGCGCTGAAGAAGAAATGGTGCATGTCGTACTCGAAGTCTTGCTGCACCGAGCGGCCCATCATGGCCGCGACGACGATGACGCCGAGCGAACCGAGGAAGGCGACGGTGGACTCGATCGAGCGCGGCGCGTTGATGTGCACCTTGCCGCCGAAGGTGACGTAGGCTTCCTTGAAGACACCGCCGGCGGCGGCCATCCACAGCAGGGCCAGCGCCAGGAACATCGCGAAGTACACCCAGGTCGACAGCATCTTCAGGCGCTGCCGGGCTTCAAAGCGCATGATGGCCAGCATGGTCTTCACCTAGATGCGCACAGCGGCGGCGTGGCGGCCGGCGATGGTGGCGAAGTAGACGTCTTCCAGGTCGCCGGGAATGGCGTCGAAATCGTCGCCCGGATCGAGGTCGGCGTAGACGTGGATCAGGGTGCGCCCGGACAGCAGGCGGGTCGAGATGACGGCGTGCTCGCGCTGGTACATGGCCAGGTCCTGCTTGGCCACGACGCGCGCCCAGATCTTGCCGTCGATGGCCTCGATCAGCTTTTGCGGCTCGCCCGTCAGCAGCACGTGGCCCTTGTTGATGATGGCCATGTTCGAACACAGGTCGGCCACGTCGGAGACGATGTGGGTCGACAGCAGCACGGTCTTGTCTTCGGAAATATCGGACAGCAGGTTGTGGAAGCGCACCCGTTCCTGCGGGTCCAGGCCGGCGGTGGGCTCGTCGACGATGATCAGCTGCGGGTCGCCCAAGAGCGCCTGCGCGATGCCGAAGCGCTGGCGCATGCCGCCCGAGAAGCCGCCCAGGCGCTGGTGGCGCACGTCGAACAGATTGGTCTGCTGGAGCAGGCCGTCGACCACTTCGCGCCGGCGCGCCTGGTTCGACAAGCCCTTCAACTGGGCAAAATGGTCGAGCAATTCGTAAGCGGTCACTTTCGGGTAGACGCCGAAGTCCTGGGGCAGGTAGCCGAGCAGGCGGCGGATTTCATCCTTTTCGTCGAGCACGTCCAGTTCATCCAGGAAGACCGAGCCGGAATCGCATTCCTGCAAGGTGGCAAGGGTGCGCATCAGCGTCGACTTGCCGGCGCCGTTGGGGCCGAGCAAGCCGAACATCCCGGTGGGGATGGTGAGCGAGACCTTGTCCAGCGCGACCACGCCATTGGCATAGGTCTTGGACAGGTTGCGGATGCGTAATTCCATTCAGGACTCCAGAGTCTGTTGCGAGCGCCAGCGCGCCTTTTTCACAGTTGCATTGTATTAAATTTACTGGCACAGGGGCAGCAGTGTGCGATGCACGGCAGATTGCGGCGTCCAGATTGCAAAAAGCCGTGACCAGTCGGCCACCGGCCCGGTGCTGGAGACGGGGCGCCGGGCTTGCGAAAAAACCAAGAGTACACGCTCAATTTCACCAGTGCAAGTCGTGACGGCCCCAATCGGACGGGAAAATGTGGATAATGCCCGTATGGATAGCAAGATCAAGGACAATGTCCTCGCCGTGACCCGCTGCGGCCAGAGTGCCGTCGAGTCGACCGGATTCTTCCGCGTCGCCCTGGGCCTGTACTACCTGGCCGGGCTGATGACGCCCGAGACGCTCGATTTCAAGAAGATCGATCGCGATTTCAACCGCTTCATCTACCACTCGCTTGGCAAGGGCCACAGCATCACCAGCGTGCTGCAGTTCATGAGCGGCGAAAAAGTGATGGCCGTGATCGAATCGCGCCGCTTCCTCGATGCCTTTGCCGAATACTGTCCCCAGGTACCGCTGGAGATGATTCCCTTCCTGCTGTCGTTGAACCTGGGCGTGGCCAAGAATATTTCGGGCATCGAGGTCGAAGGTCCTGTGGCCGACTGGATTGAACGGCAAAAGCCTGCCGCCGTATAATGGTCGCTTCCCCTGAATTTCCACTGGAACCATCATGAAGCGCCGCGACGTCAATCCCCTGGACCAGCTGATTGTGGGCATGGACAAGGCCCTGCGCGTGATCGCCGGCGTGGCCTCGGCCTCACGGGCGACGCCGGCCATGCATGCGGCCGATGGCGCGCTCGACGCGCGCGAGCAGCGCCACGCCGCTGGCCTGATGCGCGTGAACCATGTGGGCGAAGTATGCGCCCAGGCCCTGTACGACTCCCAGGCCCGTTTCGCGCGCAGCGCCGAAATGCGCGCGCAGTTCGAGCAGGCCGGGCGCGAAGAGGAAGACCACCTGGCCTGGACGGCGCAGCGCCTGGCCGAGCTGGGTTCGCAGCCGAGCCTGCTCAATCCCCTGTGGTATGCGGGCGCTTATGCGATGGGCACGGTGGCGGCCCACCTGGGCGACGCGCGCAGCCTCGGTTTTGTGGCCGAAACGGAGCGCCAGGTCGAAGTGCACCTGAACAGCCACCTCGATTTGTTGCCCGAGCAGGACGCCAAGTCGCGCGCCATCGTTGAAAAAATGCGCGACGACGAAATCGCCCATGGCGCCGCCGCCAGGGACATGGGCGCCCTCGAAGCGCCCGCACCGGTCAAAGCCGCCATGGCCGTGATGGCCAAAGTCATGACGACGACCGCCTACTACATCTAAGGTCGGGGTCAAACCCGGCAACTTGACAAAGCAATTCGGGGTCAAACCCGGCAACTGGA
>JAZJYP010000347.1:0-23238 GCA_040390345.1 Pseudomonadota bacterium | reverse complement strand
CTTTTGCAGGCAAAAGTTGCTTTGGAATCGTGGTCAGACCCCGGTTGGATGCCGGTTTGACCCCTTTTTTTATTCAGCGGTATTTGGCGGCGATGGCGCTGATGGCACCGTCGCGCAACAGCACGGCGATCGCGCCGTTGACCTCGGCCAGCGTCACCTGGCCCAGCGGCGAGAGCGCGCACTGCCCCATGTAATGCTTGACCGGCAGCGGTGGGTGCAGCGCCAGCGTCAGCACCCCCGTCTTGCGGTAGTACTCGATCAGGGCTAGGTCCGTCACCGCGTGCTGCACGCGCCCGGCCGCCAGCTTTTGCAGGTTGATCAGGGCGTTCGGGCCGTTTTCACGCACGAAACCCTTGCCCAGCGCCGCTTCCAGTTCGGGATGGTAGTAGCCGAGCACCGTGCCCAGGCGCTGACCGGCCACATCGGCCAGGCTGGCCGGGCGCGCCACACTGGCCGGCGTGACCAGCACCTCGGTGATCGGCAGGAAAGGGTCGCTCCAGGTATAGCTGCCGGAGAGCCATTCGGGCACATAGCCGCACAAGAGGTCGCCCTCGCCACTGGCCAGGGCCCGTTCGATGCGCTTGCGCGGATACGTCACGAAGCGCGCCGTGCGTCCCAGCGCGCCGGCGAGCGCTTCGCCAAAGTCCTTGTGGATGCCTTCGAGCAGGCGGCCATGGTCGAAACGCGCCATCGGCATGTCGGTGCCGGTATCGACCAGCACCAGCAAATCGGCGGCCCGGGCGGGCAGCGTCATTACAAACAGCACGGCGAGCAGGCGGGCGATGGCGGTCATACGCCATCTTATTCCCGTCTCAGCGCGCGCGCCAGACGCCGGCCGTGTCGGCCCCCTGGGCGACGCGCTCGAGCACGTCGCGCGTCATCGATGCGGACAGGGCGCAGGAGAGCTTGCGCGTCTCCTCGGCCAGCGAGCTTTGCTTGGCCGTGGCCATGGCGGCGGTGGTGGCGGCGACCTTGCGCTGCATCTCGGCGTGGGCCTGGGCCGCGTCGAGCAGCGCGCGCTGGGCTTCGCGCTTGTCGACGGCGGCCTGGGCGGCCAGGGTGGCGGCCGCTTCGCTCTGGCGGGCCAGTTCGGCCTGCTGCTGTTCGGCGTCGGCGCGCACCTTCGCGGCCTGGCAGGCGGCCTGTTCGGCGGCGATGCGCGCGGCGATGGCCTGGCCGGCGCGTTCTTCGGCGGCGGCCTGGTGGCGCGCGATCAAGAGCTGCTGCTCGGTCTGGGCGACGCTGATGCGCTCGGCATCGGCGGCAGCGCGTTCGACGGCCAGCACCTGTTCGGCCAGGGCCAGGCGCGCTTGCTCGGACGCGGCGCGTTCGGCCTGGGCCTGGGCCAGTTGTTCGGCCACGCGCGCCTGGGCCACGGCGGCCTCGGCCAGCACGCGGGTCGCTTCGACTTCATCGATGCGGGCCTGGGCGGCGCGCCGCTCGGCCTCGGCCTGGGTGTGCAACAGGGCCGTGTGTTCGGCGTCGGCGGCGGCGCGCGCGGCGGCAGCGTCCATCAGGGCGCGCTCGGCGCCCTGCTTTTCCTGGGCGCGCAGCAGGGCGATTTCTTCTTCGCGCACCCGTTCGCGTTCGAGTTCGGCGGCGCGGCCCGCTTCATTGGCCTTGCGCGAGGCGATCTCGGCGCCCAGGCCTTGCAGGCGCACCTGCTCGGCGATGGCGCCGACGGCGGCCTGTTCGGCGGCGTTCTGTTCGCTGGCGTACTGGGCGGCGGCGGCGGCGTGGGCGGCGCGCTCGTCAGCGAGGGCGCGCGCGCGGCGCGCCTGTTCGGTTTCGGCGTCGGCGGCGGCAGCGGCAGCGGCGTCGGCGGCGCGCTGTTCGAGCACGGCAGCCAAGGCGGCCGCTTCGGCGTCGTAGCGGGCCTGCACGTGGGCGCCGGCCTGTTCTTCGGCCAGCGCGCGCTCGATGGCGACTTCGCGCAGCTGGCGGTCGGCGTCGATGCGCGACTCGGTAGCGGCGAGGATGCGCGCTTCGGCGTCGCGCCGGGCTTCGGCGCCGGCGGCGGCCATCTGTTCGACGCGCTCGCGGTGGGTGATGATGTCGCGCACTTCCTTCTCGGCCTGCAGGCGGCGGTGCAGCGAGGTGGCGGCGGCGCGCTCGGATTCGGCGTGGGCGATGGCGATCGCTTCGCGTTCCTGCTCCAGGTGGGCCAGGGCGCGCGCTTCTTCGAGGGCGCGCGCTTCGGCTTCGGCGCGGGCAAAGGCGGCGGCCAGGGCCAGCTGGTCGGCGCGCTCGCGCTGCACGGTCAGTTCGAGCGCTTCGCTTTCGGCTTCGGCCAGCAAGGTGGCGGTCTGGCGCGCCCCCTTGGCCTGGCGCTCGCGCTCGCGCGCCATGGTCGCCACGCGGGCGTCGGTGCTGGCCACGTAGCTCACTTCTTCGCGCGCGGCGTGCACGGCGGCGACGCGCTCGAGCGTGTGCTGGCGCGCCTGTTCGGTTTCGTCGAGCAGGGCCTGTTCGGCCTGGGCCGCTGCGGCGGCCAGGCGCGCTTCCTGTTCCAGTTGCAAGGCGGCCTGGCGGCGCGCCTCTTCGTCGGCGCGGGCGCGCGCTTCCAGGGCCAGGCGAGTCTGGGTGTCGGATTCGACGCGGGCGCGCAGTTCGGCCGTCTCCTGGCGCACCGCGTCGAGGCGGGCGGCGCTGGCGGCGGCGGCCGTGCGCAGGATTTCGAGGCGGTCGCGGTTCGCTTCGATCGCCTCTTCCGAGGCCTGGGCATTGGCCAGGGCGGCGGCGGCGGCGGCGGCGTCGAGCGCGGCGCGCTCTTCGGCCAGGCCGCGCGCGCGCGCTTCGGCGTGGGCGCGGCTCTCGGCGGCGCAGGAAGCTTTGGCCTCGGCTTCGACGCGGGCGATCGCTTCGTGGATGGCGCGCATTTCGGACTTGGCGCGGCCGGGCGCGACCGGCTCGTTGGCCGCCACGGGGGCGTCGTACATCGCTGCTGCAGTTTCCATCGTCGTTCTCGCAAAGGATTGCTCGTGACGATGATTATCGGGGGCGCGCGTCCCCGCCAGAGGCCCGAGCAGAGCGGGGAAAGGGCCCCAATTCAGTGCTTCAGACCGGCCACAGGGGCGCTTCGTCCATCAGGGCGACCTGTTCGCGCAATTCGAGGATGCGCGCCTGCCAGTAGTGCTGGGTATTGAACCAGGGGAAGGCGACCGGGAAGGCCGGGTCGTCCCAGCGCCGTGCCAGCCAGGCGGCGTAGTGCAGCAGGCGCAAGGTGCGCAGCGCTTCGACCAGGTAAAGCTGGCGCGGGTCGAAGTCACAGAAGTCTTCATAACCGGCCAGCACATCGGCGAGCTGGCGCACCATGTCGCTGCGCTCCCCCGAGAGCAGCATCCACAGGTCCTGGATGGCCGGGCCCATGCGGCTGTCGTCGAAGTCGACGAAATGGGGGCCGTCGGGCGTCCACAGCACGTTGCCGCCGTGGCAGTCGCCGTGCAGGCGCAACAGCGGCGTGGCGCCGGCGCGCGCATAACAGCGCTCGACGCCCTCGAGGGCCTGGGCGGCCACGCTGGTGTAGGCGGCCATCAGGTCGGACGGGATGAAGCCGTTGGCGACGACAAAGTCGCGCGGCTCGCGCCCGAACGTGTCGATGTCGAGGGCCGGGCGCTCGGCATAGCGGCCCTGGGCGCCGACGGCGTGGATGCGGCCGATGAAGCGGCCCAGCCACTCGAGCGTGGCCGGGTCGTCGAGCTCGGGCGCGCGCCCGCCGCGGCGGGGGAAGACGGCGAAGCGGAAACCGGCGTGGCTGTGCAAGGTGGCCCCGCCGATGGTCAGGGCCGGCACCACGGGAATCTCCTGCTGCGCCAGTTCGGCCACGAAGGCGTGTTCCTCGACGATGGCACTGTCGGTCCAGCGCGCCGGGCGGTAGAACTTGACGACGACCGGCGGGCCCTCTTCCATGCCGGCCTGGTAGACCCGGTTTTCGTAGCTGTTCAGGGCCAGCAGGCGGCCGTCACCGTACAGGCCGACCGCGGCCAAGGCGTCGACGACGGTGTCGGGGCCGAGGGCGGCGAAGGGGTGCTGCGGGGCGGTGGGCGATGGCGTCATGGCGCCATTGTACCCGCCGCGCGGCGCTACAATTTTCTACAAACGGGCGCGGGCCTTCCCGGTATGCTGTCCCGCAGCGGCATGTCTCAAAAAAAACATGTTAATTTATGCACAGATGTCTTTTTTGAAATATCATGGTGACGCCCCGGCCGAGTACCCCTGCGGCCAGGCAAGCACCAGCCCGACCCGGGCCCCTCTTTTCCCTTTTTGTCTGGAGTATCATGAAAGCTGTTCTGAGCTGTGTTCTGTTCCTGTTCGCTGTCGGTCTGACCGCTTGCGCTACTGTCGATACCACTGCCGACACTGCGCCGGCCGATGCCAAATCCTCGCATGAGAATGAGCCCATGACCGGCAGCCGTATCCCGGCCCGCCGTTCACCCAACTAAGAAAGGAATGACCATGAAATCACTTCTTTGCATCGCCGCCGTCGCCGCCGGCCTGTCCGGCTGCGCCAGCACCGAGCCCCTCGCCACCCAGGAACCGGTCCTGTCGGCCGCCGGCACGCCGCTGCCGAAAGACTACACCATCACCGGCAGCCGCATCCCGCAGACGAAGTCCGAGAAAATGGTCAGCCAGATCGGCGGCAAGGACTACCAGGAAGGCAACCAGGGCAAGGTCGCGCCGCTGCAGGTGCACTGATCCCCGGCGCCCCCGCGCAAGTTTCACCCCCGCGCGGGGGCGTAAGCGTTAAACTAGCGGCTTCATTCCCAGCAAAGCCCGCCATGCAACTCGACCAGCCCCTCACCGAAAAAGAATTCAACGAACTCGACCAGTTTCTGCTGTCCGAGCGCAGCCCCGACGACGCCATGACGATGGACACGCTGCACGGCTACCTGACGGCGATCGCCATCGGTCCTGAGCCGATCATGCCGGCCGAATGGCTGCCCAAGGTGTGGGGCGACGACGACACGGCCATCCCGGCGTTCAAGAACGCCAAGGAAGAAGAGCGCATCGTCAACCTGATCATGCGCTTCATGAACGAGGTGCTGGTCACCTTCGAGGTCGCGCCCAAGGAATTCGAGCCGCTGTTCTGCGAGCACGAGCACGAAGGCGCGACCCTGATCGACGCCGAAGCGTGGTGCTGGGGCTTTTGGGAAGGCATGGAATTGCGTCCCGGTTCCTGGGACCCGATCTGGGCGTCCGACATCGCGCCGCTGATGCACCCGCTCTACCTGCTCGGCGCCGACGAGATCGAGGAAGAGGAACTGTCCCAGGTCGATACGCCCGCCAAGGGCCACAAGCTGGCCCTGGAAATCGAGGCCAACCTGCCGGCCATCCAGCGCTTCTGGGTGCCGCTGCGCAAGGCGCCGGTACAGACCCTGGTGCGCGAGGAGCCCAAGGTCGGGCGCAATGACGACTGTCCTTGCGGCAGCGGCAAGAAGTTCAAGAAGTGCCACGGCGCCGAGCAGTAATGAGCCAGTGGCGCGGCAGCTACAGCGGTGCCGGCAGCGGCACCGTCACGCTCGAGCTCGATGAGCAGAGCGCGCAGTGGCTCGGCCAGGCCACCTTGCGCAGCGCCGATCCGAAAGTGCCGTCCCTGCTGGCTGGCATCGCCGCGCCGGCCGAGGGCGAACTGGCCTTCCGCACCCCCTGGATCGCGCCCCTGCATCCCGAGACGGGCTTGCCCGAACCGTGGGAAAAGCTGCACGGCCTGTTCGAGGCTGGCGTGCGCATTCCCCTGTATGCCGACATCACCGGGCAGCGCTCGCGCACGCGTTTGCGCTTGGCCCTTACCACCAACCTCGGTACGCACATTGACTGCGACCTGGTGCGCACCGATGCGCCGCCAGGACTGCTGGCGCGCTGGCGCGCTGTGCTGGGGCGCTGGCGCCGCTGGCGCGTGGGCGCGCGCGCCCACCCTACCTGAGGGCGTTGGCCAGCAAGGGCGCCAGTTGGGCCGTGTAGCGGCGCGCGTCGGCCTGCGTCATGTGCGACCACTCGGGCAGCTCATAGCCTTGCAGCTGCGGGTAGTCGTCGAAGTGCACGCCCGGCGCTTTCGTCGCCGCCAGCAGCGGCTCCCAGGTTTCGCCGCGCGCGAAGAACTTCTGCTCCGAGGCGTAGTAGTCGCCCACCGAGGGCGAGCGCAAAAACACCACCTTGACACCGCGCGCGCGCAGCTTGGCCAGCGCCGCCACGGCGCGCGCCACCTGCGCCTCGATCACGGCCTTCTTGCGCGCGGGCGTGGCCATGGGCGGGGGCAGGCTGTCGAGATACTGCGACCAGATCATGCGGCACCAGTTGCGGTAGGCGATGTCGGTTTCGACCTTGCGCCACAAATGGGCGTTGCGGTCCGGGTCCTGCTGCACCATCAGCTTGCGCACATTGATGCTTGCATGCAGGCCTTCGCGCGCCGGCCAGTCCTGGCGCAGCACCACCGTGCCGAGGGCGAAGTCGGCGTCGAAGAAGGCGAAATACGGTTCGATCAGGTGCACCGAGAGCCAGTGGCCGATGCGCTGCGACGGCCCTTCGCGCCGGGTGTAGTCGAACACATTGGCGCGGAAGGTGAAGCCGGAAAAGAACAGGCCCGGCGTCACGCCCACCACCAGCTTGCCGGTGAAGTCGGGGTCCTCGGCCAGGCCCTCGATCACGGGCAGGGGCGACGTGCCTTCGAGCGCCAGCTGGATCGGGCGCTCGCCGGTGACCTGTTCCCACACGTCGAGCTGGACGTCAAACAGCACGCGCGAAGAACCGGTCAGCACGGTCTTGCCGCCCTCGCCCCGGTTGATGCGGTGGCGCTGGGCCGACCAGTGGGCCGCGTCGTTGTAGTAGCCGGGCACGGCGCCGAAGTCGCGCCAGTAGGCTTCCCAGCCGGCCATCAGCAGCACCAGCAGGACCAGGGCGACGATCGCGATGCGGTGCCATGGCTGGTCCGGCACATCGCGCTCGGGCACCGGCTGGGCCACGCCGGGGCGGTCCGAGGCGGTCCGGCGCACGAAACCGGGACGCTCAAAACTGGAAATAGATGAATGCATTGCCTTCTCCCTGGGCGATGATGATGGCAAAGGCCATGGCGGCCCACACGACGGCCACCAGCATGGCCGGGGCGCGCGCGACGACACTCTCGAGCGTGCGGGTGCGCATGCACCAGTGCGCCGTCACCAGGGCGGTGACGATGGCGGCGGTGCAGGCGACCAGCGCCGTCGTCAGGATCGGCTTGGCCGCGCCGTTGGCGCCGGCCATGCCGCCCAGGACCGACCAGGCCCCGGCGAAGCTGTGGGCGCGGAAGAACACCCAGGTCACGTTGACCAGCACATAGGTCAGCAAACCGAGGCCCAGCAGGGCCAGCGGGCCGGGACGGTAGCTGGCAAAGCGCGCGCGCAGCAAGCGCTCGATGGCCAGGTAGCAGCCATGCAGGCCGCCCCACACGACGAAAGCCCAGCTGGCGCCATGCCACAGGCCGCCGAGCAGCATCGTCACCATCAGGGCCAGGTAGGTGCGTCCTTCGCCATGGCGGTTGCCCCCGAGCGGGATGTACAGGTAGTCGCGCAGCCAGGCCGACAAGGTGATGTGCCAGCGCCGCCAGAAATCCGAGAAGCCCACCGCCGCGTAGGGAAAGCGGAAGTTGTCGGGCATGGCGAAGCCCAGGCACAGGGCCGCGCCGATGGCCGTCGTCGAATAGCCGGCGAAGTCGCAGAAGATCTGGCCCGAAAAGGCCAGCGTGCCGATCCACGCGTCGAGCATGCCCGGCGCGTCGTGGCCATCGTAGATTTTCTCGGCCGCCTTGGCCAGGAAGCTGTCGGCCAGCACCACCTTCTGGAACAGGCCCAGCGTCATCAGGGCCAGGCCGAAACGCAGCATGGCCGGGGTGGCGCGCCGCTCGCTGGCGAACTGCGGCACCAGCTCGGTCGGGCGCATGATGGGGCCGGCCACCAGGTGGGGAAAGAAGGTGACGAACAGCGCGTAGTCGAGGAAGTTTTTGGCCGGCGCGGCCCGCCCCAGGTAGACGTCGAGCGTATACGACATCGTCGCGAAGGTGTAGAAGGAGATCCCCACCGGCAGCACGATGTCGAAGGCCGGCGCCGTGTAAGCGATGCCGAGCGCGCCGGCCAGCACGGTGAAATTATCGAGCAGGAAAGTGCCGTATTTGAAGTAGAACAGCATGCCCAGGTTGGCCACCACCGAGAGCAGCATCCAGGCGCGCCGGCGCGCCGGGCCGGTCGCATGGACCAGCTTCTGGGCCGCATACCAGTCGATGACGGTGGAGATCCACAGCAGGATCACGAAGGGCGGATTCCAGGCCGCGTAGAACAGGTAGGAAGCGAGCAGCAGGTTGATTTTCCTGGTGCGCCACGGCAGCGGCAGCGCGTGCATGGCCAGGACGAAGGCAAAGAAGACCACGAAGGTCAGCGAGTTGAAGACCATTGTCAGCACCCCCTCTGTTTGACGCGCCGGTATGTTCCGGGCTGGCGGGGATGATAGCGCAATAATTATCAAATATATAGCGAAATATATGCATGGCGGGTATATTGGGTGCGCCCACCTACTCAGGAGAACAGCATGGACAGAAGGACCTCGCTTTCCCTTTCAGCGCTGGCATGCGCCGGCCTGGTCGCCGCGCCACCGGCTCTCGCCCAGGCTTCGGCGAAGATCAAATACACCGTCCTGTACGGCATGCCGAAGGATCCGGCCGCCTTCGAGAAGCATTACCTCGAGGTACACATGCCACTGGTGGCCGCGGCGGGCCTGAGCCGCTACGAAGCGTCGCGCTGCCTGCCCACGGCGGACGGCGCCGCGCCCCTGTTCCACCGCGTGTTTGAAGCGTGGTTCGAATCGCAGGAACAGATGAACGCCCAGTTCGGCAGCGCCGCCTGGGCCAAGGTGCGCGCCGACGTGCCCACCTTTGCCACTGGCGGCGTCACGCGCCTGATGTCAAGCCTGGCGTGAGGCCGGCGCGCGCCGCGTACAGCTGCGCGATGCGCGCGATCTGCGCAGCCGACAAACAACGGTAAGGCAAGGGCAGCGCGCCCTTGGGCAGGGCCAGCAAATAGCCGGCACTGTAGGCGTGCAGCTGCTCGACCTGCGACCAGGCATACTCCTGCACGCCGGCCGCGCTGGTGCGCACGATGCGCTCGTCGTCGATGACGAAGGCGCACACGGGCATCTTGCGCTTCTTGTAGCGGAAGGCCAGGCGCGCGCCCCATAGCGCCGCGACGCGCGCCCAGCCGGGCAGGCGCGGCCGGCCGCGCGCGGCCGCCATCACCGGCAGGTGCTCGCGCACGAAGCTCAGATATTCCGGCAGCGTGTAGCTGACCGTGAAGGTGATCGGCCCATTCATTTTATCGGCAAGGCGCTGTTGCGCTGGACCTCGTCAAGCGCCGAAGCGTCGACGCTGCGCACGCCGTCCTCGGTCTTGGCCTTCTTCTTGGCAATGATGCTGCCGGTGCGGTATTCGGGCGCTTCCTGGGCGCTCTCGCCATTGGCCGGCGTGGACATGCCGGCGCAACCGCAAAGAAGGGTGGCGGCGGCGAGGAAAACGGGCAGGTAGTTCATGTGGGGTCTCTCTGGATGGGTGGTCGCGCCATTATGGGCGCAAGGATGTGTTGATTTTTCTCGAAATATTAGGAAAAATGTAATATCACGATACAGGATCGCAGGCCGCAAAAGAGTCACACTTTTTCACAATGGGGCCCAAATCGCGTATGCTGCATTTTTTTGCTTGAAAGGCAATCTAATGAACTTGACATCGCCCCTGCGCCGCGGCCTGCTCGCCGCCGCCCTCGTCCTCTCCCTGTCGCCGCTGGCCCTGGCCGCGCCTTTCGCCTCCGAGCGCATCAGCGTGCAGACGGTCGGCAGCGGCAGCGACGTGGTGCTGGTGCCGGGTTTGAATTCCTCGCCGCGCGTGTGGGCCGAATTGCTCAAGGCCGTGCCGGGCCACCGCTACCACCTCGTGCACGTCAACGGTTTCGCCGGCCGCCCCGCCGGCGCCAATGCCGAAGGCCTCGTGTCGGCGCCGGTGGCTGAAGAAGTGGCGCGCTATATCGGCGTCGCGGGCCTGGACAAGCCGGCCATCATCGGCCACTCGATGGGCGGCTCGATCGCCCTGATGGTCGCCGCGCGCCACCCGCAGGCGGTGTCGAAGCTGATGGTGGTGGACATGCTGCCCTTCCTCGGCCAGCTGTTTGGCAAACCCGGCACCACGGCCGAGAGCATCAAGCCGACGGCCGACGCCATCGTCGCGCGCATGCGCACGGAAGATCCAGTGGCGCGGCGCGCCAATGCCGAGAACACGCTGAAGGGCATGATCAATACCGAGTCGATGCGCGCCGGCGCGGTCGAGGATTCGAACACCAGCGTGCAGGACGTGTCGGCGCGCGCCTACCACGAGCTGATCGTCACCGACCTCACGCCCGAACTGCACAACATCGTCGTGCCGGCCAGCGTGCTGTACGTGATCCCGAAAGGCCTGCCCTTCAACGAAGCGCAGTTTGCCGCCTTCTACAAGAGCGCCTACGCCCAGCTGGGCGGCGTCAAGCTTAGCTATATTCCGGACGCCGCCCACTTCCTCATGTGGGACCAGCCGGCCCGCTTCCAGGCTGAAGTGGCAGCCTTCCTCGACGCAAAGTAAGCGCCACACCACAGGGGGGGTCTGCGCGTAGCCGCCCCTAGTGCCGATTCTTCTCCTTTTTCTTCTCTTTTTGTCGCTTTCTTTTTACCGAGCTGCCGAACTTTCCCCCGACCGCATAGGTCTAAATAAAGTACGTGGCACGAAAAGAGATCAAAAGCGAAGGAAAAAGAGAATGAAACTCATACACGGCATACCAGTAACTATCCCCACTGCCCTCTACTTGGCGGTCCAGGCCCATCGGCGCACCTATTCCAACCTCACGATGCAGGAAGTGTTTATCCAGGCGCTGGAGGATTGGATGGCGCACACACGCGCGGCGGCGCACGCCGTGACCGACGCGAGCCGTAACGGCTACCAATGGAAATGTCTGTTCCTGCCCGATGGCAGCCACTTGCGCGCCCGTAGCGGCAAGAGCGGCTTGTGCGCTGAGGTGAAGGGCAACCGTATCATTTTCCAGGGCTTGCCCATGTCACCGCATCAATTTACGCGTGCTGAATGCGGGCCCGGCCGCAATGCCTGGAGCACCCTGATGGTGCGCCTCGCAGGACAGGACCGCTGGCACACCGCATGTTCCTTGCGCAAGGAATTGTTAGGAAGCAGCGCGGTCCCGGCGCCAACACCCACGCAAGCGATGATGGAAGCGAGCCAGGCGATGGCCGCAGCGCTGCGCGAAGCCTTGGTCCTGGTGGAAAACGCGCAGCGCTCGCGCCGACGAGCACACTGATGCTGCGCCGTCCCCGCTTACAGCTTGATGAAATGCTCGCGGTAGTAGCGCAGCTCTTCGACCGACTCGATGATGTCGGCCAGCGCCGTGTGCTTCTGGTGCTTCTTGAAGCCGGAGGCCAGCTCGGGCTTCCAGCGCTTGCACAATTCCTTGAGCGTCGACACGTCCAGGTTTCGGTAATGGAAGAACGCTTCGAGCTTGGGCATGCCGCGCGCCATGAAGCGGCGGTCCTGGCAGATCGTGTTGCCGCACATGGGCGACTTGCCGGCCGGGACAAAGTTCTTCAGGAAGGCGATCAGCGCGCTTTCCGCATCGGCCTCCGTCACCGTCGAGGCCTTGACGCGCTCGATCAGGCCCGAGCGCCCGTGCGTGCCCTTGTTCCAGGCATCCATCTTGTCGAGCGTGGCATCGGACTGGTGGATCGCGAACACGGGCCCCTCGGCCAGGATGTTCAGGTGCATGTCGGTGACGACGACGGCCACTTCGATGATGCGGTCATTGTCCGGATCGAGCCCGGTCATCTCCATGTCGACCCACACGAGGTTGAACTCATTCGGGCGCTGGACGGCTGCCGCTGCGGGGATTTCGGTCGCTTGTGACATAATTCTCTCTTGGCCTAATTAATTGCGACATTTTCTCACAGGCACGGAATGTATTCACTCGCGTTTTCGATTTTGTTTGTCACTTTCTTCACCCTGACCCTGGTCCTGCGTTTCTGGCTGGCCGGACGGCATATGCGCCACGTCATGGCCCACCGCGCCAGCGTGCCCGGCGAATTTGCCGCCACCATCGCCCTGGAAGCGCACCAGAAGGCGGCCGATTACACGGTGGCCAAGACCCGTTTCGGCCTCGTCGGCCTGCTCGTGAGCAGCGCCTTGCTGATCGGCTTCACCCTGCTGGGCGGCCTGCAATGGCTCTCGAGCGCCCTGCTGCCCCTCACCGGCCCCGGCATGGCCTTTCAACTGGCCCTGATCGTTGCATTTGCAACTATCTCCGGACTGGTCGACCTGCCCTTCGACTATTACAAACAATTTGGCATCGAGCAGCGCTTCGGCTTCAACAAGATGACCCCTGGCCTGTTCTTCGCCGATATCGCCAAGGGCGTGCTGCTCGGCGCCGCCATCGGCCTGCCCCTGGCCTGGGTCGTGCTGACCCTGATGGACAAGTCCGGCGCGCTCTGGTGGTTCTACGCCTGGCTGGTGTGGAGCGGCTTCCAGCTCTTGATGATGGTGCTGTTCCCCACCGTGATCGCACCGCTGTTCAACAAATTCACGCCGCTCGAAGACACCAGCCTCAAGGAACGCATCGAAGGCCTGATGGCGCGCGTGGGCTTCGCCTCCAAGGGCCTGTTCGTGATGGACGGCTCCAAACGCAGCGCCCACGGCAATGCCTACTTCTCCGGCTTTGGCGCCAACAAGCGCATCGTCTTCTTCGATACCCTGCTCGCGCGCCTGGCGCCCCAGGAAATCGAGGCGGTCCTGGCCCACGAACTGGGCCACTTCAAGCTCAAACATATCATCAAACGCATCGCCATGATGTTCGCCTTGTCGCTGGCCTTCCTGGCCCTGCTCGGCTACCTGAAAAACCAGGCCTGGTTCTACACGGGCCTGGGGGTCGACCCGCAACTGGGCCAGTCCAACGACGCCATGGCCCTGATCCTGTTCATGCTGGTGCTGCCGGTGTTTACCTTCGTGCTCTCGCCCCTGACCTCGATCAGCTCGCGCAAGCACGAATTCGAAGCCGACGCCTTCGCTGCCACCCACACCGACGCGCGCGACCTGGTCTCGGCCCTGGTCAAGATGTACGAAGACAATGCCTCGACCTTGACGCCCGACCCGCTGCACTCGGCCTTCTACGATTCGCACCCGCCGGCCTCGGTGCGCATCGGTCACCTGAACCGGGCGATCGCATGAAGCTCGCCGACCAGCATTGCGTGAGCGTGGTGACGGCCCTCGCGCCTGAAGCGATCGAGGCCCTGCTGCCCCAGCTGCCCGGCTGGAGCGTGCACGACGGCCAGCTGGCGCGCCGCTTCGCCCTGCGCGACTACCACGAGACCATGGCCTTCGTGAACGCCCTGGCCTGGATGACCCACCGCGAAGACCACCATCCGGAACTGCGCGTGGGCTACAAGGACGTGGAGGTGCGCTACGACACCCATTCGGTGCACGGCATCTCGCACAACGACTTCATCTGCGCGGCCCGCGCCAGCGCACTCTACGAACAGCGGACCGGCGCATGAGCGCGCCCCTGCTCGGCACCATCATCGCCGCCCACGGACGCCACTACCTGGCCGATTGCGCCGGCCAGAAGCTCCAATGCGTCACGCGCGGCAAGAAGACCAACGTCGCCGTGGGCGACGTGGTGCAGCTGAAAATGACGTCGAACGACCAGGCCGTCATCGAGGCGATCACCGAGCGCAAGACGCTCTTGTACCGCTCCGACCAATACAAGTCCAAGCTGCTGGCGGCCAACCTGACGCAATTGTTCATCGTCGTCGCCACCGAACCCGGTTTCGCCGACGACCTGATCTCGCGCTCGCTGGTGGCGGCCGAAGCGGCCGGTATCGAGGCCCACCTGATCCTCAACAAGACCGACGTCACCGACCTGCTGCCGAAGGCGCGCGAACGCTTGCAGCCCTACGCGCGCCTGGGCTACCCGGTCCATGAGCTGTCCGCGCGCGCCCAGCCCGAGCACGCCGTGGCCACCCTGGTGCCGCTGCTCGCCGGCCAGAACTCGATCTTCATCGGCCAATCGGGCATGGGCAAGTCTTCGCTGATCAACCTCCTGATCCCGGACGCCGACATCGCCGTGCGCGAAATCTCGGCCGCCCTCGACACCGGCAAGCACACCACCACCTTCACGCGCCTGTACGGCCTGCCCGGCGGCGGCGCCATCATCGATTCGCCCGGCTTCCAGGAATTCGGCCTCTACCATCTCACCGAGGGCATGTTGGAACGCGCCTTCCGCGAGTTCGCCCCCTACCTGGGCGGCTGCAAATTCTACAATTGCCGCCACCTGATCGAACCCCAGTGCGCCGTGCTCGCCGCCGTGGCGTCGGGCGAGATCGCGCGGATGCGCCACACCCTCTACGGCCAGCTGCTGCACGAATCGTCACAAACCCTGTATTGACCGGAAGTGCCTATGGGCAATTACCGGAATGCGGCTTACAATAAGAAAAAAGCATTCGGGAGAGCGCATGGAGATGTTCGCCGTCGATGACGATGTCGCGCGCTGGGAAACGGCCCTGCTGTCCCTGCGCGGCCTCGCCCGCCTGCCCGTCTTGCTGCCCCTGTGCTGGCATCTGCGCCAGCGCGACTCCCAGCGCGCCGCCCGCCTGGCCGACGAAGCGCTGGCCCTCTTGCCAGGGGCCGGCCTGGCCGAAGCCGAGCGGCGCCGCGCCGAACACCGCCTGGCCCTGCTGCGCGCCGAACTCCAGTGGCTCGGCGGCGAACTCGATGCCGCCGCCGCCCAGGCCGACGCCGTGCTGCCCCTGTTTGCCGCCCTGGGCGACCATGCCGGCTGCGCCGACAGCCACTGGCTGCGCGCCTGGATCGCCGTCGACCAGGGCGAACATGCCCACAGCGACAGCGCTTTCGCCGCCGCCGCCACCAGCGCTGCGCACGCCGGCGACGACATCCGCGTGGCCCTGGCCGAAGCGGCCAGCGCGCGCTGGGACGTGCTGCGCGACCGCAACGCCGCCGTCGCCCGCTGGCACACCCGCTTCGACCCCAACAGCGCCCACCCGCACCCGGGCGTGGCCACCTGGATCAACGACTACCTGGCCCTGGCCGCCTCCCAGGCGGCCGACTTTGGCGCGGCCGCCGGCTACTTCATCCGCTGCTACGAAGCGGCCCTGGCCACCGGCCAGCTGCGCGCGGCCATCACGGCGGCGACCAATATCGGCGAGGACTTCACCATCCTCAACGACCACCACGCCGCCCTCGAATGGATGGAGTGCGCGCTCGAACTGGCGCGCCCGACCGGCTGGCCCCGTTCCATCGGCGCCTGCCTGATGCACACGGCCGACACCCTGCGCCGCCTGGGCCAGCTCGACGCGGCCAACGAGATGCTGCAGGAAGCGCTGCTCATCCTCACGCCGCTGGCCAACGCGCGCAGCTACGCCATCGCCCTGCAATACCTGGGCGACCTCTCGCTCGACCAGGGCGACTACCAGGGCGCGCTGTCGGCCTTCGAGCGCCTCGAAGCGCGCGCCGACGCCCTCGACCAGTCGGACTTTCGCAGCGTGGCGCGGCGCGGCCAGGCCCACGCCCTGTCGCAATTGAAGCGCCCGGCCGACGCCCTCAAGGTCGCGCTCACCGCCGTCGACCTGGCCGCCGCCCAGCACCACTCCTACAACCACATCGCCGCCCTGCGCGTGGCGGCCATGGTCCACTCGCACCACGCCTTGCCGGCCCCGGGCGCGATGACGGCCCCCACCCCGGCCCTGCATTACCTGCACCTGGCCCTCGACGTGGCCGCCACCATCGATGGCTACACCGTGCCGGGCGACCTGTACGACGCGCTGGCGCGCCAATACGCCGACGCCGGCGACTATGCCCACGCCTACGAGATGGCCCAGGCCGCCTCGACCGCGCGCGAGCGCACCCACAGCCAGGAAGCGACCAACCGCGCCGTCGCCATGCAGGTGCACCACCAGACCGAGCACGCGCGCAACGAGGGCTACCACCACCGCGAACTGGCCGAGTCCGAAGCGCGCCGCGCCGAAGTGCTCGCGCGCACCTCGGCCACCCTGGAAAAACTCTCGGCCATCGGCCAGGAAATCACCGCCCATCTCGACGCGGCCGCCGTCTTCGCCGCCCTCGACCGCCACATCCACGGCTTGCTGGCCGCCTCGACCTTCGCCATCTACATGACCGACCCCACCGGCACCACCTTGAACCGCGCCTTCGGCGTCGAAATGGGCAAGCCGCTGCCGTACAACTCGATCCCGCTGTCGAACCAGGACGCCAATTCGGTGCGCTGCCTCGTCACCCGGCGCGAAGTCTATGTCGAACACTGGCCCGACCACCCCAACCGCCAGGTGGTGCCAGGCACGATGGAAAACCTCTCGGCCCTGTTCGTGCCCCTGATCGTGGGCGAGCGCGCCATCGGCGTGATGACGGTGCAGGCCGCGCACTCGCACGCCTACGACGAAAACGCGCGCATGATTTTCCGCAGCCTGTGTGCCTACGGCGCCATCGCCCTCGACAACGCCGAAGCCTACCGCCAGCTGCAGGAAGCCCAGACCCAGCTGGTGTCACAGGAAAAGCTCGCCGCCCTCGGTTCGCTCATGGCCGGCGTGGCCCACGAACTCAATACCCCGATCGGCAACAGCCTCCTGATCGCCTCGACCCTGGCCGAGAAGACGAGCGAGATCGAGACGCGCCTGAACGGGCCGGGCCTGCGCCGCTCCGAGCTGGCCGCCTTCGTCGACGACGCGAAAAAAGCCTCGACCCTGGTCATGCGCGGCCTCACCAGCGCGGCCGACCTGGTCAACAGCTTCAAGCAAGTGGCCGTCGACCGCACCACCGAGCAGCGCCGCAACTACAACCTGCAGCAGGTCTGCCACGAAATCATCGCCACCATGATGAACCGCATCCGCGCGGCCAACCACGGCATCGAACTGCTGGTGGGCGAAGCGATCGCCATGGATTCCTATCCCGGCCCCTTCGGCCAGGTCATCACCAACTTCATCAACAACGCCCTGCTGCACGCCTTCGCGCCGGGCCAGAGCGGGCACATGGTGCTGTCGGCGGCCATGCCGGTCGAAGGGCGCGTGCAGATCGCCTTCCGCGACAATGGCGGCGGCATCCCGACCGAGCACCTGAACCGCATCTTCGACCCCTTCTTCACGACCAAGCTGGGCCAGGGTGGCAGCGGCCTGGGCCTGTCGATCAGCTACAACATCGTCACCTCCCTGCTGGGCGGCACCATCGCCGTGGCCAGCAGCCCGATGGACGGCACCTGCTTCACCCTCGACCTGCCCCTGACCGCGCCCGCCCACAACCCCGCGCAACCGGCAACGATCTACTGAGCCGTCGGGTGGGCGCAAGCGCCCACGCGGACGCCGGCATAACGTTGCACTGCAACACTATCAGCTTAAAACCCTTATAATTAAAGGGATACCGTGCCTAAGTTGTCTATATGACCTCGACCAAACCCATCAAGCATTTCCTCAAGTTTTCCGACTTCACGCTGGCCGAATTCGAGTACGTGATCGAACGGGCCAAACTGATCAAGCGTAAGTTCAAGAACTACGAGATCTACCACCCGCTGATCGACCGTACGCTCGTCATGGTGTTCGAGAAGAACTCGACACGCACCCGCCTGTCCTTCGAGGCGGGCATGCACCAGCTGGGCGGCGCGGCCATCTACCTCAACACGCGCGACTCGCAACTGGGCCGCGGCGAACCGGTCGAAGACGCCGGCCAGGTCATGAGCCGCATGTGCGACATCATCATGGTGCGCACCTTCGGCCAGGACATCATCGAGCGTTTCGCCGCCAATTCGCGCGTGCCGGTGATCAATGGCCTGACCAACGAACACCATCCATGCCAGGTGTTCGCCGACATCTTCACCTACTACGAACACCGCGGACCGATCACCGGCAAGACCGTGGCCTGGGTGGGCGACGCCAACAACATGCTGTACTCCTGGCTGCAGGCGGCCGAGGTGTTCGGCTTCCACGTCAACGTCTCCACGCCCAAGGGCTACGACATGGACATGTCGCTGGTCTCGACCGACCGCTACACCTTCTTCGAGAACCCGTCCGACGCCTGCCAGGGCGCGCACCTGGTCAACACCGACGTCTGGACCAGCATGGGCTACGAGGAAGAAAACGCCGCCCGCCTGAAGGCCTTCGACGGCTGGATCGTCGACAGCGCCAAGATGTCGCGCGCCGCGCCGGACGCGCTGTTCATGCACTGCCTGCCGGCCCACCGCGGCGAGGAAGTCTCGGCCGACGTCATCGACGGCCCGCAGTCGGTGGTCTGGGACGAGGCGGAAAACCGCCTGCACGTGCAAAAGGCCCTGATCGAATACCTGTTGCTCGGCCAACTGGAGGCGCCCCAATGATCGACCACACCGGCATCATCGTCGCCGACTTCGGCAAGAGCCGCACCTTCTACCAGAATGCGCTCGCCCCGATCGGCTATACCCTGCTCGCCGACATCCCCGCCGCCGTCACCGGCAGCGTCGACGTGGCCGGTTTTGGCGAGGCACCGAAGCCGGACTTCTGGGTCGGCGCCGCCAGCACCGCACGCCCGGTCAACCACCCGCCACTGCACGTGGCCTTCCGCGTGGCCAACCGCGCCATGGTCGACGCCTTCTACCACGCGGCCATCGCCGCCGGCGCGCGCGACAATGGCCCACCGGGCCCGCGCCCGCACTACCACGCCCATTACTACGGCGCCTTCGTACTGGACCCGGACGGGCACAATATCGAAGCCGTCTGCCACGAACCCGCATAAACCACACTGGAAAACAGCATGAGCGATATTAAAAAAGTAGTCCTCGCCTATTCGGGCGGCCTCGATACCTCCGTCATCCTCAAGTGGCTGCAGGATCACTACGGCTGCGAAATCGTCACCTTCACGGCCGACCTGGGCCAGGGCGAAGAGCTCGAGCCGGCGCGCGCCAAGGCGATCAAGTTCGGCATCAAGCCCGAGAACATCTACATCGACGACGTGCGCGAGGAATTCGTGCGCGACTTCGTGTTCCCCATGTTCCGCGCCAACACCGTGTACGAGGGCGAATACCTGCTGGGCACCTCGATCGCGCGTCCCCTGATCGCCAAGCGCCTCATCGAGATCGCGCGCGCCACCGGCGCAGACGCCATCTCGCACGGCGCCACCGGCAAGGGCAACGACCAGGTGCGCTTCGAGCTGGGCGCCTACGCGCTCAAACCGGACGTCAAGATCATCGCCCCGTGGCGCGAATGGGACCTGCTGTCGCGCGAAAAGCTGCTCAAGTACGCCGAAGACGCCGGCATCGCCGTCGATATGAAGCATAAGAACGGCGGCGCGCCCTACTCGATGGACGCGAACCTGCTGCACATCTCGTTCGAAGGCCGGCACCTGGAAAACCCCAGCGCGGAAGCGGAAGAATCGATGTGGCGCTGGACCGTCAGCCCGGAAGCGGCGCCCGACGCGGCCGAGTACCTGGACCTGGAATACGAAAAAGGCGACATCGTCGCCCTCAACGGCGTGCGCATGTCGCCGGCCACGGTGCTGACCGAATTGAACCGCCTGGGCGGCAAGCACGGCATCGGCCGCCTCGACCTGGTCGAGAACCGCTATGTCGGCATGAAGTCGCGCGGCTGCTACGAGACGCCCGGCGGCACCATCATGCTGCGCGCCCACCGCGCCATCGAATCGATCACGCTCGACCGCGAAGTGGCGCACCTGAAGGACGACCTGATGCCGCGCTACGCCTCCTTGATCTACAACGGCTACTGGTGGGCGCCCGAGCGCGTCGCCCTGCAGACCTTGATCGACCACACCCAGGCCACCGTCAACGGCTGGGTGCGCCTCAAGCTCTACAAGGGCAATGTCATCGTGGTGGCGCGCGACTCGAAGACCGATTCGCTGTTCGACATGACGATTGCCACCTTCGACGAAGACGGCGGCGCCTACAACCAGGCCGACGCGGGCGGCTTCATCAAGCTCAACGCCCTGCGCATGCGCATCGCCGCCAAGGCCCGCAAGGCCCGCGGCCAGTAATCAAGGGGGGGCATCGGGGACAGACCCCAAGCGCCGTGCGCTTGGGGTCTGTCCCCGATTTGTCAGCTTGCCGGGTCTGCCCCCAACGTCCGTCCACGCAGCGGGAAATAGTGTTACATTGGCACGGTCGCCATTTGACCTGTCTGGAGCTTCCCCATGCTGAAAGACTTGCGCATCAAGACCAAGCTGTCCCTCGGCTTCGGCGCCATCGTCGCCATCCTCCTTGTCCTGCTCATCACCGCCTACAATAATTTCGGCCGCCTGTCCGAGGCGAGCGGCTGGGACCGCCACACCCTCGAAGTGCTGTTCGAAGGCGAATCGATCGATGCGACGGTGCTGCAGATCCAGTCCGAAACGCGCGGCTTCCTGCTCAGCGGCGACGAGCGCATGCTCACCCCCGGCCACGATGAGGAAGCCGACCTGGCCCAGCAGCTCAAAAAAATCACCGCCCTCACGGCCGACAATCCGGCCCAGCAGCTGCGTCTGAAAAAAATCGGCGAATTGATCGACACCTGGCTCAGGACCGTCGTCCACGTGCAGATCGCCGCGCGCCGCGCCGCGCCGGGCAACGCCATGCCCGCCACCGTCGTCGCCACCGTCGGCCACGGCTTCGAACTGGTGAGCGAAATGCGCAAGCTGATCGACGACATCGCCATCGAGGAAAACCGCCTGCTCGCCATTCGCGCCAAGGAGTCGGCCCAGCTGCAGCAGTCGATGTCGACCTTGCTCACCGGCGGCGGCGCCGCCTGCGTCGTGCTCGCCGCCCTGGTCGCCTTCCTGCTCACGCGCGCGCTGACGGCGCCCTTGAATAACCTGACCGCCGCCGTCGGCCAGATCACCGCCGGCCAGCAGGGCGCGCGCGCCGCCGTACTGGCCAACGACGAACTGGGCATGGTGACAATAGAATTCAACCGCATGGCCCAGGCCATCGAAGACAGCCAGGCCGCCGCGCGCGCCGCCACCGACGCATTACGCGCCAAGGTCGACAGCCTGCTCGCCGTGGTCGCGCGCGCCGCCGGCGGCGACCTGACCGGGCGCATCACCGTCACCGGCGAGGACGCCATCGGCCGCATGGGCGAAGGCCTGGCCACCATGTTCGACAACCTGCGCCTCCTGCTCAACAATGTGCAGCGCGCCGGCATCCAGGTCACTACCAGCGCCACCGAAATCGCCGCCTCGGCCAAGCAGCAGGAAGCGACCGGTATCGAGCAGGCCCAGACCAGCGTCGAAATCCTGTCGACGACCAAGGAAATCTCGGCCAACACCAGCCAGCTCCTGAAAACCATGGAAGAGGCGACCGCCGTGGCCGACTACACCACCAATGCCACCGCCGACGCCCAAAACAACCTCAAACGCATGGACCAGACCATGCAGCACATGGTCGCGGCCACCGACTCGATCAATGCCAAGCTGGCCGCCCTGTCCGAAAAAGCGAGCAATATCAATTCGGTCCTCACCACCATCACCAAGGTGGCCGACCAGACCAACATCCTCTCGCTCAACGCCGCCATCGAGGCGGAAAAGGCGGGCGACGCCGGACGCGGCTTCTCCGTCGTCGCCACCGAGATCCGGCGCCTGGCCGACCAGACCTCGGTGTCGACCTGGGACATCGAGCAGATGCTCAAGGAGATGCAGTCGGCCGTCTCGGCCTCCGTCATGGGCATGGACAAATTCTCCGAAGAGATCCGCCGCAGCGTCGGCGAAGTGCGCCAGGTGGGCGAACAGCTCTCCTCCGTGATGGGCCAGGTGGAAAAGCTCGCGCCCCAGTTCGACCTGGTGCTGCAGGGGATGCAGTCGCAGGCCGTGGGCGCTTCGCAGATTTCCGAAACCATGATGCAGCTCTCCGACGCCACCGCCCAGACGGTCGAATCGCTCAAGGCCACCAGCGAAGCGGTGCACCAGCTGCAGTATGCCGCCAGCGACCTGCAAACCTCGGTCGCCACCTTCGCCGTCAACAGCTAGGCGCGGCCATGAACGTGCTGGTCTTCCACATCGGTCCCGACCGCTATGGCTTGCCGCTCACCGCCATCGCGCGCGTGCTGCCGGCCGTGGAGCTCAAGCACATTCCCCTCGCCCCTGCCTGGGTGGCCGGCCTGCTCGACTTCCATGGCGCCCCGGTGCCGGTGCTCGACCTGTCGCGCCTGGCCGGCCTGGCGCCACAGCAAGCCTGCTTCGATTCGCGCATCGTGCTGGCCCACTACCAGGGGCGCCTGCTTGGCCTGCTGGCCGAACACGTCGTCGGCACATTGGCCCTCGACGCGGCCCGCCTGGCCGACAGCGGCGTCAAGAGCGCGCCCTTCCTCGGCCAGGTCAGCGGCCTCGAAGGCGGCATGCTGCAGCTGGTCGATGTCACCCACCTCCTCAGCGACGAGGTGCGCGCCCTGCTGTTCCCGGCCCGGGACGCCGCATGAGCGCCCAGGCCCTGCTCCAGCAGGCCACCGGCCTGAACCTGACCTCGGCCGCGGCCGAACGGGCCGTGCGCGCGCGCATGGCCGTACGCGGCATCGCCGCCCACGACGCCTACCTGGCCCAATTGTCCGGCGCCGAACTGACGGCCCTGATCGAACTGGTGGTGGTGCCCGAATCGTGGATGTTCCGCGACGCCGACGCCTTCACCCAGGCCGCACGCGCGGCGGCACGCCTGGCTGCGGCCGGCCGCAGCGTGCGCATCCTGTCGATTCCCTGCGCCGCCGGCGAAGAGCCGTATTCGATGGCCATGGCCCTGCGCGACGCCGGCGTGCCCGATGCGGCCTGCAGCATCGACGCCGTCGACCTCTCCGCTGCCGCCATCGAACGCGCCCGCGAAGGCGTCTACACGCGCAACGCCTTTCGCGGCAGCGAGCTCGCTTTCCGCGATCGCTATTTCAGCCCCGACGGCGCCAACTTCCGTATCCACGACAGCCTGCGCCGCCAGGTCCGCTTCCAGCAAGGGAACCTGTTTACCTTCGACGCGGCCCGCTACGACATCGTCTTTTGCCGCAACCTGCTGATCTACTTCGACGACGCCACCATCGAACAGGCCATTGCCCGCCTCGACGCACTGCTGCAGGATGACGGCTTGCTGTTCGCGGGCTATGCCGAAGTGCCGGCCTTCTGCCGCCACGGCTTCGCCTCGGCGCGCCTGGCCGGTGCCTTCGCCCTGCGCAAGCACGCGCCCGCACTGGCGCCGCCGG
>JAZJYP010000346.1:1582-14757 GCA_040390345.1 Pseudomonadota bacterium | reverse complement strand
TTCATCCAGATCGCGGTCGGCAACATGGCCAACGCGATCAAGCAGATTTCGGTGCAGCGCGGCCACGATGTGACGGAATACGCACTCACCAGCTTCGGTGGCGCCGGCGGCCAGCATGCCTGCCTGGTGGCCGATGCGCTGGGCATGAAGACGGTGTTTGTCCACTCGCTGGCCGGCGTCATGTCGGCCTATGGGATGGGCCTGGCCGACCAGGCTGCGATGCGCGAAGCTGCGGTCGAACTGCGCATGGCCGCCATGAGCCTGGACGAGCTGGCCGTGCGCCTGGATGCCCTCGGTGCAGGCGTGAAGCAGGAGCTGCTGGACCAGGGTGTGGCCGCCGGCCGCATTTCCCTGATCCGGCGCGTGCACCTGCGCTACGAAGGCACCGATTCGGCCCTGATCGTGCTGTTTGGCGACGAGGCGGCCATGAAAGAACAGTTTGAAGCGGCCTACAAGAAACGCTTCTCTTTCCTGATGCCGTCCAAGGCCCTGATCGTCGAAGCGGTGTCGGTCGAAGCGATCGGCAAGTCCGACGCGCCGGCCGAGGCCATGCAGAAGCAGGCCGAGCGGAGCGCCGCATTGGTGCCGGCGGAAACCGTGCGCATGTTCGGCGGCGACCAGTGGCACGACACGGGCCTCTACAAACGCGCCGCGATGCGCATTGGCGACGTGCTCAAGGGCCCTGCCATCATCGCCGAGGACAACGCCACGACCATCGTCGAACCAGGCTGGCAGGCTGAAGTCACGCCGCACAACCACCTGGTCCTCAAGCGCGTCGAAGCGCTGCCCGAGCGTCGCGCCATCGGCACCACGGCCGACCCGGTCATGCTCGAGATATTCAATAACCTTTTCATGTCGATCGCCGAGCAGATGGGACTGCGCCTGCAAAACACTGCCTATTCGGTCAACATCAAGGAGCGCCTTGACTTCAGCTGCGCCATCTTCGACGCCGCCGGCAACCTGATCGCCAACGCGCCGCACATGCCGGTGCACCTGGGCTCCATGGGCGAGAGCATCAAGACCGTGATGCACCAGAACGCCGGCAAGATGCGTCCCGGTGACGTGTTCATGCTCAACGACCCCTACAACGGCGGCACGCACCTGCCGGACGTGACGGTCATTTCGCCGGTGTTTGACGAAGCGGGCGAAGCGATCCTGTTCTATGTTGGTTCGCGCGGCCACCACGCCGACATCGGCGGCACCACGCCAGGCTCGATGCCGCCTGATTCGACGCTGATCGAGGAGGAGGGCGTCCTGATCGACAACTTCAAGCTGGTCGACGGCGCCAACGGCTTGCTGCGCGATGCCGAGGCGCGCGCCTTGCTGGCCGGCGCGCGCTACCCGGCGCGTAATCCCGACCAGAACATGGCCGACTTCCGCGCCCAGGTGGCCGCCAACCAGAAAGGCGTGGACGAACTGCGCAAGATGGTCGCGCACTTTGGCCTGGAAGTCGTGCAGGCCTACATGGGCCACGTGCAGGATAACGCCGAAGAAGCGGTGCGCCGCGTGATCACGGCGCTCAAGGACGGCCATTACACCTACCAGCTCGATAACGGCGCCCAGGTGCAAGTGGCCATTCGCGTCGACCACGCCGAGCGCAGCGCCCAGATCGACTTCACCGGCACCTCGCCCCAGCTGGCCAACAACTTCAACGCGCCATCGGCCGTGTGCATGGCTGCGGTACTGTACGTGTTCCGCACCCTGGTGGACGACGAAATACCGCTCAACGCCGGCTGCCTCAAGCCGCTCGACGTGATCATTCCGCCCGGTTCCATGCTCAATCCGCACTATCCGGCCTCGGTCGTGTCGGGGAACGTGGAAACGTCGACCTGCATCACCAATGCGCTGTATGGCGCGCTCGGTGTGATGGCGGCGGCCCAGGGCACGATGAACAACTTCACCTTCGGGAACGCCCAGTACCAGTACTACGAGACCATCTCCGGTGGCTCGGGGGCCGGTGAAGGCTTCGACGGCACCGACGTCGTGCAAACGAATATGACCAACTCGCGCCTGACCGACCCGGAAATCCTCGAATTCCGCTTCCCGGTACGGCTGGAAAGCTACGAGATCCGCCACGGCTCGGGCGGGGCAGGGTGCTGGCATGGGGGCAATGGCGGCATCCGCAAGGTGCGCTTCCTCGAGCCGATGACGGCGGCCATCCTGTCGAACAACCGCATCCATGCGCCGTTCGGCATGGCCGGCGGCGCGCCCGGCGCGAAAGGCTTCAATTCGGTGGTGCGGGCCGATGGCCGCGTGGAGCAGCTCGCCCATATCGGCAAGACCGACATGGGCGTGGGCGACATCTTCGTCATCGAAACCCCCGGAGGCGGGGGCTACGGCAAGGCCGGCTAGTTCGAAATACCGTATTTGCGCTGGGCGGCCGCGAAGTCTTCGGACAGCGTGGCCAGCTTGGGCAGGGCGGGATCGAGCTTGCGGATGTCTTCCATCTGGTTGTGGCAGACCTCCGCCATCGCATGGTCCCAGCCCATTTCGTTGAGCTGGCGGATGATGCCGATCGAAACGGCCGTCATCACCTGCAGGTTGCCCGGTGCCTTGTGCAGTGCTTCGAGCAGGGTCTGCACGGCGCCCTTGAAGTCGCCCATATTGGTCTTTTCGGTGGCCAGGTTGAGCAGCTCCACCACTTGCTGTTTGAGCTGCTGGCCCATGCCTTCGGCCAGGTCCGGTCGTCCGGCCTTGACGAACACGCTCATGGCCTGTTGCATCGACACGCCGCTGTCGACATCATTCATCACCGCCAGCATCACTTCCGACGCTTCCTTATCGAGCTTGTGATCGAGGCAGCTCCTGGCCAGGCCGATCTTCAGCCCTGGCGTGAGGCCGGTCGCACTGCGCATGCCCGAGACGGCGGTACTGAGTTCGGTCACGGCGGCGGCGCTGTTGCCGGCCGCCTCGTGCATCAGGGCCGTCGCAACGGCTTTGCACACGTCCGTGTTGGCGTTGCCGCGCAAGGACTTCTCGAGGTCGCGGATCATGTTCCCGGCGCCGGTCGGGTCGCCCTTGCGCACCAGCGTCCTGATCAGGTTGACATGGTCTTCGGGCGAGCGGAATTCGGAATACTTGGCCTTGGCCACGACCTGCTTGAACGATTTTTCGGCGACCGCCACGTCACCCGCTTCCAGCGCCACTTCGCCCAGGTGGCGCAGGCGGCGCAGCATGTGCGGCGAAATCGAGACGGCGTCTTCGAGGATTTTCTGGGCGCGGTTGTGGGCGCCGTTCGTTTCGTGGCACTTGGCGAGCAGATCGTAGGCCGCCATGAACTTGGGGTTCTCGGTCAGGATCTTGGTCAGCACTTCTTCGGCATCGGCATGGCGGGCCTGGGCAAACAGGGCCCTGGCCTGGCCCAGGTGGGCCCAGCCGATCGGCTTGACGGCCAGGATGCGCGCATACAGTTCTTCGGCTTCGACGTATTCATGCAGCGACATCTGCAATTCGGCGCGCAGGCGCGCAAAATCGAGCACATAGCGCGGGAATTTGGTTTCGGCGGCGGAGCAGGCCTTGATCGCCTCGCGCAGGTTGTTCTGGCCAATGAGCTGGTAGACGGGCAGGAAAGCGGTGCGCCGTTCAATCGCGCGCGAAATGCGCTGGTTCAGCACATCGACCGTGAATGGCTTGAGGATGTAGTCGGTCGGTGTCAGTTCGGCGGCGCTGACGACCTTGCTGTAGACGCCTTCCGAGGTGATCATGATGAAGATGGTCCACATGCCGATCAGGCGGTGGTGGCGCAAGTCTTCCAGCAGCTGCTGGCCGTCCTGGCCGTCGTCCTGGCCGCTGCCAAGGTCGTACTCGCACAGGATGATGTCATAGGACTTCTTGGCCAGCTGCTTGATGGCCGTGCCCGAACTGACCGCAAACTCGATCTTGGTGATATTGATCTGGTTGAACATGTTCTGCAGGCTGCCCCGCATGCTCGGATTGGGATCAATCACCAGTACGGACAGATGACTGTTTTCTTGCATCGCTGCGCTCTCGCTGAAATAAGTAGTGAAACTGTAACATACGCTATAGTGGGTAGAGTGGGCAACAGGCTCGATCTGGATGGTGCAACGCGGTATAATGTCGGCCTAAAGGAATTTCGCATCATCTGTAGTGACCTTTAACCGCAGCCACGCTGCATCAACCATCTCCCTATCATGTTGATACTGCCGGGTTCCAATGCCCTGTCTGTCTTTCGTAGCCAACGTCTCCTGAGTCAATTGCAAGCCGTCGCGCATGCCGTTTGCTCCGTCCAGGCGCGCTTTTACCACTTCATCGATACCAGCAGCGCGCTCTCGCCGGACGATACGGCGCGCCTGTCGGCCATGCTCACTTACGGCGAACCGGCGCAAGCCTTCGATGGCGACGGCGCGGCCGAGGAATTCTTCATCATTCCGCGCCTGGGCACGATTTCGCCCTGGGCCTCGAAAGCGACCGATATCGCGCATAACTGCGGCATGGGTCATATCCACCGCATCGAGCGCGGCATCGCCTTCACGGTGGGCCTCAAGCACGGCTTCCTGGGCATCGGTGGCGCCAAGAAGCTGCCGGACGACCAGCTGCAGGCCGTGGCGGCGCTGCTGCACGACCGCATGACCGAATCGGTGCTGCGCCATGCCGACGACGCGGCGAACCTGTTCCGCGAACTGGAAGCGAAGCCGCTCGAATCGATCGACGTGATCGGCGCCGGCAAGCCGGCGCTGGAACACGCCAACGTGGCCCTGGGCCTGGCCATGTCGGACGACGAGATTGACTACCTGGTCGACGCCTTCACCAGGGCCATGCGCAACCCGACCGATGTGGAACTGATGATGTTCGCCCAGGCCAACAGCGAGCATTGCCGCCACAAGATCTTCAACGCGGACTGGATCATCGACGGCGCCAAGCAGGAAAAGTCGCTGTTCCAGATGATCAAGAACACCCACCAGCTGCAGCCCAAGGGCACGATTGTGGCCTACAGCGACAATTCCTCGATCATGGAAGGGGCCACCGTCACGCGCTTCTACCCGCGCGGCGAGAACCACGAATACGCTGCGTCGACCGAGCTGACGCACACGCTGATGAAGGTCGAAACGCACAACCACCCGACCGCGATTTCCCCATTCCCCGGCGCCTCCACCGGCGCCGGCGGCGAGATCCGCGATGAGGGCGCGACCGGCCGCGGCGCCAAGCCAAAGGCCGGCCTGACCGGCTTCACCGTGTCGAACCTGATGCTGCCGGACGCCGTGCACCCATGGGAAAACGCCACCAGCGTGACCGCGCCGTTCGCCCAGCGCGCCCCAAGCCACGCCTACGGCAAGCCGGACCGCATCGCCTCGGCCTTGCAGATCATGATCGAAGGTCCGATCGGCGGCGCTGCCTTCAGCAACGAATTCGGCCGCCCGGTCCTCGGCGGCTACTTCCGCACCTATGAGCAGAACGTCGGCCGCCTGCACGCCGGCGCCCACGACACCGTGTACGGCTACCACAAGCCCATCATGATCGCCGGCGGCATCGGCAATATCTCGGCCCAGCACACGCACAAGAACGATATCCCGGTCGGCAGCCTGCTGATCCAGCTGGGCGGGCCCGGCATGCGCATCGGCATGGGTGGTTCGGCCGCTTCGTCGATGGCCACCGGCACCAACACCGCCGACCTCGATTTCGACTCGGTCCAGCGCGGCAACCCGGAGATGGAACGGCGCGCCCAGGAAGTCATCAACGCCTGCTGGGCGATGGGTGCCGACAATCCCATCATCTCGATCCATGACGTCGGTGCGGGCGGCCTGTCCAACGCCTTCCCCGAGATCACCAACGACGCCAAGCGCGGCGCGATCTTCGACCTGCGCAAGGTGCCGCTGGAAGAATCGGGCATGGCGCCGAAGGAAATCTGGAGCAACGAGTCGCAGGAACGCTATGTGCTGGCCATTGCGCCGGACCACCTGGCCCTGTTCACCGCCCTGTGCGAGCGCGAGCGCTGCCTGTTCGCCGCCGTCGGCGTGGCGACCGAAGAGCGCCAGCTCAAAGTCATCGATCCGAAGATGGGCAACAACCCGGTCGACATGCCGATGGATGTCTTGCTGGGCAAGCCGCCGAAGATGCTGCGCGACGTGCACCACGTCGTCAACGATTTCCCGGCCATCGACCTGACCGGCCTCGCCCTCGACGAGGTGGCCAAACGCGTGCTGCTGCTGCCCACCGTGGGCGACAAGTCCTTCCTCGTCACCATTGGCGACCGCAGCGTCGGCGGCACCACCGTGCGCGACCAGATGGTCGGCCCGTGGCAGGTGCCGGTGGCCGACTGCGCCGTCACCGCCATGAGCCTGGAAGGCTATGCCGGCGAAGCGATGGCCATGGGCGAACGCACGCCGCTGGCCGTGATCAATGCCGCCGCCTCGGGCCGCATGGCCGTCGGCGAAGCCGTCACCAATATCGCTGCCGCGCCCATCCGCGACATCTCCGACATCAAGCTGTCGGCCAACTGGATGGCCGCCTGCGGCCAGCCCGGCCAGGACGCCGCCCTGTTCGACACCGTCAAGGCGGTGGGCATGGAACTGTGCCCGGCCCTGGGCATCAGCATCCCGGTGGGCAAGGACTCGCTGTCCATGCGCACCACCTGGAACGACGATGGCGCCTCCAAGGCCGTCACTTCGCCCGTTTCGCTGATCGTCTCCTCGTTCGCGCCGGTCTACGACGTGCGCCGTGCGCTCACGCCGCAGCTGCGCACCGATGTCGGCGACAGCGTCCTGATCCTGCTCGACCTTGGCCGCGGCAAGAACCGCCTCGGCGCCTCGGCCCTGGCCCAGGTGACCCAGCAGCTGGGCAACGCCGTGCCGGACGTCGACAGCGCGGACGACTTGAAAGCCTTCTTCAGCGCGATCCAGCAGTTGAACGACAAGCTGCTGGCCTACCACGACCGTTCCGACGGCGGCCTGTTCGCCACCTTGTGCGAAATGGCCTTCGCCGGCCGCACCGGCCTGTCCGTCAACGTCGACATCCTGACGCTGGAAGGCGAGCACGCTTCCGACTGGGGCGACGCCAAGAACTGGGCCGGCCAGGTGGCCGAGCGGCGCAACGAGCTGACCCTGCGCGCGCTGTTCAGCGAAGAGCTGGGCGCCGTGATCCAGGTGCGTGAGGAAGACAAGAAAGCCGTCATGGACGTGCTGCGCAGCCACAACCTGGGCGCCTGCAGCCACATCATCGGCAAGCCGAACGAGCGTGGCGTGATCGAATTCACGCGCGACGCCAAGACCATCTACAGCCAGCCGCGCAGCGCGCTGCACCGCCTGTGGAGCGAAACGAGCTGGCGCATTGCGCGCCTGCGCGACAACCCGGCCTGCGCCGACGCCGAATTCGAACGCCTGCTCGACGAAACCGACCCTGGCATGACGCCGGTGCTCAGTTTTGACCCGAGCGAGAACGTGGCCGCGCCCTTCGTGGCCAGCGGCGTGCGTCCGCGCGTGGCGATCTTGCGCGAGCAGGGCGTCAATTCGCACATCGAGACGGCGTGGGTGATGCACCAGGCCGGCTTTACGGCCATCGACGTGCACATGAGCGACCTGATTGCCGGCCGTGCGCGCCTGGCCGACTTCCATGGCGTGATCGCCGTGGGCGGCTTCTCCTATGGCGACGTGCTCGGCGCAGGCGAGGGCTGGGCCAAGACCATCCTCTTCAACGCCCAGCTGTCGGACCAGTTCGCGCAGTTCTTCGCCCGCACGGACACCTTTGGCCTCGGTATCTGCAATGGCTGCCAGATGATGAGCAACCTGAAGTCGATGATCCCCGGCGCCCACGCCTGGCCCAAGTTCACGCGCAACAAGTCGGAGCAGTTCGAAGGCCGCTTCGCGATGGTCGAAGTGCTCGATTCGCCGTCGATCTTCTTCTCCGGGATGGCCGGCACGCAGTGCGGCATTGCCGTCGCCCACGGCGAAGGCTTTGCCGACTTCTCGCAAACGGGCGACATCCATGCCGTCACGCGCGCGCTGCGCTACGTCGACAACCGCGGCGCGGCCACCGAAGCGTATCCGTTCAATCCGAACGGCTCGCCCGAGGGCCTCACCGCCGTGACCACGGCCGATGGACGCTTCTCGGTGATGATGCCGCATGCCGAGCGCGTGTTCCGCTCGGTGCAGCAGTCCTGGCACCCGCAAGCCTGGGGCGAGGATTCGCCCTGGATGCGCATGTTCCGCAACGCCCGCAAGTGGGTGGCGTAACGCTGGAATAGTGAAGAAGGCGCCTGCGGGCGCCTTCTTGCTTTTGATGCAAGAACACGATATTGTCCCTGTAGCCAGCTGCTTTTTGCGCCCGCTGGCCCGAGGAGGCCTTCCCGCCGATGACGTCATTGCGATTTCCACTGCCCCCAAGGACGCTCGCCATCAACCTGGCGCTGGCGCTTCTCTACTATGTCGCCGCGCGTGCCGGCTTGTTGCTGGCCTTCGCATCGAGTAATGCCTCGCCGGTCTGGCCGCCGTCCGGCATTGCCTTCGCCGCCATGCTGCTGCTGGGGCGCCGCTGCTGGCCTGGCATCTTCCTGGGCGCCTTCACCGCCAATTTCGCCGTCTTCGCCGCCAATGGCGTGGGCCATGGTCCGGGTACGATCGTCGTGTCGCTGTGTATCGCCGCCGGGAATACGCTCGAGGCCTTTGTCGGTGCCACCGCCTGGTCGCGCAGCGCGGAACCGGGACTGGCGCTGCAGCGGCCCAGTGCTGTCTACAAATTCATGGCGCTGGCGGCGGCCATGTCCTGCGTCAGTGCCGCCATCGGCACGGCCAGCCTGCTGGCGGGCCAATTGGCGCCAGCGGCGGCGGCCGGGACGATCGCCAGCACCTGGTGGCTGGGCGACACAGCAGGTATTGCCGTCGTCACGCCATTCATCCTGGCCTGGCGCCGCCGGGAGGCGACGCGCGGCTGGAGCGGCCGCACGATCGCGCTTACGACCGCGGCGCTGCTGGCGCTGGGTCTGGTGTTGCTGCGCATTTTCGGCCAGCGCTATTCGCTCGACGTGGGCAACCGCGTGCTGGCCTACCTGCTGCTGCCCTGCATCGGCTGGGCCGCTTACCGTTACGGGCGCCGCGGCGTCACGCTGGTGCTGCTACTGGTCACGGGCAGCGCCGTCGTCGCCACCACCAATGGCATGGGGCCCTTCGCCAGCGGCACGCTGAACGATTCGCTGCAGTCGCTCGAGATTTTCATCGCGCTGACAAGCCTGGTGGGCATGGTGCTTGCCGCCGACCTCGACGAGCGCGGCAAATTCGCCCGCCAGACCATCGTCCACTGGACCACCTTGTTCGCTTGCCTTGGCTTGACCATCATTGCCTGGCACTTGATTGGCACCAGCACCGAGCAGCGCGCACGCGAGCGTTTCAATGCCGAGGTGAGCCTGGTCACGGGGCACATCGACGAGCATATGCGCGATTACTTCCAGGTGCTGCTGTCCGGTCAGGCTCTGTTCGACGCCTCCAACCAGGTCGATCGCGACGAGTGGCGCCGTTTTGTCCGGCGTATCGACATCAAAAAGAACTATCCCGGCATGCAGGGCCTGGGCGTTGCGCGCCAGGTCAGTGCGGGCGGCCTGCCCGCCCTCGAGGCAGAAGTGCGGGCCGAAGGGTTCAAGGACTTCGCCGTGCGCCCGCCGGGTGCGCGCGGCGACTACGCGCCCGTGATCTTCCTCGAGCCGTTCAGCGACAAGAACCTGCGCGCCTTTGGCTACGACCTGAAGTCCGAACCGGTACGCCGCGCCACCCTCGTGCGTGCCGCGGAATCGGGCCAACTGGCAGTCTCAGGGCGCATCCAGCTGGTCCAGGATGCCGATGGCCATGTCCAATGGGGCTTGCTGATGGCCTTGCCGATCTACCGCAATGGCATGCCGACGAAGGACTGGCAAGAACGGCAGGCCGCGCTCGACGGTTTTGTGTACAGCGTGTTCCGCCTGCACGACCTGATGTCCAGTTTGCTCGACCCGGTGGCCCCGAAAGTGGCGCTGGAGGTCTTTGACGGCGTGAGCACCTCGCCCGGCGACCTGATGTTTTCCAACACGGAAGCGAACCGCAGCGACTATCCCAATCCTTTTGTATCGACGGCCACGGTCAAGGTCGGCGACGCCCACTGGACCTTGCGCGTGCACTCGCTGCCGGCGTTCGAAGCCGGTATCGACCGCCAGAAGGTGGTCATTGTCCTCATCGCCGGCACCTTGATCAGCCTGCTGTTCTTCAGCGTCGCGCGCGCGCTGACGGGTACACGCGAAGACGCCCTGGTGCTGGCGACGCAAATGACGGAGGCGCTCAAGGAGTCGGAGCACCGCTTTGCGATCCTGGTCGATTCGGCCGTCGAATTTGCCATCATCGCGACCGACCTCGATGGGCGCATCCAGACCTTCAGTGCCGGTGCCGAGCGCATGCTCGGATACACCGCGCAAGAGATCGTCGGCATCCAGACGCCGGCCATCTTCCACGTCGCCGCCGAAGTGGCCCAGCGCTCGATCGAGCTGCGCGCCAAATTCGGCCGGCCATTCGAGGGCTTTGACGTGTTTGTCGAATATGCGCGGCGCGGCCATCCGGAGACGCGCGAATGGACCTACGTGCGCAAGGATGGCGTGCGCCTGACGGTCCAGCTGACGGTCTCGCCGATCCGTGTCAACGACGGCGCCGTGGCCGGCTTCCTTGGCATCGCGCGCGACGTCACCGAGCACAAACTGGCCGAGGACAAGCTGCGTGCGGCCATGGCCCAGGCCGACGCCGCCAACCAGGCCAAGAGCGAATTCCTGGCCAATATGAGCCACGAATTGCGCACGCCGATGAACGCCGTGCTGGGCATTACCTATTTGCTGGCGCGCACTGCGCTCACTGCCGAACAAAAGAAGGACCTGGACATGATCCGCTCCTCGGGCCAGTCCCTGCTTGGCGTGCTCAACGACATCCTCGATTTCTCCAAGATCGAGGCGGGCAAGATGGAGCTGTCGCTGGCGCCGTTCAAGCTGGCCGACATGCTCGAAACTGTGGCCGGCATCATGAGCGTCAATGCCAGCGAGCGTGACCTGGAGCTGTCGATCTGGGTCGACCCGGACATTCCCGCCACCCTCAATGGCGACGCGCTGCGCCTGCAACAGATCATCGTCAACCTGGCGGGCAACGCCATCAAGTTCACGGAAGCGGGCGAAGTGAGCGTGCAGCTGCATCGCGTTGCCGCCGGCCCTGGCCAGGTCGGCATCCGCATGGAGGTGGCCGACACCGGCATCGGCATGTCGGCGCAGCAGCAGGAACGCCTGTTCTCGCCGTTCACCCAGGCCGACACGTCGACCACGCGGCGCTTCGGCGGCACCGGGCTGGGCTTGACGATTTCGCGCCGCCTCGTGGAAATGATGGGCGGGACGATCGGCGTGCACAGCGTGCCGGGGCAGGGCACCACCTTCAGCGTGTCGGTGGCCTGCGAACTGGTGCCCGGTCCCGCCAGTGCGCCGCCAGCGCTCGCGCCAATGCATGTGCTGATCGTCGACGACAGCGAAACGAGCCTGCGCCTGCTGCGCCAGATGGCGCACAGCCTGGCCTGGAATGCAGATGTCGCGCCCGACGGTGCCGCCGCGCTTGACGCCGTGCGCGCCCTCGCCGCCGAAAAGAAGTCCTACGACCTGCTGCTGGTGGACTGGAAACTGCCCGACCTCGACGGCCTTGCCATCACCCAGATGGTGCATGGGCTGGCGCCGCGCACCGGCGTCGTGCTGATGGTCAGCGCGTTTGGGCGCGCGCGCATGCCGGTCGACGCCACCACACTGGGCGCCGACGCACTGCTCGACAAGCCCGTGACCATGCACCGCCTGCAAGATGCCGCCGCCGGAGCACGTGCCCGCCACACCCACGGCGCACCGCGCGCCGACATCGCCAGCCGCCGGGTCCCGGTCAAGATGCATGGGCATCTGCTGCTGGTCGAAGACAATCCCCTGAACCAGGGCGTCGCACGCGGCATGCTCGAGCTGGCCGGTTTGACGGTGGACGTGGTGGGCGACGGCCGCCAGGCTGTTGAGCGCCTGCGCCACGGCGCGGCCAATTACGCGCTCGTGCTGATGGACGTGCAAATGCCGGTGATGGACGGTTTCGAAGCGACGCGCGCGATCCGCACCGAGCTTGGGCTGCGCCTGCCGATCATCGCGATGACGGCCGGGGTGATGGCATCCGAACGGGCCGAATGTGAAGCCTCGGGCATGGACGGCTTCATCGCCAAGCCGCTCGACGCCGACCAGATGTTTGCCTACCTGGCCCAGTTCCTGGCGCCTGGCCAGGCTCCCGAACCTGCTGCTGCAGTGCCGGCGCCGGCTGGCGTCGGTGTGTTCGATGTGAGCGTCCTGATGGGGATCGCCAAGGGCAATCCGGCCTACATCGAAACGATCACTTCCCTGATCCGCAAGACCGTGGCGGCCGGCGACGCCCAGCTCGAAGAAGCATGGCGCCTGTGGCGCGCCGGCCAGCCAGAGGCGGCCGGGCGCATCTTCCACACCTTGCGCGGCTCGGTCGGCACACTGGGAGCACGCCGGTTTGCCGACGCCTCAATGGCCCTGGAAACGGCCTTGCGGGCGAAAGAGGCGAGCCGCGTCGAACAGTGCTTCGGGCCCGCCCGCAGCGAGTTCGCCGCGACGATCGAGGCGGCACGGGCCTGGCTGGCCGAGCGCCCGGAAGCGCCCGTCGATGCGCCCGAAACACTGCCCGGACGGGTGAAACGCCTGCGTGAACTGCTCGGCGCGCGCGACCTGGCCGCTTGCGACCTTTACGAATCGTGCAAGCGCGAGCTCGATGCTGCTCTCGGCGAAGGCCCACGCGAGCAGCTCGAGGCGGCGATGGCTGCCCTCGAATTCGAATTGGCCCTGGCCGTCCTGGAACAGCTGGAGGCCACCAATTGATGCTATATTTTGAGCTATGCAAGCAAAACCAAGAACCAGCGTTTTTATCATTGACGACAACGAAATGACGCGCACGGTCCTGCGCATGATTGTTCAGGGCGAGCAGTACCATGTCATCGGTGAGGCCAGTAGCGGCGTGGCGGGTCTGGAACGCGCCTTGCGCCTCAAGCCGGACCTGGTTTGCCTCGACATCCAGATGCCCGACGCCGACGGGCTTGACGTGCTCCTGACCTTGCGCGCGCGCCTGCCCGATACCCTGGTCCTGATGGTGACGGCACAAAATGACCATCAGACCGTGCAGCGGGCCCTGGGCATG
>JAZJYP010000346.1:0-1572 GCA_040390345.1 Pseudomonadota bacterium | reverse complement strand
ACACCAGTAACCGATTCGGATACAGCGCCTGCGCCTGGGCATGGGTGCCCACGGTTTTGTTGTCCAGCCACTCACGGCGGGCGCCGTGCTCGATGCCATCGACGCGGCACGCGAGCGCCTGGCATCTTCTGCCTGAGGCCCCATGACAGACGACCCGCTCGAACCAGCGCTGATTCTCATCATCGATGACAATGTCGGCATGATCCGGCTGCTGAGCTCTTTACTGAGCGAGCAGGGGCAGATCCTGTTTGCCACCAGTGGTGAAGCGGGCCTGAAAATCGCCCGCGAACGGCGCCCGCAACTGATCCTGCTCGACGTGGAAATGGCTGGCATGGACGGCTATGAAGTGTGCCGGCGCATCAAGGCCGACCCGGACGCTGGCAACTGCGCCCTCATTTTCGTCACCGCCCACGACAGCATGGAAAGCGAGGTGGCGGCGCTGGAAGCGGGCGCCGTCGACTTCATCAGCAAGCCGCTCAATCCGCCCGTGGTGCGAGCCCGCGTGCGCACCCACCTGAAACTGCAACTGCATGCCGAGGCGATGGTGCGCCTGGCTAACCGCGATGGTTTGACGGGCCTGTTCAATCGCCGCTATTTTAACGAGATGGCCGAGAAGGAGTTCCAGCGCAGCCGGCGCCAGGCCTTGCCGCTGGCGCTGGCCTTCGTCGACATCGACCATTTCAAGGCCTACAACGACAGCTATGGCCACCAGGCTGGCGACACCGCCCTGGTGCAGGTGGCGCAGGCCATCTGCGCGGCCACGCGCCGTCCCGGCGAAGTGATGGCGCGTTATGGTGGCGAAGAGTTTGTCGCCTTGCTGCCACATACGAATGCCGACGAGGCAACGCGCTACGGCGAGTGGCTGGTTGAATGCGTGCGCGGCCTGCAGATGGAGCATGCCCACGCGGGCGCCAGTGGCCACGTCTCCATCAGTGTGGGCATGACGGCTTTTGTGCCGAACCGCGACGACACCCTGGCCGGCATGATCGAGCTCGCCGACCAGGCGCTATACCTGGCCAAATCGAGCGGGCGCGATCGCGCCATCCTCAAGCTGAAGCTTTAAGCGGCCTTGCGCGGCGCCGGCAGGCGCCTGGCGATCGCCTGGGCCGGCGCCTTCGCCCGCATGGCCACGATCGCGTGGCGCGGCATGTCTTCGTGCAGCTTGAAGACGCTGACCGCGCGGCTCAAGCTGTTGGCCTGCTCGCGCAGGGCATCGGCCGCCGCCGCGGCCTCTTCGACCAGTGCGGCATTTTGCTGCGTGGTGTTGTCCATCGCCGTGATCGCTTCGTTGACCTGCTCGATGCCGTCGCTTTGCTCGGCGCCGGCGGCGCTGATATCGTTGATGATGTCGCTCACGCGCCGCACGCTTTGCTCGACCTGCTCCATGGTCGTGCCGGCGCGGCTGGCCAGGGCGGAACCCGCGTCGACCTTGGCGACGGAGTCATTGATCAATTCCTTGATTTCCCTGGCGGCGCTGGCACAGCGCTGGGCCAGGTTGCGCACTTCGGTGGCCACGACGTAAGCATCCAACGCCCCCACCTTGCCGGTCAATTTAATCGCGCTTAAAGTTCA
>JAZJYP010000345.1:0-3606 GCA_040390345.1 Pseudomonadota bacterium | reverse complement strand
GGTCGAGCAGAAGCGGCAGTTGACGGCGCAGCCGGCCTGGGTCGAGATGCACAGGGTGCCGCGGTTTTCTTCCGGAATGAACACGGTTTCGACCGCATTGCCATTGCCGACATCGACCAGCCATTTGCGCGTGCCGTCGCTCGACGTATGGTCGCTGATGACGCCGGGCGAGCGGATTTCGGCACGGGTCTTGAGTTTGTCGCGCAGCGATTTGGCCAGGTCCGTCATGGCGTCAAACTCGCTGGCGCCAAATTGGTGGATCCAGCGCTGCAATTGCTTGGCGCGGAACGGCTTCTCCCCCAACTCGGCGCAGTAAGCGACCAGTTGCGCGGGATCGAAGTCCAGCAGGTTGGTGAGAGTTGTCGTCGTCATAAATCTACTTTTTTCTTTAGTCCGCCCACCGGGCCCCGAGGGCTCAGGATGGGCGGTTTATTACGTGTTAGCTAGTATTCGCTCGTGCTCATCGCCACATTGCGGCGACTTGCCACTGCGGCGACTCGCTTAACGGGAATACACGTTCAGCGCTGGGAAGAAATACGCGATTTCTACAGCAGCGGTTTCAGCAGCGTCGGAGCCGTGAACAGCGTTAGCATCGATGGAGTCAGCGAAATCGGCGCGGATCGTGCCCTTTTCAGCTTTCTTCGGATCGGTTGCGCCCATCAGGTCACGGTGGGTCAGGATGGCGTTTTCGCCTTCCAGCGCCGTTACCATCACAGGACCGGAGATCATGAAGTCGACCAGGTCTTTGAAGAAAGGACGAGCAGCGTGTACAGCGTAGAAGCCTTCTGCTTCAGCGCGGGACAGCGAGATCATGCGCGCAGCGACGACTTTCAGGCCAGCGCCTTCGAAACGGCTATAGATTTGGCCGATGACGTTTTTAGCGACTGCGTCTGGTTTGATGATCGACAGGGTGCGTTCGATTGCCATTTGTAAAAACTCCAATAAAAAGAAAGGTTTAAATCGAGAAAGTAAGAACTCAATCAACCTTTGATTTTACCATAGAAGGCCCCATCTGGCCGATATTGCTCTGAAGGAAAGCAGGTGCTACAGTGGCGCCAGCAAATTGCGCGCCCCTCAGGGTGATTTTGCCCGTTTTTTAGGCAAGCGTGCTATTCTTTTAGCGGTCAGTCAATACTTGGCAACGGAGGCAATATGATTCCAAACGTGCAACAAACTTATGACCTGAGCGCGACCCGCGCGATGGTGCGCCACCGCGTGCTGCGCAATACCTACTGGCTGCTGGCCCTGTCGATGATCCCGACGGTGCTGGGCGCCTTCCTTGGCGTGCAGTTCCACCTGCCCATGCTCGGCGGCGGGATCGGCATGCTCATTTTCATGGCCGTTGCCTTCGGTTTCATCTTCGCGATCGAAAAAACCAAGAATTCGGGCGTCGGCGTGGCCGTGCTGCTCGGTTTTACCTTCTTCATGGGGCTGATGCTCACGCCGATCCTCACGCGTACTCTGGGTTACAGCAACGGCGGCACCTTGATCATGACGGCCTTTGGCGGCACCGCCACCATCCTGGCCGTGATGGCGAGCTGGGCGACGGTATCCAAGCGCGACTTCTCGATGCTGGGCAAATGGCTGTTCGCTGGTGTGATCGTGATCTTGCTGGCCTCGATCGCCAACATCTTCCTGGGCATGGGCGCCCTGTCGATCGTCATTTCCGTGATGGCCATCGGGATTTTCTCGGCCTACATCCTGTATGACGTGCAGCAGATCGTCAACGGCGGCGAAACCAACTACATCACCGCGACGCTCAACATCTACCTCGATGTGTACAACATCTTCGTCAACCTGCTGGCCCTGCTGGGCCTGGGCGGCAGCCGCGACTAAGCGCAGCCTACCCCATCAAGAAACCGGCCGCTGGCCGGTTTTTTTATGCGCCTCAGGCGCGATCGAAGACCGCCATCGATTCGACGTGCGAGGTGTGGGGGAACATATTGACCACGCCGGCCTGCTTGAGCGTGTAGCCGGCCTGCTCGACCAGGATGCCGGCGTCGCGCGCCAGGGTCGAGGGGCTGCAGGAGACGTAGACGATGCGCTTGGGCAGCAGCTCGGGGGCGCGCGCGTGCAGCTCGCCCAAGGCCAGGGCCAGGGCGTGGGCGCCGTCGCGCGGCGGGTCGATCAGCATGCGGTCGAACTTGCCCAGCGCGATCAGGTCGTCGGCCGTTACCTCGAACAGGTTGCGGGTCGAGAAGCTGGTCTTGGCGTCGAGGCCGTTGGCGCGCGCGTTGTCAAGCGCGCGCTCGGTCAGCGCGGTGCTGCCTTCGATGCCCACCACGTCGGCCGCCTGGGTCGCCAGCGGCAAGGTGAAGTTGCCCAGGCCGCAGAACAGGTCGGCCACGCGCTCGCCCGGCTGCACAGCAAGCAGGCTCAAGGCCTTGTGCACCAGCACGCGGTTGATGTAGTGGTTGACCTGGGTAAAGTCGACCGGCTTGAATGGCATCTTGATGCCGAATTCTGGCAGCGTGTAATACAGTTCCTTGCCCAGCGGGTACCAGGGCGCGGCCGTGTCCGGGCCCTTGGTTTGCAGCCAGAACTGGATGTTCCACTGGTCGGCGAAGGCCTTGAGCAGGGTTTCGTCGGCGCCGTTCAGGGGCGCCATGATGCGCAGCACCAGGGCCGTCACTTCTTCGCCGATCGCCACTTCGATCTGCGGCACCTGGTCATAGATCGACAGCGCGCCGATCAGGCCGCGCAGCGGCACCAGCATGGCCGCCACATGCGGTGGCAGGATCTTGCAATCGCTCATGTCGGCGACGAAAGATGATTTCTTTTCATGGAAACCAACAAGCACGGTATTTTTTTTCGCGACGTGGCGCACCGACAGGCGCGCGCGGTAGCGGTAGCCCCAGGTGGGGCCGTACATGGGGCGCATCATCGTTTCGGTCTTGACCTTGCCGATATGCCAGAGGTTGTCCTCGAGCACGCGCTGCTTGAGCGCCACCTGGGCCGAGGGCTCGAGGTGCTGCATCGAGCAACCGCCGCACTGATCGAAATGCGCGCAGGCCGGCTTGACGCGCAGGGCCGATTCGCGGTGCAGGGCCGTCATGCGCGCCGCTTCCCAGTTCTTTTTCTTCTTGAAGGTCTCGAAACTGACGGTTTCGCCGGGCAAGGCGCCTTCGACGAAGATCACTTTGCCGGGGCTGCCGTCTTCATTATCGAGGTGGCCGACGCCGCGGGCGTCCATGTCGAGGGTTTTGATCAGGATACGGGGTGCTTGCATGGCGGTCCAGACGGGCTTAAGCGGGCGCGGGGGCCGCGCCCAAACCCGCGATCATAGCAAGGAATCGCGTACGACGCCACGGGCAGCCATGGCCCGCTTGAGTTTGACCAGGGCTTCCTGCTGGATCTGGCGCACGCGCTCGCGCGTGACACCCATTTCTTCGGCCAGCGTTTCGAGGGTGGCCGGGTCGTCGTTGTCGAGGCCGAAGCGGCGCATGATGACGATGCGTTGCTTGTCGGGCAACTTGGTCAGCCAGTCACGCACCAGCACCGTCATTTCGTGGTGTTCGGCGCGCGCGTCGGGGCTGTCTTCAGACTCGCCCGGCAGCATGTCCATCAGGCTCGACTGGGGGTCGTTGTCGAGCGGCGCGTCGAGCG
>JAZJYP010000344.1:0-24327 GCA_040390345.1 Pseudomonadota bacterium | reverse complement strand
GTAAGACAGATGAGGTCGGGGTCATCTGCGGCATTGGCGACACCATTCAGGATGCCTTCAAAAACCTCATACTCAACTTCGGGAAGATGAAGAATGAGCCGGTCACGATTGAGTTCGAGGAGTTTGCGCACCTGCTCAATCCCTGAGCGGTCTGTGGTATGCATGTGGATTTGCCAATAAAATTATGGCAACATGCGCTCTCACCATGGAGGCAACATGAGCGCCAATGTCGGCACCATCCAGGCGCGCGAACGCGCCTTCCCCGCCCAGCACCGCTGGGACCGTAATGCCATCGCCGTACTGGCTGCCCTGGTCTGGCTCGGTATCGTGATGGGTTTTGGCGGCGACATGATCGAGCACGCCAAGACCAATGCGCCGCCTTACCTTTTCATCGTGCATATCCATGCGGCCGCCTTCGTCGGCTGGCTGGTCTTGTTTACCGTGCAGATCGGCCTGATCCGCCACAAGCGCTGGCTCACCCACAAGCGGCTGGGCATGGGCATGGCGGTGCTGGCCGTGGCCATGGTGATCCTCGGCCCGCTGGCCGAATACCTGGTCGATGTGAGCCGCCTGGGCACGCCGCGCGCCGACCCGGCCTTTTTCGCCATCGCGCTGACGGCGATGCTGGCCTTCACCGGCCTGGTGGGCGCGGCCTTGCTGATGCGGCGCGACGCTTCGACGCACAAGCGCCTGATGTTATTAGGGACGTTCTATATTTCCAGCGCCGGCTTCGCGCGCTGGGAGGGCGCCTGGCTCGGTCCCATTTTCGGCGAGGGGCCCCTTGGCCTGGCGATGGTGCTGTATTTCGGCAGCACGCTCCTGATGCTGGCGCTGGGCGCCTATGACCTGGCCACGCGCCGTCGCCTGCATCCTGCCTACGTGGCCGGCCTGGCCTGGGCGCTGGCGATCGAGGCTTTCTCGGTCTGGCTGTACCACCAGAGTGCCTGGCTGGCCTGGTGCAAGGCCGTCATGGCCGCCTGATCTACCGCATTTCCCTCCCTTCCTCCCCAAAAGTACTTGATCACTCAAGTACTTTTGCTCGTCTGTCCAATGTGCACTTTTCTCAACTTTTGTTGGCGGCGGAAAACCCATGTGTACAGATGAGGTAGCACTTTCACTGTCTTTTGTAAGTGCCTAATTTATCGACATATTTTCTCGCGACATGACATCAGCGATGTGCGCTAAGTCCTTGACTTCATTCATAAAATTCGTGTTTTCGATACGTGAAACCGCTTGACCCACCGGAATGCTTCATCTAAAGTGGGAAACTGTGTGAAAAAGTGTCGTTTTGTGGGAAGAATTCCAGCTCCCGGCGCCGAAATGACTAGACTGAATTTAACCAAGAGCCAAGGCTAAACCGTGTTTCAAGGCGCGTCCGCAATCAATCTCGATGCCAAGGGCAGGATGTCCATCCCCGCCAAGCATCGTGACGCACTCGCGGTGCAGTGCGAAGGACGCCTGACGCTCACGAAACACCCGAATGGTTGCCTCCTGTTCTTCCCGCGCCCCGTGTGGGAAGCGCACCGCGAACAGATTGCCGCCTGGCCGATGTCGGCCCGCGCCTGGCAGCGCATCTTCCTGGGCAATGCCTGCGACGTCGAGATGGATTCGGCCGGGCGCGTGCTCATTTCGCCGGAATTGCGCCAGGCCGTCGGCCTGAACAAGGACGTCATGCTGATCGGCATGGGCACCCACTTCGAAATCTGGGATGGCGCCAAGCTGGCCGCCGATGAAGAGGCAGCCGTGACCAAAGGCATGCCCGATGTTCTTTCCAATTTCTCCTTCTAAGGCGCCCCGATGACGACAGTGGCGGTGCCGGAATTTCAGCATCGGACGGTGCTGCTGGATGAAGCGGTCGATGCGCTCAACCTGGCCGGCCCACGCGCTGACGGCATCTATATTGACGGCACCTTCGGGCGCGGCGGCCACAGCCGCCTGATCCTGTCGAAGCTGGGCGCAAAAGCGCGCCTGATCGCTTTCGACAAGGACACCCAGGCCATCGCCACGGCCAACACCATCGCCGACCCCCGTTTCGAGATCGTCCACGACAGCTTCGCCACCATGCGCACGGCCCTGCAAGAGCGCGGCCTGGCGCAAGTGGACGGCATTTTACTGGACCTGGGCATTTCCTCGCCCCAGGTGGACGACGCGGCGCGTGGTTTCAGCTTCCGCAACGACGGCCCGCTCGACATGCGCATGGATACCACGCGCGGCCTGTCGGCGGAACAGTGGCTGGCAGTGGCAGACGTACAACAATTAGAAAAGGTGATCAGAGATTATGGGGAAGAACGGTTTGCTTTTCAGATTGCAAAGGCGATTGTTGCTGGCCGGGCAGTCCAGCCAATTTCAAGCACACGACAGCTTGCCGGTATCGTGGCAAACGCGGTCAAAACACGTGAAAAAGGCAAGGATCCGGCCACACGTACTTTTCAAGCTATCCGGATTTTCATCAATCAAGAGCTTGAAGACCTCGAAGCAGGCTTGACGGCCGCCTATTCGATGCTCGCACCGGGCGCGCGCCTGGCCATCATCAGCTTCCATTCGCTGGAAGACCGCATGGTCAAGCAATTCCTGGCAAGCAAGGTCAAGCTGCCGCAGCCGGACCGGCGCTTGCCGATCCGCGCGGTCGACCTGCCGCAGCCGGAAATGAAACTCATCGCCAAGATGAAGCCGTCCGACGCCGAAGTCGGGGGCAATCCACGGGCGCGCTCGGCCGTGATGCGTGTGGCCGAACGTTTGCCGGCGAGGGGCGCATAATGAGCGGGAAAGTCAACCTCGTGCTGGTGGCCATGCTGGTCGCGTGCGCGCTCTCGCTGGTCAATGCCCAGTATCAGGCCAGGCACCTGTTCATCGAACTCGAACGCGCCCAGCAGCAGGGCCGCACCCTCGATATCGAATGGGCCCAGCTCCAGCTCGACCAGTCGACCCTGGGCAAGAACGCGCGCATCGAACAGATCGCGCGCACCGAATTGAATATGGTGCCGCTGTCGCCGGCGCGCACCCAGTACCTGACGGAAGGTGCCAAATGAAGCGCGGCGCTAACGGCGTGACGGGATCGCGGGTGGCCGCCTCGAAGGGCGTGTCGTTCTCGCAAAGTCCGGTGCTGGCCGTGCGCGTGCCAAGCTGGCGCTCGCGCGTGGTGCTGTTCGTGCTGTTTGCCGCCTTCCTGGCGCTGGCCGGGCGCGCATTGTGGCTGCAAGGCCTGACCACGCAGTTCCTGCAAAAGCAGGGCGAGATCCGCTACGCGCGCACCATCGAATTGCCGGCCACGCGCGGCAAGATCATGGACCGCAATGGCCAGGTGCTGGCCTCGTCGATGCCGGTCAAGGCCATCTGGGCCATTCCCGAAGACGTGCTCAAGGAACCGGCGCCGAAGCTGCGCGAACTGGCCAAGCTGCTCGAGATGAGCGACTCTGAGTTGCATAAAAAACTCGATTCGGACAAGGGCTTCGTCTACCTGAAGCGCCAGGTCGAGCAGGACGTCGTCGACAAGGTCACCAAGCTCGATATCGAAGGCATCCAGACGCGCAAGGAATACAAGCGCTTCTACCCGCAGGGCGAAGTGACGACCCACGTGGTTGGCTTCACCAACGTCGAAGACATCGGCCAGGAGAGCATGGAACTGGCGCAGCAGAAGACCCTGGTGGGCAACACCGGCAGCCGGCGCGTCATCAAGGACCGCCTGGGCCACATCGTCGAAGACATCGGCGCCGTCAAGGAGCCCCACGACGGCAAGGACCTGACCCTGTCGATCGACAGCAAGATCCAGTACATCGCCTTCTCGCAGGTGCGCGAAGCGGTGGAAAAATACAAGGCCAAGGCCGGCGCCGCCGTGGTGCTGGACGTGCGCACGGGCGAAGTGCTGGCGCTGGCCAACTGGCCCTCGTACAACCCGAACGACCGCTCCGTGCTCACCGGCGAACAGCTGCGCAACCGCGTGCTGACGGACACCTTCGAACCGGGTTCGACGCTGAAGCCCCTGACGGTGGCGCTGGCGCTCGATTCCAAGCGCGTCTCGCCCGAGACCATGTACGACACGGCGCCTGGCCACCTGCAGGTGGGCGACAAGGTGGTGCACGATTCGCACGCGCACGGCATGCTGTCGGTGGCGCAGATCATCCAGAAGTCGTCCAACGTGGGCATGGCCAAGATTTCGCTGCCGATTCCGTCGCAGGAAATGTGGGAGATGTTCACCAAGGCCGGCTTCGGCCAGCAGCCCAAACTCGGCTTCCCCGGCGCAGTGGCCGGGCGCGTACGGCCGTATAAATCGTGGCGGCCGATCGAACAGGTCAATATGGCCTTCGGGCAGGGCATCTCGGTGTCGCTGATCCAGCTGGCGCGCTCCTACCTGATCTACGCGCGCGATGGCGACATCATCCCGCTGTCCTTCCAAAAAGTCACTGAGCTGCCCGCGGGGCAGCAAGTCATTTCTGCCAAGACCGCCGCGCAGATGCGCGCCATGCTCGAATCCGTGGTCAGCCCGGAAGGCACCTCGCCGCAGGCGCAGATCGCCGGCTACCGCGTGGGCGGCAAGACCGGCACCGCGCAGAAGCTGATCGGCGGGCACTACTCGAATACGCATTACGTCGCCTCCTTCGTGGGCATCGCGCCGATGTCCAATCCGCGCTTTGTGGTCGCGGTGATGGTGGACGACCCATCGACCGCGGTGCATACCGGCGGCGGCGTAGCCGGTCCGACCTGGGCACAAATCACGTCGAACGCGCTGCGCGCGGCCAACGTGGCGCCCGATTCGACCGTCACCAATATCATCATTCCGGCCAATGCTGTCGAGGAGAGCATGTGATGCCAGGATTGAACCATCAACAAGTATGCGCGTGGATCGGCCAGGCTGCGCCGAACGGCCGGCTGGCCTCGGACTCGCGCCGCATCACGCGCGGCGACGTGTTCTTTGCCTATCCGGGCGAAGCGGGCGATGGCCGCAGCTATATTGCGCAGGCGATCGAACAAGGCGCCGCCGCCGTGCTGTTTGAAGAGCGCGACTTTGCGTGGGACGCCGCCTGGGCCGTGCCCCACCTGGCCGTGGCGGAGCTGAAATTGAACGCCGGCCCGATTGCCCACCTGTGCCAGAACATGCCCGATGCGGCCATGTTTACTGTCGGCGTGACCGGCACCAACGGCAAGACCTCCTGCGCGGTCTGGCTGGGCCAGGCCATGTCGCGCCTGGGCGAAGCGGCCGCCGTCATTGGCACGCTGGGCGTTGGCATGTTCAAGGGGCGTGGCGAAGTCGACTTCGACGTCACCGGCTATACCACGCCGGACGCCGTGCTGCTGGCGGCCAAACTGGCCGAAGTGCGCGACGCCGGTGCGACCTCGCTGGCGATCGAAGTGTCGTCCATCGGCCTGGAGCAGGGCCGCACGCTGGGCATGCACTTCGACGTGGCGATCTTCACCAACCTCACGCGCGACCACCTCGACTATCACGGCGACATGGCGCACTACGAAGCAGCCAAGGCGCGCCTGTTCGACTGGCCGGGCCTGAAGGCGGCCGTGTTGAACCTGGACGATCCGGCCGGCCAGCGCCTGGCCGCGCAGCTGCACGCCAAACATGGCGCGGCGCTGGCGTTGATCGGCTATACCCTCAACGATGAGACGGCGCAGCCGGCCATCGATGGCGTGGCGATCCTGCGCGCTTCGCACTTCCGCAGCAAGCATGCGGGTACCGAATTCCATCTCGATTCGCCTTACGGCCACAGCACCGTCAAGACCCAGCTGGTGGGCCACTTCAATATCAGCAACGCGTTGGCGGTGTTTGGCGCGCTGATGGCCAAGGGCACGCTGTTCCGCAACGCCGTGGAAGCGATCGAAGCCTTGACGCCCGCACCGGGCCGCATGCAGCAGGTTGGCGGCCAGGATGCGCCGATGGTCGTCATCGACTATGCCCATACGCCGGACGCGCTGGAAAAGACCCTGATGGCGCTGCGCCAGGTGGCCGACGACCGTGGCGGCGCCCTGTGGTGCGTGTTTGGCTGCGGCGGCGACCGCGATCCGGGCAAGCGAGCGCAGATGGGCTCGATTTCGCAGCTGGCCGACCACGTCCTGGTCACCAGCGACAATCCGCGTAGCGAGGAAGCCTCCGACATCATCCGGCAGATTGTCGCCGGCATGGACCCGAACCATCCAAATTCCGCTTTCCTGGCCATCGAAGACCGTGCCGCTGCCATCCTGTCGGCCGTGCGCCATGCCGGCAAGCCCGACGTGATCCTGCTGGCCGGGAAGGGCCATGAGCCCTACCAGGAAATCAAGGGCAAGAAGCTGCCGTTTTCCGATGCCGACCACGCCGCGCTGGCCCTGGCCGCGCGCGTCACCATGATGAGGCCGAACTGATGCGCGCCTCGCTGGCCCATATGATCGCGTCCATCAGCGGCGCGCGCCTGACCCAGAACGTGGCCTTCGATGGCGTTACCACGGACAGCCGCAATGCCCAAGCCGGCTCGCTGTTCGTCGCCCTGCGCGGCGAGCACTTCGACGGCCATGACTTCCTCGAGCAGGTCGCCGCCAAGGGCGCGGCCGCCGTCGTTGTCGACAAGCTGCCCGAAGGCTGGACCCTGCCGGCCATCGTCGTGCCCGATACGCTGGTGGCGCTGGGACAGATTGCCAACTACTGGCGCTCGACCTTCGCCGTGCCCGTCATCGGCGTTACCGGCAGCAATGGCAAGACGACCGTCAAGGAAATGATCGCCGCCATCCTCGCGCAAGCCTTCGGCGAGGAAGGCCGCCTGGCCACGCGCGGCAACCTGAATAACGAAATCGGCGTGCCGCTGACGCTGTTCCGCATGGAAGCGAAGCAGCAGTCGGCCGTGGTCGAACTGGGCATGAACCATCCCGGCGAGATCGGCCGCCTGAGCGCCATCGCCGCGCCGACCATCGCCATGGTCAACAACGCCCAGCGCGAACACCAGGAATTCATGCACACCGTGGAAGCGGTGGCCCTGGAAAACGGTTGCGTCATTGCCGGCCTGCCAAAGGACGGCATCGCCGTCTATCCAAGCGACGACGCCTACACGCAACTGTGGCAAAGCCTGGCGCATGGCCGTGGCCAGCGCAGCGTCGTCACCTTCGGCTTTGACGATGACGCCACCGTTGGCTGCACCTGGCAAGCCAACAGCTTTGGCAGCGAACTCACTGTGCTGGTGCGCGGCGCGGTTCCTGATTCATTCAAGGTGAACCTGGCTGCGGCCGGCGTGCACAATGTGCGCAACGCGCTCGCCGCTGTCGCCTGTGCGCTGGCAGCGGGGCTTTCAAAGCAGGACATCGTGCTTGGACTGGAAGCCTTCGCGCCCGTCAGCGGGCGCCTGCAGCGCAAGCAGGCCGCGTGCGGCGCCACCGTCATCGACGACAGCTACAACGCCAACCCCGATTCGGTGCGCGCCGCCATCGACGTGCTGGCGCAAGCCCCTTCGCCGCGCATCCTGGTGCTGGGCGATATGGGCGAAGTGGGCACGCAGGGGCAGCAGTTCCACGAAGAGATTGGCGCGTATGCGCAAGAACGCGGTATCGACTGCGTGTTCGCCACCGGGGAGCTGGCACGCCACCTCGCCGGCGCGGGCGCGCAGCATTTTAAGCAGTTTGACGAATTATTGGCAGCACTGGACGCAAAGCTGGGCAGCAAATCTGACGCAACTGTGTTGGTGAAAGGCTCGCGCTTCATGAAAATGGAACGCGTGGTCAATCACCTGCTTGGATCAACCAACACTGGCAAGGAAGCCCACTAATCATGTTGCTTTGGCTCGCACAATACTTCCAGCAGGACCTAGGTCCCCTGCGTATGTTCAACTACATCACCTTCCGCGCGGTGTTCGCCACCATCACGGCGGTGATGCTGGGCCTGGGCTTCGGCCCCTGGGTGATCCGCAAGCTGACTGCCCTGAAGGTCGGCCAGGCGGTGCGCACCGACGGTCCGCAGACCCACCTGAAAAAGCACGGCACGCCGACCATGGGCGGCATCCTGATTTTGCTGTCGATCGGGATTTCGACGCTGCTGTGGTGCGACTTCTCCAACCGCCTGATCTGGCCGGTGCTGGTCGTGACGCTCGGCTACGGCGCCATCGGCTGGGCCGACGACTACCGCAAGGTCGTCTACAAGGACCCGGAAGGCATGCGCTCGGCGGAAAAGTATTTCTGGATGTCGCTGATCGGCATCGCAGCCGCCTTCTACCTGGCCTTCTCGGTGTCGGCGCCCACGCCGCGCAAGGTGCTCGAACTGATCTTCGCCTGGATCCAGTCGGGCTTCTCGCTGGACCTGCCGCCGAAGGCCGACCTGATCGTCCCCTTCTTCAAGACCATCAGCTATCCGCTGGGCGTGTGGGGCTTCATCGTGCTGACCTACTGCGTCATCGTCGGCACCAGCAACGCGGTCAACTTCACCGACGGCCTCGATGGCCTGGCCATCATGCCAACCGTGATGGTCGGTTCGGCCCTGGGCCTGTTTGCCTACCTGACCGGTTCGGCCACGTATTCGAAATACCTGTTCATCCCGCACATCGAAGGGGCAGGGGAGCTCTTGATCTTCTGCGGGGCGCTGGCCGGCGCGGGCCTGGCCTTCCTCTGGTATAACGCGCACCCGGCGCAGATGTTCATGGGCGACGTGGGCGCGCTGGCGCTGGGCGGCGCGCTCGGGACCATCGCCGTCATTGTGCGCCAGGAGATCGTGCTGTTCATCATGGGTGGCGTGTTCGTCGCCGAGACGGTGTCCGTGATCATCCAGGTCAGCTGGTTCAAGTACACCAAGAAGCGCTATGGAACGGGACGCCGCGTGTTCCTCATGGCGCCGCTGCACCACCATTTTGAGCAGAAGGGTTGGAAGGAGACGCAAGTCGTCGTGCGTTTCTGGATCGTGACGATGATGCTGGTCCTGATTGGCCTCTCCACACTGAAACTACGTTGATGAACTACGCTGGCAAACACGCACTGGTCTTGGGGCTCGGGGAATCCGGGCTCGCGATGGCGCAATGGCTCGCCCGTTGCGGCGCGCGCGTGCGCGTGGCCGACACGCGTGAGGCGCCCGCGCGCCTGCAAGCCCTGCGCGACGCGCTGCCGGACGCGCAATTCATTGGCGGCGAACTCGATGCCGCCTTGCTCGATGGCGTTGACTTCGTCACCGTAAGCCCCGGCCTGGTGCCGAACCGCGAACTGGCCGTCATCACGCCAGCCGCGCAGGAACACAATATCCCCGTGTGGGGCGAGATCGAGATCTTCGCCCAGGCCCTGGCCGCGTTGAAGATCGATCGCGGCTATGCGCCGAAAGTCATCGCCATCACCGGCACCAACGGCAAGACCACCGTCACCAGCCTGACTGGCCTGCTGTGCCAGCGCGCCGGCCTGTCGACCCGCGTGGCCGGCAATATCAGCCCGGCCGCGCTGGATGTGCTGCGCGAAGTGCTCGACGCCGAGGCGCTGCCGCAGGCCTGGATACTTGAGTTGTCAAGTTTCCAGCTGCACGCGACCTTCAGCCTGCAAGCCGATGCGGCCACGGTCCTCAATATCACGCAAGACCACCTCGACTGGCATGGCGACATGGCCGCTTACGCTGCCGACAAGGCCCGTATCTTCGGCGCCGATACCGTGCGCGTGCTCAATCGCGACGACGCGCTGGTGATGCAGATGGCCGCAGCAACGGCGAACATCGTCACCTTCGGCACGGACGAACCAAAAGAGGCGGACAGCTTCGGCCTCGTCAACGAACGCGGCGTGGTCTGGCTGGCGAGCGCCGTGCCGACCGAAGAAGTGGAAAAGAAGCGCAAGAAGAATGAAGCCCCGGCCCCGGTCGAGACCATGCTCAACCGCCTGATGCCGGCCGACGCGCTGCGCATCCGCGGCCTGCACAATGCCTCGAACGCACTGGCCGCGCTGGCCCTGTGCCGCGCCATCGGCTTGCCGTTCGCGCCGCTGCTGCACGGCCTGCGCGACTACCAGGGCGAATCGCACCGCGTCGAGCTGGTGGCCGCCATCGAAGGCGTGGATTACTACGACGACAGCAAGGGCACCAATGTGGGTGCCACCGTGGCGGCCCTGAATGGCCTGGGCAAAGCTTTCGGCGGCGAGCAGCAGCGTATCGTGCTGATCGCCGGTGGCGACGGCAAGGGCCAGGACTTCGATCCGCTGGCCGAGCCGGTGTCGCGCTATGTGCGCGCCGTGTTCCTGATCGGCCGCGACGCGGCCAAGATCCGTGCCGCCGTGGAAGCGGCCGGCGTCGACATGATCGACTGCGCCACGCTGGACGAAGCGGTCAAGCGCGCCAGCGCGCGCGCCCACAGCGGCGACGCCGTGCTGCTTTCGCCGGCCTGCGCCAGCCTGGATATGTTCACCAATTACGCCCATCGCGCCCAGGTGTTCTGCGATGCGGTCCGGGAAGTCGCTTTGGATAAGGGACAGGAAATCTGATGGCCTTCCAGATGCCATTCAAGTTCTCCGGATCGTCGTCCGACGTGTTGGCCGCTGGCCGCGCACGTCCGTCGAAGATGATGGAGTACGACCAGCCGCTGGTGTGGGTGACATTCTTGCTCATGCTGCTCGGCCTGGTGATGGTGTATTCCGCCTCGATTTCGCTGCCCGATTCGCCGAAATTCGCGAACTACAAGAACAACTACTTCCTGACCCACCAGGCGGCCTTCATCTGCGCCGCGCTCACCGTTGGCCTGTTCGTCTTCCGCATCCGTGTCGAAACCTGGCAGCGCCTCGCGCCCTGGCTGTTCGTCGCCACGCTGGTGCTGCTGGTGCTGGTGCTGGTTCCCGGCGTGGGCGTGGTGGTCAAGGGCGGGCGCCGCTGGCTCAGCTTCAAGCTGTTCAACGTGCAGCCGTCGGAACTGATGAAGATCGTTGCCGTGCTCTACGCCGCCGACTACACCGTGCGCAAGCAGCACGTGATGCACAAGCTGACCAAGGGCTTCATGCCGATGGCCGGCGCGGTCGGCTTTGTCGGCCTGCTGCTCCTGCTCGAGCCCGACCTGGGCGCTTTCGGCGTCATCGTCTGCATCGCCATGGGCATCCTGTTCCTGGGCGGGATCAACATCGTCTGGTTCGGCGGCATCGGCGCCGTGCTGGTGGTGATCTTCTCCTCGATCATCGCGCTGTCCAAGTTCCGCCGCGAGCGCATGTTTGCCTACCTTGACCCGTGGCAGGAAGACAATGCCATGAACAAGGCATACCAGCTGACGCACTCGTTGATCGCCTTCGGGCGCGGCGAGATGTTTGGCGTGGGCCTGGGCGGCAGCCTGGAAAAACTGCACTACCTGCCCGAAGCGCACACCGACTTCCTGCTCGCCGTGATCGGCGAAGAGCTGGGCTTAGTTGGCGTGTTGATCGTCATCGCGATGTTCTACTGGATCGTCAAGCGCGCCTTCGACATCGGCCGCCAGGCCATCGCCATCGACCAAACCTTCGCCGGCCTGGCCGCGAAAGGCATCGGCATCTGGATCGGCGTGCAGACCTTCATCAATATGGGCGTGAACCTGGGCCTCTTGCCAACGAAGGGCCTGACCCTGCCTTTGATGAGCTACGGCGGCACCGGCATCATGATCAACTGTGTCGGCCTGGCGATCCTGCTGCGCATCGATTACGAGAACCGCGTCAAGATGCGGGGAGGGCGGCTATGAAGCGCCTGATGATCATGGCAGCGGGCACGGGCGGACATATTTTCCCCGGCATCGCCATCGCGCAGACGATGCGTGCGCGCGGCTGGGAAGTGAGCTGGCTCGGCACCTCGCACGGCATGGAGCAGGACCTGGTGCCCAAGCACGGCATTCCGATGGATGCGATCGATTTTTCGGGCATGCGCGGCAAAGGCATGGCGCACACCATCGGCGGCGCCTTCAAACTGGTGGGCAGCTTCTTCGCCTGCCTGCGCTTCCTCGCCCAGCGCAAGCCGGACGTGGTACTGGGCATGGGCGGCTACGTGTGCGTTCCGGGCGGCGTGATGGCACGCCTGCGCGGCACGCCACTGGCCCTGGTCAATGCCGACGCTGCGCTGCTGCTGTCGAACAAATCGCTCGCACCGTTGGCCAAGCGCATCATGTTCGGCTTCCCGGCCGACTTTGGCGGCGCTGCCGGCAAGGCTGTCGTGACGGGCAACCCGGTGCGCAAGGAGATCCTCGACGTGGCCAAGCCCGACGCGCGCTTTGTTGGCCGCAGCGGCCCGCTGCGCATCCTGGTGGTGGGTGGCAGCCTGGGCGCCAAGGCGCTCAACGACGCCGTGCCGGCCGCACTGGCCGCCATTCCCGGCGCAATGCGCCCGCTCGTGACGCACCAGTCGGGCAAAAAGAATATCGACGCGCTGCGCGCCGCCTACACGGCCGCCGGTGTGGAAGCGACCGTGGTCGACTTCATCGACGACATGGCCAGCTGCTATGCCCAAGCCGACCTGGTGATTTGCCGTGCCGGCGCCATCACCGTGTCGGAACTGACGGCGGCCGGCGTGGCCAGCCTGCTGGTGCCCTTCGTCGCATCGACCACCAGCCACCAGCGCGACAACGCGCAGTGGATGGACCAACAGAAAGCGGCAATCCACCTGCCGCAAGCACAATTGAACGCCCAGGAACTGGCCAGGATCTTGCAGGCGACCAGCCGCGACACCTGCCAGGCCATGGCGAATGCCGCCTACGCGGTTGGCAAGCGCGATGCCAACAACGCCATCGCGGATGAACTGGAAAAACTGTCATGAAACATAAAGTCAAAAACATTCACTTTGTCGGCATCGGCGGCAGCGGCATGAGCGGCATCGCCGAAGTGCTGCACAACCTCGGCTACACGGTCTCCGGTTCCGACCTGGGCAACAACGCCGCCACGCAACGCCTCGAAAGCCTGGGCATCAAGGTCGACCACGTGCACCTGGCGGAAAACGTCGCCAATGCCGATGCCGTCGTCACCTCGACCGCCGTCAGCCAGGACAATCCGGAAGTGCTCGCCGCGCGTATCCGCAACGTGCCGATCGTGCCGCGCGCGATCATGCTCGGTGAGCTGATGCGCCTCAAGCGCGGCATCGCCATCGCCGGCACGCATGGCAAGACCACCACCACCAGCCTGGTCGCCTCGGTGCTGGCGCAGGGCGGCCTCGATCCGACCTTTGTCATCGGCGGTCGCCTCAACAGCGCCGGCGCCAATGCCAAGCTGGGCACGGGCGACTACATCGTCGCCGAAGCGGACGAATCGGATGCGTCGTTCCTGAACCTGATGCCGATGATCGAAGTGATCACCAATATCGATGCCGACCATATGGACACGTATGAGCACGACTTCGAAAAACTGAAGCTGGCCTTCGTGCATTTCACGCAGCGCCTGCCGTTCTACGGCCGCGCCATGCTGTGCATCGACGACGTGCATGTGCGCTCGATCATTGCGCATATCTCCAAGCCGGTGACCACCTACGGTTTCAGCGAAGACGCCCAGGTGCGCGCCGTGAACGCCAGCGCGCAAGGCACCAAGATGCATTTCACCGTGATCCAGGAAGGCTATCCTGACACCGAATTCTCCTTGAACCAGCCCGGCATGCACAATGTGCAGAACGCCTGCTCGGCCATCGCCATCGCGCGCGAAATCGGCATCGCCGACAGCGCGACGCAGCAAGGCCTGGCCGAATTCAACGGCGTGGGCCGGCGCTTCACGCGCTACGGCGACGTGGCCATCCCAGCGGGCGGCAGCTTCGCCCTGGTGGACGACTTCGGCCACCACCCGGTGGAAACGGAAGTCACGCTCGCCGCCGCGCGCGGCGCCTATCCGGGCCGCCGCATCGTGCTGGCGTTCCAGCCGCACCGCTACACCCGCACGCGCGACCTGTTCGAAGACTTCGTCAAAGTGCTGGCCACGCCGGATGTGCTGGTGCTGGCCGATGTGTATCCGGCGGGCGAGGCGCCGATCGTGGCCGCCGATGGCCGTTCGCTGGCGCATGCGCTGCGCGTGGGCGGCAAGATTGAACCGATTTTTGTCGAAGCGATTGCCGACATGAGCGCCACGATCATGAACGTGGTGCGCGACGGCGATGTTGTCATCACCATGGGCGCTGGCTCGATCAGCGGTATCCCCAACAAACTGATTTCGAAGGCATGACCGTGAGCGCACTCTCTCCAACTGAAGCAAAAGCACTGGGCAAGGTCGGCGTGCTCTTTGGCGGCCGCTCCGCCGAGCGCGACGTGTCCATCATGTCCGGCACCGGTGTGCTGGCGGCGCTGCAAAGCCAGGGTGTGGACGCCCACGCTTTCGACCCGGGCCTGCGCTCGATCGCCGAACTGGCCGCCGAAGGTTTCGACCGCGTCTTCATCGCGCTGCACGGACGCTTCGGCGAAGACGGCAGCCTGCAGGGCGCGCTCGAGCAACTGGGCATTCCCTACACCGGCAGCGGCGTGATGGCCTGCTCGATCGGCATGGACAAGATCTACACCAAGATGATCTGGCTGATGCACAAGCTGCCAACGCCGCGCTACGCCGCGCTGGGCGACAGCTCGGACCTGGCAGCGGTGGTGGCCGACCTGGGCCTGCCGCTGATCGTCAAGCCGCCGCACGAAGGGTCGACCATCGGCATCACCAAGGTGTCGCAGGCGGACGATCTGAACGCCGCCTACGACCTGGCCGCCGCGCTCGACGACGTGGTGCTGGCCGAGGAATTTGTCACCGGCCGCGAATTCACGGTCGCCGTGCTGGGCCAGGGCGCCACGGCGCGCGCGCTGCCACCGGTGGAAATCGTCGCCCCCGAAGGCAACTACGACTACCAGAACAAGTACTTCACCGACGTCACCCAGTACTTCTGCCCGCCGGTGCTCGACGCCGCGATCCGCAGTGAAATGGAGCGCATCGCCGTCGACGCCTACCGCGCGCTCGGTTGCGAGGGCTGGGGCCGCGTCGACGTGATGCTGCGTGCGAGCGACAACAAGCCTTTCCTGCTGGAGGTGAACACGTCCCCCGGCATGACGAGCCACTCGCTCGTGCCGATGGCGGCGCGCGCGGAAGGCATCAGCTATGAAGCACTGTGTGTGGAGATTTTGAAGTCCGCGCGCCTGAAGATGTCGAAGGGCCACGGATAAGCGATGTGGCAAGACGTACGCGCACTCAATGCATCTGCCAGCGGCATTTTCGCGCTGACGGTGCTGGCCTGCCTGGCGGCGGGCGTGTGGAAGTTGTCGCAGCTGCCAATGTTCACGCTGCGCGCCATCCGCGTTGAGAGCATGTACGACATGGAACTGAAGCACGTGAATATCCTGACCCTGCGTGACGGTGCGCTGGGCCGCATGAAGGGAAATTTTTTCACGACCAACCTGGAGCAGGTACGCAGCAGTTTCGAGTCGGTACCCTGGGTGCGGCGCGCGACGGTACGGCGCGAGTGGCCCGACCAGCTGATCGTGGAGCTGGAAGAGCACGAGGCGCTGGGCACCTGGGGCGGAGACGGCAAACTGCTGTCGGTGAAGGGCGATGTCTTCACCGCCAACCTGGCCGAAGCGGACGAAGACCATGCGCTGCCCGAGTTTTCGGGCCCGGATGGCAGCGAGAAGGAAGTGCTGGCACGGTTTGGTGAATTGCGCGCCTGGTTCGCGCCCCTGAAACTGGCGCCGGAAGCGTTGAACCTGTCGGGCCGCTATGCCTGGACCGTGAAGCTCGATAACGGCATGAGCGTGGCGCTGGGCCGGGAGCAGGACAAGTCGACCTTGAAGTCGCGCGTGGACCGGCTGGTGGGAATTTATCCGCAACTCCTGGCGCGCTTGCAGGACAAGATTGAAACGATCGACATGCGGTACCCGAACGGCCTGGCCTTATCAAGCCCCGGTTTGCAAGTGCCAGCGGATGGAAAAAAGCCTGTGAAGGCCGCAACGAACAAACCTAAAACAACTAGCAAGCACACATAGACAGCAGGCGACACGAAATGACAAAAGACGCGAAAAACCTGATCGTCGGCCTCGACATCGGCACCTCGAAAGTGGTGGCCGTGGTGGCCGAAGTGATGCCCGACGGGCGCCACGAAGTCATCGGACTCGGTCAGCATGAATCGAAGGGCTTGAAGAAGGGCGTGGTCGTCAACATCGAAGCGACGGTCGAATCGATCCAGCGCGCGCTCGAAGAGGCCGAGCTCATGGCCGACTGCAAGATCCGCAACGTCTACGCCGGCATCGCGGGCAGCCATATCCGCTCCTTCAATTCCTCGGGCATGGTCGCCATCAAGGACAAGGAAGTCACTTCCACCGACGTGGCGCGCGTGATCGAAACGGCCAAGGCCGTCAACATCCCGACCGACCAGCAGCTGCTGCACACGGTGCCGCAAGAGTTCATCGTCGACAGCCAGGAAGACGTGCGCGAGCCGATCGGCATGAGCGGCATCCGCCTGGAAGTCAAAGTCCACATCGTCACCGGCGCCGTGTCGGCGGTGCAGAACATCGTCAAGTGCGTGCGCCGCTGCGGCCTGGAAGTGTCGGACCTGATCTTGCAGCCGATGGCCTCGGCCGACGCGGTGCTGACCAACGACGAGAAGGAACTGGGTGTGGTCCTGATCGACATCGGCGGCGGCACCACCGACATCGCCGTGTTCTCGGACGGCGCGATCCGCCACACGGCCGTGATCCCGATCGCCGGCGACCAGATCACCAACGACATCGCCATGGCGCTGCGCACGCCGACGGGCGAAGCGGAAGAAATCAAGACCCGCTACGGCGTGGCCAAGCAGGTGCTGGCCGACCCGGGCGAACACCTCGAAGTGCCGGGCCTGGGCGACCGCGGTCCGCGCAACCTGTCGCGCCAGGCGCTGGCCGCCGTGATCGAGCCGCGCGTCGAAGAGCTGTTCGCGATGGTGCACCAGGTGGTGCGCGAGTCCGGCTACGAGGGCGTGCTCTCGTCGGGCATCGTGCTCACCGGCGGCACCGCGATCATGCCCGGCATGGTCGAGATGGCAGAAGACATTTTCCTCAAGCCGGCGCGCCTTGGCACGCCGGACTACCGCGGCCAGCTTGCCGACGTGGTGCGCAGTCCGCGCTATGCGACCGTGCTCGGCCTTTTGCTGGAGGCGAAAAAGCAGTATTTGCGTGGGCATATCGTGACCCGTCAGGATGGCTCGGTGAAGGCAGTGTGGCAGCGGATGAAGGAATGGTTTTTAGGTAATTTTTAAGCGTCGCGTCTTTCTTTTTTTAATTTGGTTAACCGCAGTTTTCAATCTCCAGGTTTCATACAACTATGAGTCCTGGCGCTTGGAAACCGCAATTTGATTAGGAGTTCATCATGGAGTTTGATATGGTCGATAACGCAGCACTGGGAACTGTCATCAAGGTCGTCGGCGTTGGTGGCGCTGGTGGCAACGCGGTTCAACACATGATCAACAAGGGCGTTTCCGGTGTTGAGTTCATTGCGGCCAATACCGATGCGCAAGCGTTGGCGATGTCGGACGCGCACAACGTCATCCAGATCGGCGAGACCGGCCTCGGTGCAGGCATGAAGCCGGCCGTTGGCCGTGCACTGGCCGAAGAATCGCGTGCCCGCATCGAAGACTCGCTGCGTGGCGCGCACATGGTCTTCATCGCGGCCGGCATGGGCGGCGGCACCGGTACCGGCGCCGCACCGATCGTGGCGGAAATCGCCAAGGAAATGGGCGCGCTGACGGTGGCCGTGGTCTCCAAGCCATTCTCCTACGAAGGCCAGAAGTGCATGGACATCGCCGAAGCGGGCCTGGAAGAATTGTCCAAGCACGTCGACTCCTTGATCATCATCCTCAACGAAAAGCTCGAAGAGATCTACGAAGACGAATCGATGATCGACTGGATGAAGCACGCCGACGACGTGCTCAACAACGCCGTTGCCGGTATCGCCGAGATCATCAATGTGCCGGGCCATATCAACGTCGACTTCAACGACGTCAAGACCATCATGGGCGAGCAGGGCAAGGCCATGATGGGCACCGCCACCGCTTCCGGCGTGGACCGTGCACGCATCGCCGCCGAACAGGCCGTGGCCTCGCCGCTGCTCGACGGTATCGACCTGTCCGGCGCGCGCGGCGTGCTGGTCAACGTGACGGCCAGCCGTGGCCTGAAGGGCAAGGAAATCAAGGAAGTCATGGCCGCCGTGCGCGCCTTCGCCGCACCGGATGCGTCGATCGCACAGGGTATCGCCTACGACGATTCGATGGGCGACGACATCCGCGTGACCGTGGTGGCGACCGGCCTGGGCAAGGGCAAGAAGGCGATGCAGCTGGTGCAGACCCCGATGCTGCGCACCGGTACCCATAATGCGCCGATGATGGCAGCGGGCGGCATGACGGCGTCGAGTGGCCTGACGATGGGTTCGACCTCGGTTGGCGGCGACGCCATGGCCGGCATGAAGCAGCCAGCCGTATGGCGCCGCGAGCAGGCCTCGGAGCAGGTGCAGGCGATGCAGCGCAATGGCGTGGAAACCTACGACATCCCGGCTTTCCTGCGCAAGCAAGCCGACTAAGTTTGACGCTTTGACGCGTGGGCCCGTGGGCCCACCCTACGGCATGCCGCTTTGACGGATGGGCCCGGCCACACCCGGCACGTAGGGTGGACGCGGGCGCCCACGCGGTTCTACCGGTTCACGACGAGTTGGGGGCAGGCTGCGACAGCGGCCTTGCCCCTTTTTTTGCCTGCGCGCGGCGCCTGCAAAGACGGCGCGAATCAGGCATACTGGCGTTCTACCCGCCTGCGGGCGGCCACACACACCAGAATAAAGGAGTCTTGAATGACCATCAAAATCGGCGATCGCCTGCCAGAAGGCCAACTGTCTGAATTCATCGAGACCGAAACCGCGGGTTGCTCCCTCGGACCGAACACGTTCCAGGTCGCTGACCTGGTCAAGGGCAAGAAGATCGCCATCTTCGGCCTGCCAGGCGCCTACACGCCAACCTGCTCCGCCCAGCACGTGCCGGGCTATGTGAAACACGCCGCCGAGCTCAAAGCAAAGGGCGTCGATGAAATCTGGTGCATCTCCGTCAACGACGCCTTCGTCATGGGCGCGTGGGGCCGCGACCAGAAAGCCACCGGCACCGTGCGCATGATGGCTGACGGCAACGCCGCTTACAGCAAGGCCCTGGGCCTGGACGCCGACTTCTCCAAGTTCGGCATGGGCACCCGCTCCCAGCGTTATTCGATGCTGGTCGATGACGGCGTGGTCAAGCAACTGAATGTGGAACAAGGCGGCGCCTTCGAAGTGTCGAACGCCGAAACGATGCTCAAGCAACTGTCCTAAGCCACACCGGACGGCATTGCGCGAGCGTCACCCACCGGGCAGCCGGTGGGTGGCGCTTTGTTTTTATGGGGACCTGTCATGGCCATCACCAACGTCATTCGCACCTCGGGCAACCTGCGCAGCATCTATGCGATGCTGCTGGCGGTGGCCATGTTCGCCCTCATGGATACGGCCATGAAGCTGCTCTCGGCCACCTATCCGGCCATGCAGGTGGCGGCGCTGCGCGCGCTGTCCTCGCTGCCGCTGGTGTGCGCCTATCTGGCCTGGCGCGGCGCCTTCAAGGGCATTGCCCAGGTGCGCTGGAACATGCACCTGTTCCGCGGTGGCCTCGGTATCGCCATGCTGTCCCTGTTTGCCTACGGCCTGAAGAAGCTCTCGCTGGCCGAGGCCTATTCGATCTTCTTCATCGCGCCGGCCCTGATCACGGCGCTGTCGGTGTTTTTCCTGAAAGAGTCGGTCAACGCCGCGCGCTGGATGGCCATCGGCGTGGGCCTGGTTGGCGTGCTGGTGGTGCTGCGCCCCAGCGGCGAAGGCTTCTTGACCATCGGCGGCCTGGCCATCCTGGCCGCTGCCGCCTGCTACGCCATTTCCGCCATCACGGGCCGGATTTTGGCACGCACCGACCGCAGCGAGCATATGGTGTTCTGGCTGATGGTGCTGATGGCCGTTGGCGCGTCCATCCTGGCCTATGGCGACTGGGTAGCGCTGCGCGCCCAGGACATGCTGATCCTGTGCGGCCTGGCCGTGTCGGGCTTTTTCGGCCAGTTGGCCATTACAGAGGCCTTCAGCTCGGGTGAAGCGTCGTCGGTGGCGCCATTCGAATACACGGCCCTGGCCTATGGCGTGGTGATCGACTGGCTGCTGTGGCACACGCTTCCCGACATGTACACCCTGCTCGGTGCGGCGATCATCATCGGCAGCGGCGTGTACCTGATCCGCCACGAAAAAGAGCACGCCGAGTGTGAGCACCCCTAAATGGCTATAATTGCGCCATGCTGAAACAAAGAACCGTCAAACAACAGGTGCGCACCACGGGCGTGGGCCTGCACTCCGGGACCAAGGTTGAACTGACCCTGCGCCCGGCCGCCCCCGATACGGGCATCGTGTTCCGCCGCGTCGACCTCGACCCGGTGGTGGAATTTCCTGCGTCGGCGGGCGTGGTGGGCGATACCCGCATGGCGTCCGTGCTGATCAAGGATGCGGCGCGCGTGTCCACCGTCGAACACCTGATGTCGGCCTGCGCGGGCCTGGGGATCGACAACCTGTATGTGGACGTGTCGGCCGAAGAGATTCCCATCATGGACGGTTCGGCGTCGTCCTTCGTCTACCTGCTGCAGCAGGCGGGCGTGCAGGAGCAGGGCGCGGCCAAGAAATTCATCCGCGTGCTCAAGGACGTGGAAGTGCGCCAGGGGTCGGGCGCCAATGAGAAATGGGCACGATTGTCGCCGCACGACGGCTTCAAGCTCGACTTCTTCATCGAATTCAACCACCCGGCGGTCGACGGCACCAGCCAGCGCGCGCTGGTGGACTTTGGCGAAGTCTCGTATGTGCACGATGTGGCGCGCGCGCGCACCTTCGGCTTCATGCAGGACGTGGAAAGCCTGCGCGGCATGGGCCTGGCGCGCGGTGGGTCGCTGGAAAACGCCATCGTCATGGACGAATACCGCATCCTCAATTCGGATGGCCTGCGCTATGACGACGAGTTCGTGCGCCACAAGATCCTCGACGCCATTGGCGACCTGTACCTGGTGGGGCATCCGCTGTTGGCCAGCTACACGGCGCACAAGTCCGGGCATGCGATGAACAACCTGCTGCTGCTGGAATTGCTCAAGCACCCGGAGGCGTATGAAATTGTCGCCTTTGAGGAGGAGTTGAGCGCGCCGCCGTCGTATGTGCGCCAGATGGCGCGGGAGTGGGCGCTAACTTGATATCGCCGCGTGGGCACACGTGCCCACGCGTGTTTCGACCCAATTAACGGCGCCGGGCCGCCATCGCCTTGATGGCGGCGATCAGCTTTTCATTCTGCGCCGTCGGCGCCAGCGTCTCGCCCAGCTCTTCAAACGCGTTGACGGCTTTTTCCGGGAAATGCAGCTGGCGCGTGTGCACCTCGGGCGGGATCGCGCGCGTGACCTGCACCTTCAATTTGATCGCTTCGACGTCCCAGCCGCGCTGGCGCAGCGCCGCCTGCAGGCGCAGCAACTGCTGCTTCAGGCGCGCCGCCACGGCCGAACTGGGCACGGCCAGCACCAGCACGCTCGCTTCAAACGACAGCACGTCGCACTGGCTGAACATGGCCGGCAGCGCTTGCGCGCAATCGCTTTGCAGGCTGGCCATACGGTTGGCGGTGGGCAAGAGGGCGGCCATCTTGTCGTTCTTGCGCAAGAAGTCGGTGGCAACGATGGACGTTTGCCATTTACGGGTACCATAGATGTGCATAGCCGCCACCTTAGCACAGTCCGGGGGCAACATTGTTTGGCGTTCACTCTTGTGTTCCCGCCTAATATCCCCATTTGCGGCCCCGGTGCATGATAAAATCACTGTCTTTTTGCCATAGTCGGCCTCAGGCTGATATCTTTTTGATATCATTTGGGCTATTTTTGCGGCGTCTTTTCTAGAATTCAAGCATGTCATTACTGACCCAGATTTTCGGTAGCCGCAACCAGCGGCTGCTCAAGCAATATCAAAAGACCGTGCGCGAGATCAATGCGCTCGAGCCGCAGATCGAAAAGCTGTCCGACGCTGAACTCCAGGCCAAGACTCCGGAATTCAAGGACCGCGTGGCCAAGGGCGAAACCCTGGACGCCTTGCTGCCGGAAGCGTTCGCCGTGTGCCGCGAGGCGGCCAAGCGCGTGCTCAAGATGCGCCACTTCGACGTCCAGCTGATCGGCGGCATGGTTCTGCACTACGGGAAAATCGCGGAGATGGGCACGGGCGAGGGCAAGACCCTGATGGCGACCCTGCCGACCTATTTGAATGCCTTGTCGGGCAAGGGCGTGCACGTCATCACCGTCAACGACTACCTGGCCCAGCGCGACGCCGACTGGATGGGGCGCGTCTACAGCTGGCTGGGCCTGACGACGGGCGTGAACCTGTCGCAGATGGATCACGACACCAAGCAGTCCGCCTATGCCGCCGACATCACCTACGGCACCAACAACGAATTCGGTTTCGACTACCTGCGCGACAACATGGTGTTCGAAGCCCGCGACCGCGTGCAGCGCGTTCTGAATTTCGGCATCGTCGATGAAGTCGACTCGATCCTGATCGATGAAGCCCGCACCCCGCTGATCATCTCCGGCCAGGCCGAGAACCATACCGACCTGTACTACAAGATCAACGAGCTGCCAGGCCTGCTGACCCTGCAGATCGGCGAAGAAACGCCGGACGGCAAGGGCAAGGTTGAAGTCCCGGGCGACTACACCAAGGACGAAAAAGCCCACCAGGTGCTGCTGACCGAAGCCGGTCACGAAAAAGCCGAAGCGATCCTGACCAAAATGGGTCTGCTGCCGGAAGGCGCCTCGCTGTACGACTCGGCCAACATCACGCTGGTGCACCACCTGTACGCGGCGCTGCGCGCGCACGCGCTGTACTTCAAGGATCAGCACTACGTGGTGCAGAACAATGAAGTGGTGATCGTCGACGAATTCACCGGCCGTCTGATGACGGGCCGCCGCTGGTCCGACGGCCTGCACCAGGCAGTCGAAGCGAAAGAGGGCGTGAAGATCCAGAACGAGAACCAGACCCTGGCCTCGATCACCTTCCAGAACTACTTCCGAATGTACGCCAAGCTGTCCGGCATGACCGGTACGGCCGACACCGAAGCCTACGAATTCCAGGAAATCTACGGCCTTGAGACGGTGGTGATCCCGCCGAACCGTCCGTCGCAGCGCAAGGACCGCCAGGACCAGGTCTACAAGTCCGCGCAAGAGAAGTACAACGCCATGCTGGTCGACATCCGCGACTGCAACGAGCGTGGACAGCCCGTGCTGGTCGGTACCACCTCGATCGAAAACTCGGAACTGTTGTCCGGCATCCTGACCAAGAACAAGATCGAACACAACGTCCTCAACGCCAAGCAGCATGCACGCGAAGCGGAAATCATCGCGCAGGCGGGCCGTCCCAAGATGGTTACCATCGCGACCAACATGGCCGGCCGCGGTACCGACATCGTTTTGGGCGGCAACGTCGAGAAGCAGATCCAGTTCATCGAAGCCAACGCCGCCTTGTCGGACGCTGAAAAAGAGACCCAGTCGCAGAAGCTGCGCGACGAATGGCAGTCGCTGCATGACCACGTCGTGCAAGCGGGTGGCCTGCACATCATCGGCACCGAACGCCACGAATCGCGCCGCGTCGACAACCAGCTGCGTGGCCGTTCCGGCCGCCAGGGCGACCCGGGCTCCTCGCGCTTCTACCTCTCGCTCGACGACGCGCTGCTGCGCATTTTCGCCGGCGACCGCGTGCGCGCCGTGATGGAACGCCTGAAGATGCCCGAAGGCGAACCGATCGAAGCGGGCATCGTCTCGCGCTCGATCGAATCGGCCCAGCGCAAGGTCGAGGCACGCAACTTCGACATTCGCAAGCAGCTGCTCGAGTATGACGACGTCGCCAACGACCAGCGCAAGGTGATCTACACCCAGCGTAACGAGTTGCTCGAGACGACCGACATCGCCGAGCTGATCGCCTCGCTGCGCGCCGGCGTGTTCACCGACCTGGTGCGCGAATACGTACCGGCCGAATCGGTGGAAGAACAGTGGAACATCAAGGGCCTGGAAGGTGCACTGGCCGGCGAATGGCAGCTGCCGCTGTCGATCGCCGACATGCTCGCGGCCGACCCGACGCTGACCGACGACGACATCCTCGAGCGCGTGCTGGGCATGGCCGACGAATCCTACGACGGCAAGATCGCCATTGTGGGCCGCGAAGCCTTCGGCGGTTTCGAGCGCAACGTCATGCTGCAAAGCGTGGACAGCCACTGGCGCGAGCACCTCGCGGCGCTGGACCACCTGCGCCAGGGTATCCACCTGCGCGGCTATGCGCAGAAGAACCCGAAGCAGGAATACAAGCGCGAAGCGTTTGAGCTGTTTGGCCAGATGCTCGACATGATCAAGAACGAAGTGATCCGCATGGTCATGACGGTGCGCATCC
>JAZJYP010000343.1:0-13663 GCA_040390345.1 Pseudomonadota bacterium | reverse complement strand
ATGTTACTGATGGGGCCGTGTCCGAATGTCAGATGTGACCCCGAATTTCGGAACCGATTCGCCCCGCCCTGCACCCGCTTCGCCCCTTTGCGCTCGCGCACCAGGCGGGCAAGCCTTAACCTGATCCTGTCATCCACTCACATCTCGTCACGCCATGAACCGTCCTAACGATTCTCGCCTCTTCTTCCTCGACTGGGTCCGCATCATCGCCTTCTTCGTGCTGATCTTCTACCACGTGGGCATGTACTACGTGAGCTGGGGCTGGCACGTCAAGAGCCCTTACGCGAGCGACGCTATCGAACCGCTGATGCGCCTGACCTCGCCATGGCGCCTGAGCCTGCTATTCCTCATCTCCGGTGTCGCCTCGCGCTTCATGCTCGACAAGATCAAGGCCGCGACCTTCGTCAAGCAGCGCACCAGCCGCCTGTTCATCCCCCTGCTGTTCGGCATGTATTTCATCGTGCCGCTACAGCCCTATTTCGAAGTCGTCGAAAAAGTCGCCTACCAGGGCAGCTTTATCGATTTCATGAAGCTCTACCTGCAGGCCTACCACGGCTTCTGCAAGGGCAACGAATGCCTGACCCTGCCAACCTGGAACCACCTGTGGTTCGTCGCCTACATCTGGGTCTATTCGCTGCTGCTCGGTGCCCTCGCCGCCACCGGCGCCATCGACAAGATGTCCGCCGCCCTGGCCCGTGTGCTCACCGGCTGGAAGATCCTGGTCCTGCCCATCGCCTACCTGGCCTTCATCCGCATGGCCATGTTCAGCGCCTTCCCCGAAACGCACAACCTGGCCTGGGACTGGTACAACCACGCCGCCTACTTCGCCCTGTTCCTGGCCGGCGTCCTGATGGCGCGCCAGCACGCCTTCTGGGCCGAACTCGAGACCATGCGCTTCAAGGCCCTGGCCCTGGCGCTGGCTTGCTGGCTCGGCCTGGTGATATATTTCGCCCTGCCGGACCATGCCATTCCGGATGCGATGGTGGAAGTGGCGCGCCACACCCAGCGCTGCGTGTGGGCGGCCTGCCAGTGGAGTGCGATCGTCGCCGTGTGCGGCTTCGCGCACCGCCACCTGCAATTTGACAGCGCCAAGCGCCGCTACCTGACGGTGGCCGTGTTCCCGGTCTATATCGTGCACCAGACCCTGATCGTGGCGATGGCCCACCTGGCCAAGCCGCTGAACCTGCCGCCGGTGCTGGAAGGCTTCCTGCTGGTGGGACTGACCCTGGCGCTGAGCTTCGGCGTGGTGGAAATCGTGCGCCGCGTGCCGCTGCTGCAGCCGCTGTTCGGCATGCCAGGCAAGCCGCGCGCGCCGCAGGGCGTACCCGTCACGGCTTGAGCGGCGGGCCTTTCAGTTCGATGGTAGTGCCTTCGGGGTCGTTCAGGTAGAGGGACAGGCCCTCGCCTTCGGCGCCGTAGCGCATGCCCGATTCGCCCGCTACGACGCCGCATTCACGCAGATGCGCACGAATGGCCGCTTCGTCAAACGGCTCGACGCGAAAGCAGAAGTGGTCAACATTGCGCCCTTCCCGGCCCGGCGCGGCGCCACCGGCCCGGCCAAGCTTGCCATCGACGGGCACCAGGTCCACCAGGGAACTGCCGGCACGCAGCTGCACCAGGCCGATCTCGTCCTGGCGCCGCTCCAGCGTGCATCCGAGCACTTCGGTATAGAAACGCTGCATCGACGCGAGGTCGACCACGCGCAGTACGATGTGGTCGATCTCGCGCAGCTTAATCGGCATGACGCTCCACCCAGGCGGCAAACCCGTCAACATACTTTTGCAGGAAGCCCCTGGTCGATTCGTCGGTGAGCTTGTCGCCCTCGAACTGCTTGCCGATATTGGCGAGGTAGGCTTCCGGCTGCTGCATCACCGGCATGTTCAGGAACACCAGCGACTGGCGCAGGTGGTGGTTGGCGCCAAACGCCCCCAGCGCGCCGGGCGACACGCCGACGACGCCGCAGGGCTTGCCGTTCCAGGCGCTCTGGCCATACGGGCGCGAGCCGACGTCGATGGCATTTTTCAGCACGCCCGGCACCGAGCGGTTGTATTCGGGCGTGACGAACAGGACACCGTCGTACTTCTTGATCGTGTCGCGGAACTCGCGATAGGTGGCCGGCGGATTGTCATCCTCGTCCTGGTTGTACAGCGACAACTGGCCGATTTCGACGATGTCCATTTCCAGCGTCGGCGGTGCCAGCAGGACCAGGGTCTTGGCGACCCTGCGCGCAAACGACTCCTTGCGCAAGCTGCCGACGATGATTGCGATTTTTCTCGTTGCCATAACTATCCTTTCAAAGATGTCGGGACTACAAGGTAATAGTAACCATTTTCGCGCCGCCGCGTCGCCCTCCCCCTCAGTAGCCGGCGGTGAAACGCTGGCGCCCGTGTTGAGGCGCCTCCAGTTCATCGATCATCGCCACGGCATAGTCCTCGACCGAGATGTGGCTCTTGCCCGCCGCGTCAACCAGCAAAGCGTCCTGGCCAAGGCGGAAGCTGCCCGTGCGCTGGCCCGGGGCGATCACGGCCGAGGGGCTCAGCATGGTCCAGTCCAGCGTCGCTTCGGCGCGCAGCAGTTGCAAGGCCTGGCGCGCGCCTTCGGCCGTGGCCTTGTAGGCGTCGGGAAAACCGGGCGTATCGAGCACCTGCACGCCGGGTGCGGCTTCGAGCGAACCAGCGCCGCCGACGGCCAGCAGGCGCGGCACGCGCGCTTCCTTGGTGGCGGCGATGATGTTCTTGAAGCCGGCCACATAGTAGTCGTAGGTGTCGGCCTGGGCGTGGCCGCTGAAGGCGCTCAGCACGGCGTCGAAGCCCTTGAGCTGCGCTGTCAGGCCGGCCACGTCCTGCACATCGGCCGCCACCGGCGTGAGCTCGGTGCTGGCCGTCAGTTTTTCGGGATGGGCCACCAGGGCGGTGACGTGGTGGCCGCGCGCCAGTGCTTCAGCCAGCAGTGCCGAACCGATGAAACCCGTTGCGCCGATGAGTGCGATATGCATGATGTGTCCTCTTTGAAGTGGTGAACGATGACGCCATGTTGACACCTCAGATTGATAAGATAAACTGCAGTCAAGACAATTCATTGTTTTCAATTTCTTATCAATGATCGACCTTAATACCCTCACCGTGTTCGATGCCGTCGTTGCAGCGGGCAGCTTCACGGCCGCCGCCGAACGCCTCGGCGTGGCCAAGGCCAAGGTCAGCATCCAGGTGGGCCGCCTCGAACATCAATTGGGCGTGACGCTGTTCGCGCGCACCACGCGCAAAGTGACCCTGACCGACGCGGGCCGCCTGCTGCATGAGCAATGCCAGCCGATGCTGGCCGGCCTGCACGACGCCCTCGCCCAGGCCGGCAGCGAACTGGGCGAGCTGCATGGCTCGCTGCGCCTGGCCACCACCGTCAACCACGCGCAGCAATCGCTGGCACCGGCCGTGGCGGCCTTTGCGGCCATCCACCAGGACTTGCGCATCGACCTGCGCACGGGCGACCGCATCAGCGACCTGGTGGCCGAGGGGATCGATCTGTCATTCCGGATGGGGTGGCTGCGCGACTCGTCGCAGCGCGCGATCAAGCTGGGCGAATTTGCCCAGCACGTCATGGCAGCACCAAGCTACCTGAAGCAGCACGGCGCGCCGAAGCAGCCGTCCGATCTCGCAGCGCATGCATGGGTGGCGTTGTCGCTGCTGTCGGCGCCGACGACCTGGAAATTCACCGACGCATCGGGGCATGTCGAGACAGTGCACATGAAGGCGCGCCTGCAAACTGATTCGCCGACTGCCCTGCTGGCCCTGGTCGAACGCGGCGCCGGCGTCACGGCGATGGATTCGCTCTCGGCCCAGCCGGCCATCGCCGGCGGCACGCTGGTGCGCCTGCTGCCGGCGTGGTCGCTGCCGGTGGGCGGCATCTACGCGGTGCTGCCGCCGGGGCGCCACGTGCCGCCCAAGGTGCGCGCCTTTATCGACTTCTACCGGCGCTGGCTCGGTTAAATGCGTCCGCGCCGGAAGGCCGCCAGGAATTTCTTCGCTGCGGCGGCATCGAGCACCACCACCGGGTCGCCATGCCAGGTGTACAGGTAGGGTTCACCGCCGAGCCGGTCAGTGAGCTTGGCGTTGAGCAGGAAGCAGGTCCCGGCCGGATAATCGCGCAAGGGGCGGCCGCAATGGACAGCCAGCGTCGGTGCGAACGCCTGCCCCGGCATCGGATGGATGCCATGCGGCCCCAATTGCACCGCCACTTCGCGGTAGGCGTAGATATCGCGCGCCATTAGGCCGCCACCGGTGCGCGCACGACGTGCGCTTCGCGGATCGGCAGGTTCACCAGCGCAGCACCGACGGCCAATACGATGTCCGCGTACCACATCCACGTGTAGTCACCGAACGCGACGAAGGACAGGCCGCCCAGCCAGGCGCCCAGGAAGCCGCCGATCTGGTGCGACACCAGCGTCAGGCCGAACAGCGTGGCCAGGTAGCGTGTACCAAACAGTTTCCCCACCAGGCCCGCCGTTGGCGGCACCGTGGCCAGCCAGGTCGCGCCCAGGGCGGCGGCGAAGATGTAGAAGGTCAGCGCGCTCTTCGGCGCCAGCAAATACAGCGCAATGATCACGGCACGGCTGCCATACATCAGGGCCAGCAGGGACTTGCTGCGGTAGCGCGTGGCCAGGGCGCCCACGCTCAAGCTGCCTACAATATTAAACAGCCCGATCAAACCCAGCGCCATGCCGGACACGCTCGGCGGCAGGCCGCACAGTGTCACTTCGCCCGGCAGGTGGGTGACGAGGAAGGCAATGTGGAAACCGCAGGTAAAGAAGCCCGCGTGCAGGCACAGATAACTCTTGTCGCGCATGGCGGCCTTGATTTGCGCACCCATGCCGGCTTCACCCTTGACGGCGGCAGCCCTGTGGCCCTGGCTGCGCAGCGGCCAGGCCAGCGGAATGGTCAGCAGCGTGGTCGCCGCCATCGTCCACATCGCCGCGATCCAGCCGGCGCTGCTGATGATGGCTTGCACCAGCGGGGCGAACACGAACTGGCCGAAGGAGCCACCGGCATTGATGAAGCCCGCCGCAAAGGGCCGCCTCTGCATCGGCAGGCGCTGCGCCGTCGCGCCGATCAGGATCGAGAAGCTGCCCGCGCCGGCGCCGGCGGCCGAGAGCACGCCCATCGTCATCATCACGCCGAACTGCGAATTTACAAGAGGCGTCAAGGCCATGCCGGCCGCCAGCAGCACGGCGCCAAGCACCAGTACCCGCCCTGCCCCGTATTTGTCGGCCACGGCGCCAAACACCGGCTGCGCGGCGCCCCATACGAACTGGCCCACCGCCAGCGCGAAGCTGATCGAGGCGATGCCCAGGCCCGTGGCAGCATGGATCGGCGACATGAACAGCCCCGTCGTCAGGCGCGCGCCCATCGTGATCATCAGGATCGCGGCGGCGGCCAGCATCAACAGCCAGGCCGCGCGCGGCGACATCGTTTCTTCGGTACTCATGGGGCTACTCCTCAAACAAGGGGGTGAGTTGATCCAGGGCCGCGTCGAGCTGGCCGTGCAGGGCCAGCACAAAGTCGACGCCCAGCAGGGATTCGAGTTCGTCTTGCGCGGCGCGCCAGGCGGCGTGGGCCGCCTTGATCTTGGCGCGCCCGGCCCTGGTGATGGTGACGATGCGCTGGCGGCTGTCTTGGCCCGGCAGCAGCTCCACCCAGCCAGCGTCGGCCAGCGGTTTGAGGTTGCGCGTCATGGTGGTGCGCTCGGCGCCCAGCACCTGCGCCAATTCAGCCACCGGCAAGGCCTTGCGCGCCACGTTGCGCAGCAGGGAGAATTGGGTCGTTTTCAGCCCCACCTTGGCCATATGCTGGTCGTACAGGCGCGACATGGTGCGCGTGAGCTTGCGCAGCCTGAAGCAGGTGCATCCCACAATCTTGTCACTCATTTACGTGTACCTACACGGATTCAATGAAAAGATTATAGTGCATATGCACCCATTGTGCTTGGCATCGCCGGGTGGGCACGGGTGCCCACGCGTTTAACGCCCCTTGATGGCCTGGCGGCCCAGCATGCCGGTCACCCGGCGCACCAGCCACTTTGGTGTGGCGCGCGCGGCCAGTGTGCCGGCCAGGTTCAGCATGCCCGGCACCTTGACGACGTCGCCGTCCATGCAGGCCTCGAAGCCCTGGCGCGCCACCTCGGCCGCGTCGCCCACCACAAAGCCGGGCAGCTGCGACAGGGTGGCATTGTCTTGCTGCGCCATGCTCACCATGTTGGTGGCGGTGATGCCGGGGCACAGCGCCGTGACGGTGACGCCGCTGTCCTTCAGTTCTTCCGACAGCGATTCGGTCAGCGACAGTACATAGGCCTTGGTGGCCGCGTAGGTGGCCAGGCTTGGCACGGGCTGGAAGGCGGCGATCGAGGCGACATTGAGCACGCGCCCGTGGCCGCGCTCGACCATCGGCGGCACGAAATGCGCCAGCATATCGGTCAGGCCACAGATATTCAGGGCAATGAGCTCCTGGTGACGCGTCGCCGCCATGCCGGTAAAGGCGCCCGCTTCGAGCACGCCCGCATTATTGACGAGGACATCGACGCTGATCTTCTTGCGCTTCAGACTGGCGAGCAGCTTGGCCGCCGCGCCTTTCTGCGCCAGGTCGGCCGGTGCCACGGTCACGGGCACGCCATGCTCCGCGCGCAAGCGCCCGGCCAGCGCCTCGAGCTTGTCGGCGCTGCGCGCCACCAGCACCAGCGCATAGCCATCTTCGGCGAAACAGCTGGCCAGCTCCTCGCCGATGCCCGAGGAGGCGCCCGTGATCAGCGCCGTGCCCATCAGGCGGCGCGAATCAGCATCGCGATCGCTTCAGCGGCGATGCCTTCTTCGCGGCCCAGGTAGCCCAGTTTTTCGTTGGTCTTGGCCTTCACGTTGACCTGCTGCGGCGACACGCCAATGTCTTCGGCAATGCGCGAGACCATCTGCGCGATATGCGGCGCCATCTTCGGCGCCTGCGCGATGATGGTCGCATCGATATTGCCGATCGTGTAGCCGGTGGCGACCACGCGGTGCGCCACTTCACGCAGCAAGGTGCGCGAATCGGCGCCGGCGAACATCGGGTCGGTATCCGGGAAGTGCTTGCCAATGTCGCCCAGGCCGGCCGCGCCGAGCATGGCGTCGATGATCGCGTGCAGCAGCACGTCGGCATCGGAGTGGCCGAACAAGCCGGTCTTGTGCGGAATGTGCACGCCACCGATGATCAGTTTGCGGCCCTCGACGAGGGCGTGGCAGTCGTAGCCCGTTCCGATCCGGAACGGCGGGGTGGGATTGTAGGATGCCAGTGCCATATCAGTTCATTTCAGGTGGTGGAAGCGGCGGCCAGGTACATTTCCGCGATGCGGATGTCCGTCGGCAGCGTCACTTTCAGGTTACAGGGATGTCCTTCTACGAGCTTCGGTGAAAAGCCCATCGCTTCGACAGCACTGGCGTCATCGGTAATGGCGCTGGCGTCGGTGGCTGCGGCGAGCGCGTCGCACAGCAGCCGGTAACGAAACATTTGCGGGGTTTGGGCAAGCCATAAACCGTCGCGCGCGACCGTGGCTACGGGGCCGCTTCCAGTGCGTTTGACGGTATCGACCACGGGCAGTGCAAGCAGGCCGCCGGCCTGGTCGTCGCCCACCTGGGTGATCAGTTTTGCTATCAGGAGCGGCGTCAGGCCGGGCCGGGCCGCATCGTGCACCAGCACCCAGTCGTCGTCGCGCAGCTGCTCGCGCAGCACGCCCAAGGCATTGCGCACCGAGTCGAGCCGGGTGGCGCCGCCGCAGCGCAGCACCGACACCCCGCCCTTGGGCACGGCGTGGGCGATCTGGCCGTCGTCCGGGCTCACCACCACGAAGGTATGGCTGATCCGGTCCGAGGCGAGGAAGGCTTCAATGGTGTGGCGCAGCATCGGCTTGCCGCCAATGGGCAAATATTGCTTGGGACCGTCAGCGGCCATGCGCGCACCCACGCCCGCGGCGGGAATGAGCGCGAAATAGCGTGCAGTCGATGTTGTTGCAGTCATGTTCATTTTGAAGCCAGCCCGATAAGGGACTGTACCTCACCTTTACAAACTTTGCTTAATCGTTCGTACTCCTGGGGCGTGTCAATGGCCGACTGCAGCGGCTTGACCTTTTCCATTTCGGCGCGGAAGTAAGGCAGCCAGCGCCCGTCGACCTCGCGCTGCAACAATGCCATCGCCTGCCCCTTGGGCGCATACAGCGGCTTGCTGCCAAAACGCTCGGCCAGGGCGGCGCGCACCACAGCTTCCACTTTCGGCAAATAGTCGAGGTAGGCCTTGATATGGCGCATCTCGTGCGCAAGCACCTCGCCATAGGCGCACGTGCCGGGCGCGAATTCGCTGCCAACGTAGACCACGAAAGGCAGGAAGTAGAGGGACACGGAAAGATGGGGCATCACGCATTCGTAGCCGCTATCGGCATCCTGCAAGATGGCGCTGTCGCCCTGGACCAGCACGCGCGACTCGGTCTTGGTCAAGCCCAGCACATAGGTGTTCGGCCCGCCGCGCTGCATCGTCGACAGGTGGCGGTAGGAGACGGTATTGTCGATCGAATAGCCGTTTTGCTGGGCCTGCAGCACGGTGGAAGTCTTGCTGCTGGCGTCCTCGCAACGCGCCTGGAACGGCGTGCGCGCGGCGTGCGCGCAAGTCGCGCTCAGGCAAAACAGCAGGAACAGCAGCGCTTTCATGGGCCCTTTAGCCGGGCGTCCAGGTCCCGGCAATGATTTTCTCTAACCAGAAGGTGCCGATCACGGTCTTCACATCGGTGATTTTACCTTGCCTGACGAGCTCCAGCATGTCCGGCAGCGTGGCGGTGAAGCATTCGAGGAATTCGCCTTCGTCGAGGCGTGCCTCGCCCGCAGTCAGGCCGCGCGCGAGGAACAGGTCAAGGTGTTCGTCCGAATAGGCGATGGCGTTGTGGATCGTGCAGACGTAGTGCCATTCGCTGGCGGTGTAGCCGGTTTCTTCCTGCAGTTCGCGCTTGGCGCAGTCGAGCGAGGCTTCGTTCGGATCGATTTTCCCGGCCGGGAACTCGATGAACTCCTGGTGCAGCGGGTAGCGGTACTGGCGTTCGAGCAGCACGCGCCCGTCGTCGAACAGCGGCAAGATCACGACGGCGCCGGGATGCTTGACATATTCGCGATCGGTTTCCTTCCCGTCCGGCAGCCGGATGCGGTCCTTGGCCACTTTGAGGAAGTTGCCGTCATAGGCGATGACGCCATCGATGCAGGTTTCAATGAGGTTTGAGTCCAAGGCGGCTCCCGGATGGTGGGTAACGCTGCGCTTACCCACCCTACCCTTTATCACGGGACGATGGCAGTGGCGTAGGGTGGGTAAGCGCAGCGTCACCCACCAAGCGCGTCAGCGATGCTTGCGCAAATACCGATACACGAAGCCCGGAAACGCCAGCACCACAAACAGCGGCACCGTGATCATGTAGAACTCCTTGGCCTGGCCAAAGACGGTTCCAATGCGCGACTCCAGCGCGTAGGCAAGTGCCCCCACCGCAAAGTATAAGACAAGCAGCAGGAGAAGACGCTTCCACAGCGCCAGCTCCCGCTTCAGGAAAGGCAGGTTGGCTCCCGCCAGTGCGACGGCGATCACCAACCAGGAGGACAGCGATACATCCACTTAGGAAGCCAGGGTCTTGGTCATGGCGGCCATGCAGGCGCCCAGCAAGGAACCTGGCAGCATGCCCAGCACGACGATGAAGACGCCATTCAGGGACAGCGCCAGGCGCATGTCGAACGGCGTCTCGATGACGGCGGTGTCGGCCGGTTCATCGAACCACATCGTCTTGACCACGCGCAGGTAGTAGAACGCGCCGATCAGCGAGAACATCACCGCCACGATGGCCAGCCACACCTGGCCATTCGTCACGACCGCCTGCAGCACCGAGAACTTGGCCGCAAAGCCCATCATCGGCGGCACACCGGCCAGCGAGAACATCAGGATCGACATGACCACGGCAAACCATGGGCTGCGCTTGGCCAGGCCCTTGAAGTCAGCCAGTTCTTCGGCCTCGAAGCCGGCACGCGAGAGCATCATGATCAGGCCGAAGCTGCCCAGCGTGGTCAAGACATAGGTAATCGAGTAGTACATCGCGGCGCTGTAGGAGGTCGCGGCATTGCTCGAATCGGCACCAACGACGCCTGAAGCGAGGCCCAGCAACACGAAGCCCATCTGGGCGATCGTCGAATATGCCAGCATGCGCTTGATATTGGTCTGGGCGATCGCGGTCAGGTTACCGATGGCCAGCGACAGCACCGCCAGCACCACCAGCATCTGCTGCCAATGCAGCGCCATCGGCAGCAGGCCTTCGACCAGCAAGCGGATGCAGATCGCAAAAGCGGCCAGTTTTGGCGCGCCGCCCAAGAGCAGCGTCACGGCCGTTGGCGAACCCTGGTAGACGTCCGGTACCCACATATGGAATGGCACCACGCCCAGCTTGAAGGCCAGGCCGGCGACGACGAACACGACGCCGAAGGTCAGGATATCGGTCTTGACGGTGTGCGAGGCGGCCATCTTGGCCATCTCGGTCAGGTCCAGCGTGCCGGTGGCACCGTACAGCATCGAGATCCCGTACAGCAGGAAGCCGGAAGCGAGCGCGCCAAGGATGAAGTACTTCATCGCCGCTTCGGTCGAGACGGCGTGGTCGCGGCGCAGCGCGACGAGCGCGTACAGCGACAGCGACATCAGTTCCAGGCCCAGGTACACGACCAGCATGTTGTTACCCGAGATCATGACCATCTGGCCCAGCATGGCGAACAGCGCGAGCACATAGAATTCGCCGCCCAGGTTACCGGACATCATGCCGCGCTCGGTGGCGTACTGGCGCGAGTAGATCAACGTCACGCCCACCGACAGGTAGGTAAACAGCTTGAGCAGGTTCGACATCGGGTCCGAGATGAACATGTTCGAGAACGTGTACACCGTGGTGCCGGCGTTGAAGTCGCCGAAAGACAGGCCGCCGCATACGAACAGCGTCGCCAGCGACAGCAGGTAGGTCACCGTACGCTTCGAATCCGTCGTGAACATGTCGATCAGGAGGATCGCGGAGGCCGCGACCATCAAGAAGATTTCGGCGTAGACCGGGATCAGGTTGGGGTTAGTCATCGAGTTCATATTTTCTTAGTGTGGCAGCTTGCTGACCGAGACGTGTTGGAGCAGATCCGCGACCGACGTCTGCATCGCGTCGGTGAACGGTGCTGGGTACAGGCCCATGTACAGGACTGCTACCGTCAACACGGCGAACATGAAGAATTCGCGCTTGTTCAGGTCCGTCAGTTCTTCAACGTGCTTGTTGGCGATGGCGCCGAAGATCACACGCTTGACCATCCACAGCGAGTACGCTGCGCCGAAGATCAGGGCAGTCGCCGCCAGCAGGCCAATAACGAAGTTGTACTGCACCGCGCCGAGAATGACCATGAACTCGCCCACGAAACCGGACGTCGCCGGCAGGCCGCAGTTCGCCATCGAGAAGAACACGAAGAAGGCAGCGAACTTCGGCATCTTGTTGACGACACCTCCGTAGTCGGCGATCTGGCGCGAATGCATGCGGTCGTACAGCACGCCGATGCAAAGGAACATCGCGCCGGAGATGAAGCCGTGCGAGATCATCTGCACGATGCCGCCTTGCGAAGCCATGTTATTGAAGGTGAAGAAGCCCAGCGTCACGAAGCCCATGTGCGCAATCGACGAATACGCCACCAGTTTCTTCATGTCCGCCTGCACCAGCGCGACCAGACCGATGTAGATCACGGCGATCAAGGACAGGGTGATGATAAAACCGGCCAGGTAGTGCGATGCGTCCGGCGCAATCGGCAGCGAGAACCGCAGGAAGCCGTAAGCACCGAGCTTCAGCATGATCGCCGCCAGCACCACGGAGCCGCCCGTTGGCGCTTCCACGTGCGCGTCCGGCAGCCAGGTGTGGACTGGCCACATTGGCACCTTGACCGCGAAGGCCATCAGGAAGGCGAGGAAGATCAGCACCTGTTCGTGCATCGTCAGTGGCAGCTTGTGCCAGGTCAGGATGTCGAAGGAACCACCGGCCTTGTTATACAGGTAGACAATGGCGACCAGCGTCAGCAGCGAGCCGAAGAAGGTGTAGAGGAAGAACTTGAAGGCCGCGTACACGCGGTTCGCTCCACCCCACACACCGATGATGATGAACATCGGGATCAGGGTCGCTTCGAAGAAGAAGTAGAACAGCAGGCCATCGAGCGCGCAGAACACGCCCACCATCAGGCCGGACAGGATCAGGAAGGCACCCATGTACTGGGCCACCCGCTTCTCGATCACTTCCCAGGCGGAGATGATGACGATAATCGTGATGAAGGCCGTCAGCGGCACGAACCACAGCGACAGGCCGTCCAGGCCCAGCGCGTAGATGATGTTGAAGCGGCCGATCCACGGCGTGCTTTCAACGAACTGCATACCGTGCTTCAGGTTGTCGAAGTGGACAATCAGCGGCAGCGTCACCAGGAAGCTGACGACGGCGCCGATCAAGGACAGCACGCGGGTAAAGCCGGCCTTTTCGTCGCGGCCAAGGGCCAGGACCAGCATGCCAAAGAGGATCGGAACCCAGATCGCCAGGCTCAAAAACGGAGGATAAGTAGTTGACTGCATCATTTGTCGTTTTCTTTGCGAGTCTAATTAAGCGTGCCAGAAAGGCAGGAACCAGAGCAGGAAGCCCAGCACACCGATGATCATCACGAAGGCATAGTGATAGATGTAACCGGTCTGCAGGAAGCGCACGATGGACGAAACCCAGCCCACCAGTTTGGCGCTGCCATTGACGACCAGGCCATCGATGATGCCCTTGTCGCCGACATTCCACAGGCCGCCGCCCAGCAGGCGCGCGCCGCCCGCGAAGACCACGTCGTTGAACTTGTCCATGTAATACTTGTTGTCGAGCAGCGTGTGCAGGACATGGAACTTCTCGTAGAACCAGGCCGGCACTTTCGGGTTGACCATGTAGCAGTAGTAGCTCGATGCCACGCCAGCGGCAGCCAGGAAGAACGGCAGCGAGGTGAAGGCATGGATGGCCATTTCGGCCGCGCCGTGGAATTCCTCGGCCAGTTCGTGCATCGCGTGGTGGTTGTGGCCGACGAAGATGACGTTGTCGAAGAAGTGGCCGAACAGCATGGGGCCGATCGTCAGGTAGCCGATGATCACCGAAGGAATCGCCAGCATCACCAGCGGGAAGGTCACGACGAATGGCGACTCGTGCGGCTTCTGGCCAGGTGCCAGTCCATGCGCATGGTGGTCGTCATGGTCTTCATCGTGCGCGTCCGAATCGTGGCCATGGCTATGGTGCGCCGGTTTGCCGAAGCGCTCTTCCCCGTGGAACACCAGGAAGTACATGCGGAAAGAGTAGAACGCCGTAACGAACACACCGATCATGACGGCCGCCTGCGCAAAGCCGGAACCGGCGATGTGGGTTGCATTGACCGCTTCGATGATCGAGTCTTTCGAGTAGAAGCCGGCGAAGAACGGCGTACCGATCAGGGCCAGGGAACCGAGCAGCGACGTGATCCAGGTGATCGGCATGTACTTGCGCAGGCCGCCCATGTTGCGGATGTCCTGGTCGTGGTGCATGCCGATGATGACCGAGCCGGCGCCGAGGAACAGCAGCG
>JAZJYP010000342.1:0-21705 GCA_040390345.1 Pseudomonadota bacterium | reverse complement strand
CCCAAGCCGAGCTTGGGGTCTGTCCCCGATTTGTCAACTTGCCGGGTTTGACCCCAAAGGATTAGCGGCGGTGCTGCTTCATGGCGGCGGCCACTTCGCGCTTGCCGTCGCGGTCTTTTTCGGTGGCGCGCTTGTCGTGCTGCTTTTTACCCTTGGCCAGCCCAATCTCGCACTTCACACGTCCGCCCTTGAAGTGCAGGTTCAGCGGCACCAGGGTATAGCCGGAGCGCTCCACCTTGCCAATGACCTTGTCCATCTCGGCCCGGTGCAGCAGCAGCTTGCGCGTGCGTAGCGCTTCCGGATGCGAGAACGACGATGCCGTCGCCAGCGCTGAAACATGCGCGCCAAACAGGAACAGCTCGTCCCCGCGCACGACCACGTACGCTTCCTTGATCTGCACCCGCGCTTCGCGGATGGCTTTGACTTCCCAGCCCTCCAGCACCACGCCCGCCTCGTAGCGGTCCTCGATGAAGTAGTCGTGAAAAGCTTTTTTATTGTCAACAATACTCATGTCATGGCTAAAATGCGGGGGTCGGTTAAACTAGCAAAGTCCAACATCATAACAAACGGTTCGTCGATGGCAGTAGTTCATAAAACAGTTTTTCTTGGATACAGCGCCCAGCAGATGTTCGACCTGGTCGCCAAGTTCGAGGATTATCCCAAGTTCCTGCCCTGGTGCGGCGGGGCGAAGGTCCTCGAACGCGATCACGACAAGGTCGTCGCCAACATCGCCATCCACTATCATGGCCTCAACCAAAGCTTCACCACCAATAACGTGAACACGCCGCCGTCGCAGATCAAGATAAGGCTGGTGGACGGCCCTTTCAAGTGCCTTGACGGCACCTGGCACTTCAAAGCCCTGCGCGAAGACGCCTGCAAGGTGGAGTTTGACCTGCACTACGAATTTTCGAGCCGCGTGCTCGAACAGCTCATTGGCCCCGTATTCGGCGTCATCGCCAACAGCATGGTCGATTCCTTCTGCAAGCGCGCCGAGACGGTCTATGGCTGATCGCATCAAGGTCCACGTCTGCTACGCCACCGCGGCGACGATCTACCTGCGCGCGCTGGAAGTGGACGCGGGCAGCACCATCGTCGAGGCCATTCGCGCCAGCGGCATCCTTGCCGAAGTGCCGGGCATCGACCTGGCGACCCAGCCGGTGGGCGTGTTCTCGAAAAAGAAGGCGCTCGACGCGCCGCTGCATGACGGCGACCGCATCGAAATCTACCGCCCCCTGATCGCCGACCCCAAGGATTCGCGCCGCAAACGCGCCGAAAAGAAGGCGCAATCCTAGAAATATCAAGGCGCGGGACTGCCCGTCATGGTCAGATCTTCCCATGATGCGCAACTATTTCGAAGTATCCCGCAGCGGCGCGGCGGCGCGGCCGCGCGGCCGCTGGAAGGCTTGCGCGGCCTGGCCGTGTTCCTGGTCTTCCTGGTGCACTTCACGACGCTGGCGCGCCCGCTGCTGGGCGCGAGCGCAATTGCCGATGCCGTGCGCGCGATCGGCAATACCGGCGTGGACCTGTTCTTTGTCCTGTCGGGCTACCTGATCTACGCCAGCCTGATGGCGCGCCCGCAGGCCTTCCTGCCCTTCATGGCGCGCCGCGTGCAGCGCATCTATCCGGCCTTTAGCGTGGTGTTTGCCCTGTACGTGGGCTTGTCGCTGCTGCTGCCCGGGCACGGCAAGCTGCCCGAGCCGCCTTACTTCTACCTGCTGCAAAACTTCCTGCTCTTGCCCGGCATGCTGCCGATCGCGCCGATGATCACGGTGGCCTGGTCGCTCAGCTACGAGCTGTTCTTCTACCTTGCCATCCCCTTGCTCATCGCCGTGCTGCGCCTGCGCACCGACACGCTGGGCTACCGGCGCGTGCTGGCGCTGCTGCTGGTGCTGGCCGGGCCCCCGCGCTTTGCCATGTTCGCCTGCGGGATGCTGGTCCACGAGTTGCGCGAGGCGCCGGCGCCGCGCAGCGCGCTGGTTCCGGTCATCTCAGGCTTGCTGCTGCTCGAAGGCAGCGACGAACGTGTCCTGGTGGCGCTGGCCTGGCTACTGCTTTGCCGCTGCTGCCTGGGCCGCCCGCACGACTGGCTGGCGCGCACGCTGTCCTGGGCGCCACTGCGCTGGCTGGGCAATATGAGCTATTCCTACTACCTGCTGCATGGCCTGGCGCTCAAAGGCGCGTTCTTGCTGGTGGGGGAGGGCGGGCCGCTGCTGGCGGCCCTGCTGCTGGTGCCGATGTTCGCCTGGAGCCTGCTGCCTTCGGCGGCGCTCTACCTGCTGGTCGAGCGCCCGTTCTCGCTGCGGCCCATTACTGGCAGCCGGCCAGAACCTTGTTCGTCCGCTCGAGCTGCTGCTGCCGCTCGGCGTCAGTGACGAAAGCGCGGTTGCCGTATTTGTCGTTCGAGGCGATGCGCATGCCCGATTCGAGTTGCTGCTTGCTCATGCGCGCAGCGTTGCAGTTTTCCTGCTTGTCGCGCGCGGCCTGCACTTCCTGCTCGGCCTTTTCAGCCTTCTCGGCGTTTTCCTTCTGGCGCTTCTTGTAGTCGGCATTGCGTTCGGCCAGCGTGGGCGGGCCCTTGGGCGCGCTGGCCGTTGCGCTGGCCGACGCACTGGCGCCGGCGTCGTCCGTCGCCACCTGGGCGGGCACGCCGCCGGGCTGCTTGAGGATCTTGTTCAACGGTGTGTTCGGTGGCGGCGCGCGGTCCGAGAACTGCTTGAAGCCTTTTTCGTCGATCCACACATACTGCGCCTGTGCCACGCTGGCAAACAGCATCAGGGCCGAGGCGCAAGCCAGTTTTGTCATCATGTTCATTTTTACATCTTTTCCGGGATTTTTACCCTCCGATTTCGCCATGAATCGGCCGGTGTGTCAACTGTCGAGACGGAAAGGCCGAATTTCTGTATAATCTGCTTTTGCGCCTATAGGAAATGCTATGCGTCTACTTCAAAAAGCACTCACGTTCGATGATGTGCTGCTCGTCCCGGCTTATTCGAACATCCTGCCTGCCGATACTTCCCTCAAAACGCGCCTGACCCGCAACATCGCGTTGAATATTCCGTTGCTCTCTGCCGCCATGGATACGGTCACGGAAGCGCGCCTGGCCATTGCCATGGCCCAGGAAGGCGGCATCGGCATCATTCACAAGAACCTGGCCCCGAAAGACCAGGCTCGCGAAGTAGCGCGCGTCAAGCGTTTCGAAGCGGGTGTGCTGCGCGACCCGATCACGATTCCGCCCACGATGAAAATCCGCGACGTCATCGCCCTGACCGAACAATACGGCATCAGCGGCTTCCCTGTCGTTGAAGGCAAAACCGTCGTCGGCATCATCACCAACCGCGATTTGCGCTTCGAAGAAGAACTCGACGCCGAAGCGCGCGCCAAGATGACCCCGCGCGACAAGCTCGTCTACGTCAAGGAAAACGCCGACACGGCCGAAGCCAAGCGCCTGATGAACAAGCACCGCCTCGAGCGCGTGCTGGTCGTCAACGACGCCTTCGAGCTGCGCGGCCTGATCACCGTCAAGGACATCCAGAAATCCACCGAGCACCCGCTGGCGTCGAAAGACTCGCAGGGCAAGCTGCTGGTCGGCGCCGCAGTCGGTGTGGGCGCCAAGGATGAAGAGCGGATCGAACTGCTGGTCGCCGCCGGCGTCGACGTGCTGGTGGTCGACACCGCCCACGGCCACTCGCAAGGCATCCTCGACCGCGTCCGCTGGATCAAAACCAAATACCCGCAAGTGGACGTCATCGGCGGCAATATCGCCACCGCGGCCGCTGCCAAGGCGCTCGTTGAATACGGCGCCGACGCCGTCAAGGTCGGCATCGGCCCTGGCTCCATTTGCACGACGCGTATCGTTGCCGGCGTGGGCGTGCCGCAGATTACCGCGATCTCCAACGTGGCCGAAGCCTTGAAAGGCACCGGCGTGCCATGCATCGCCGATGGCGGTATCCGCTTCTCGGGCGACATCTCCAAGGCGCTCGCCGCTGGCGCCTCGACCGTGATGATGGGCTCCATGTTCGCCGGTACCGAAGAAGCACCGGGCGAAGTGATCCTCTACCAGGGCCGCAGCTACAAGTCCTACCGTGGCATGGGCAGCCTGGGCGCGATGGCCGATGGTTCGGCCGACCGCTACTTCCAGGACGCTTCGGCCAAGGCCGACAAGTTCGTCCCCGAAGGCATTGAAGGGCGCGTCGCCTACAAGGGCTCGGTGCTGGCCATCATCTACCAACTCGTTGGCGGCGTGCGCCAGTCGATGGGCTACTGCGGTTGCGCCTCGATCGACGAGCTGCGCGAGAAGGCCGAATTCGTGGAGATCACGTCGGCGGGCATGCGCGAGTCGCACGTCCACGACGTGCAGATCACAAAAGAAGCGCCGAACTACCGCTCCGAGTAAAACACACCCAACGCGGCCGTCAAAACGCCGCGTTTTTTGTAGGGTGGGCGCGAGCGCCCACGCGTCACAATCTACCTGGATAGCTTTCCATGCACTCAAAAATCCTCATCCTCGATTTCGGTTCCCAGGTGACCCAGCTGATCGCGCGCCGCGTGCGCGATTCCGGCGTCTTCTCCGAAGTGTTCCCGTATGACGTGTCCGACGAATTCGTGCGCAACTACGGCGCCGCCGGCGTGATCCTCTCCGGCAGCCACAGCTCCACCCTGGAGGGCGACGCCCCGCGCGCGCCGCAGGCCGTGTTCGAACTGGGCGTGCCGGTACTGGGCATCTGCTACGGCATGCAAACGATGGCGGCCCAGTTGGGCGGCAAGGTCGAAAACGGCAAGGTGCGCGAATTCGGTTACGCCGAAGTGCGCGCCCGTGGCCACTCCGCCCTCCTGAACGGCATCAGCGACTTCGTCACCAGCGAAGGCCATGGCATGCTGAAGGTCTGGATGAGCCACGGCGACAAGGTGCTCGACATGCCACCCGGCTTCAAGCTGATGGGCAACACCGATACCTGCGCCATCGCCGCCATGTGCGACGAAGAGCGCCGCTTCTACGCCGTGCAGTTCCACCCTGAAGTGACGCACACGGCCCAGGGCAAGGCCATGATCGGGCGCTTCGTGCACGAAATCTGCGGCTGCAAGTCGGACTGGAATATGCCCGACTACATCTCCGAAGCCGTTGAAAAAATCCGCGCCCAGGTCGGCACCGACGAAGTGATCCTCGGCTTGTCCGGCGGCGTCGATTCGTCCGTGGCCGCCGCCCTGATCCACCGCGCCATCGGCGACCAGCTCACCTGCGTCTTTGTCGACCACGGCCTGCTGCGCCTCGACGAAGGCAAGATGGTGATGGACATGTTCGCCAAGAACCTCGGCGTGAAGGTGCTGCGCATCGACGCCGAAGGCCAGTTCCTCGGCCACCTGGCCGGTGTGAGCGACCCCGAACAAAAGCGCAAGATCATCGGCCGCGAATTCGTCGAAGTGTTCCAGGTCGAAGCGGGCAAGCTGTCCAACGCCAAGTGGCTCGCGCAAGGCACGATTTATCCGGACGTGATCGAATCGGCCGGCAAGGGCAAGAAGGGCCAGACCATCAAGAGCCACCACAACGTGGGCGGCCTGCCCGAGACGCTCAACCTCAAGCTGCTCGAGCCGCTGCGCGAACTGTTCAAGGACGAAGTGCGCAAGCTGGGCGTGGCTTTGGGCCTGCCGCACGACATGGTGTACCGCCATCCCTTCCCCGGTCCTGGCCTGGGTGTGCGCATCCTCGGTGAAGTGAAGAAGGAGTATGCCGACCTGCTGCGCCGTGCCGACGCCATCTTCATCGAAGAACTGCGCAACGCCAAGTTTGACGCCATGCCGATCGAAGGCATCGACTCGGGCGAACTGCCCACCAACTGGTACGAAGCGACCAGCCAGGCCTTCGCTGTCTTCCTGCCCGTGAAATCGGTGGGCGTGATGGGCGACGGGCGCACCTACGAATACGTGGTGGCGCTGCGCGCGGTGCAGACGCTCGACTTCATGACGGCGCAATGGGCGCACCTGCCGCACGCGCTGCTGGGCAAGGTCTCGAACCGCATCATCAATGAAGTGCGCGGTATCAATCGTGTCGTCTACGACATCTCCGGCAAGCCGCCTGCGACGATCGAGTGGGAATGATTCCGTGATTGGTCACCGCTGGCGCCTGCTGGCAAACGGATGAGACTAAGCCTCTGATTATCAGGGGCTTTTTTCATTTTGACGCGAATTTTCAGGCAAGGCCTGGCAAGGGAAAGCAGCTTCTTTTGATGGTACACATGATGGTATCGGTTATTTTGGTAGATGCTCATGAGCAACGTATACCATTATCGATGCAGGGATAATGTGGGTACCGCCTGGAGGTCTGGTCGGCGTAAGGTCTTGATTTTACGATGAAATTTAGTCGGGATCGATGGGCTCTGATGGTATACGAAGTTGATGGTACTTTTTTTGTGGTTTAGGCAAATATTGGGTGTCAAGACAACATCAGATTTGCGATGTAACCTCATGATTTTTATATGGAATTCGCGGGCCTGATGGTATACGTTTGGAGGCGAAATGCTGACAGATGCGAAGCTGAGAAATCTCAAGGGAACAGAACGTCCTTACAAGATTGCGGACCGGGACGGGCTGTACGTGACCGTGACGCCCTCCGGCGGAATTTCATTCCGCTACAACTACCGCGTCAACGGCCGACAGGAGACCGTTACGCTGGGCCGGTACGGTGTTGGCGGCATGACCCTGGCCGAAGCCCGTGAGGCGCTTGCAAGGGCTCGCAAGGCCGTTAGCGAGGGAATCTCCCCGGCGCGCGCGAAGGACGAGGTGATTCAACGGCGAAAGGCACAGGAGCCGTTCTCGGTCTGGGCGGAGCGCTGGCTCGAGAAGTACAAGATGGCGGAGTCGACACGCGCCATGCGGCGATGGACCTATGAGCGCGATTTGAAAAAGCCGTTCGGCGCGTTGCTGCTGTCCGAGATCAGCGATCGGATGTTACGGGACCTATGTGATCGGATTGTCGAACGGAAGGCGCCGGCGGTCGCGGTGCACGCACGCGAGATTGTCATGATGGTATTCCGCTACGCGGAGGCCCGCGGCGAGCAACACCCGAATCCGGCGGACAAAGTGCCACCCTCGTCGATCGCGACCTTCGCGCCGCGCGAGCGCTCGTTGACACCGGTGGAAATTCCCATCATTTATCCTTAACCGATGAGGATCTTTGTTTGCTTACTTGGCCGGGCCGGAAATGAAAATTTCCCGACCCGTCATCTACCTGCGCTTTGGCTCGCTTTACCGGAGGGATGATCGTCCCTGCCTTTCCTGGTGTGGATGCGTTGCCTGTGTTTTCTGGCGTTTTGAAGACGAATGTTTCCGAACCGTCGCCTTTTTTCGCGACAGCAGCTTTGTCTTTGTCGGAACAACTGCAGTTCAAGGCCAATAGAAAGAGAAGTCCGGGAATGGAAGCACGTTGAAGTCTCATTTTTTCTTCTCCTTTTTACCAAGCATTTGGAATCGTCGCTCCGCGATTCGTTTCTGGAGCAGTGGTTCCCAAACTGCAGGATCGTCGCCGACTTGGGCGCGGATGTCGTCGAGGATTTCGACGTTATCGAGCGACCCTGAAATGATGTGCAAGATGTCGGCCATGCTGCCCAGATCGAATTTCACGACGGCGGAGCGTAGCCCCTGCTTTACGAGAAAGAGACGGCTGTCTTCGCCAAGATTCCGGATGATGTTGAATTCTTGTTCGCTGACCTTGAAGCCCTGCACATAATCGTCGCGGTCGGCAGAGGGATTGGGCAGGAAGATCTTTGTGACCGATTGTTCGACCAGCGTCTTGCCGATCGGGTGCAACAGCACGTCCGACGGCGACTGTGTGATGAACACGCCGAGGCCATTTTGCTTGCGGATCGTTTTCTGTTTGTTGAGCACGAAGTCACTGAAGTATTTATCCATCAGTGGCTTCCAGAATTCCTCCATCCAGTAGATGAAGGGTTGTCCGTTGATCAGCGCTTCGGTAACGTGGAGCAGGTAGGCCATCATCGGCGTACGTAGGTCCGGATCGTCAAGAAATTCTGTGTAGTCGTAGCCGTGGATTTGGATGGCCGGATCGTCGAATTCTTCAGTATTGAGGGGATTGTCGAACGCCCAAACCTGGGGATTTGATGGTCGGACCATCGTAGTGGACAAGAGCTACGATGCCTATGGCCGATTGAGTGCGGAATATCAACCGCGTTACACCCTCGATCCGACCCAATATATCGCGCGCTCGTTGACATACGATGACCTCAACCGCGTGACCACAGTCAGTACGCTCGCCGAAAATGGCTCGCTGCGAACGACCACCACCAATTATCAAGACTTGCTCACTATTGTGACGAGTTCGGCCATTGGACAGCAAACCCCGCAGGTGCGCAACGACACGCGCGATGTGCTTGGGCGCCTGAGGAAAGTCGTTAATGCGATAGGCGGCATAACGAAATTCGACTATGAGCCATTTGGCGCCATGTCGCGTGCGGTCGACCCGAACAGTAATGAGGTCAATGTTACCTATGACAACTGGGGACATCGGAAATCACTGATTGATCCTGATCTTGGGACAATTCTATATTCTGTCGATCCGCTTGGGCGCACCTGGAAGCAGATTAGCCGCAAGCAAGCATTGGCGGGGCAATTCACGACCTTTGAATATGATTTGTTGGATCGCCTGACGAAACGGGTCGAGACGGATCTGATTAGTGTCTGGATGTTTGATACGGCGGCGCATGGTTTCGGAAAACTTGCAGAGGCTTATACGCTGGCGGGTGCCGTGAAGGACTACGACCGCGTACTTACCTATAACGATGCCGGTCGTTCCGCATCAACATCGCAAACCCTCTATGGAAACACCTATGCTTACAGCCAGACATATGACGCCTGGGGGCGCCTTATTACTCAATCCTATACCCGTGGCGCGGACGCGCCAAAAGTGTTCGATTCCCGATATAACAAGTTCGGATACCTGACGACCATTGAGCGCGCCGGTTTCGTACTTTGGACATCGACGGGGCAGGACGCAACACAGCGTTTGCTCAATGTGTCTTTGGGCAATGGTCTATCGCAATCCAGAGTCTTTGATCCCAACACGGCCAGACTGAAGGATGCTTTCCTGAAGGCCGGTACCGACATTCGCCTGCAGGAAAATTATCTTTATGATGAATTGGGGAATGTGGCGAATCGCATGCAATATTGGGACACGAGCGGATACCAGGAGACCTTCCACTATGATGGCTTGAACCGTTTGCACGACAGCACCGTACTTGGACAGACTCAACAAACTTTCCTGTTCGATGCAGTGGGGAACTGGATCAGCAAGACGGGTGCCGGCAATTACACGTACCCGCCGCAGAATGGGCTTGGAACCATTCGCCCGCATGCCGTTAAAGCAATCTCGGGTGTATTGAATACCAGCTTCATCTATGATGACAACGGGAATTTGACGAGCGGGGCAGGGCGCACCGAGGACTGGACGAGTTTTGATATGCCTTTGCAAATTACAAAGGGCAGCCAGTCAGTCGGATTCCGATATGGTCCCGAGCATCAAAGGACGCGGCAGACACGTGGCAGCACAATCGTCGATTATGCCGGAGCGCAAGAAGTCGAGATGACCGGCAGCAATGTAACTGTCAAAACATATTGGCCAAATGGGATTGGTGTCGAAATCGACCGACCTGGGGTCGGCGCTTCCGAAGTGAGTTGGATGCACACGGATCGTCTGGGCAGTGTGATTGCGTTGACCAAGATCGATGGTTCGATTCGGGAAAAACTTGCCTACGATGCGTGGGGCAAGCGCCGTACCGTGGATGGCGTGCCCGTAACTGAGGCGTCTACGGGCCGGTCAACATCGACCCCAGACGAGCGTGATGGTGCAACTGATAATCGTGGTTTTACCGGCCATGAGATGTTGGACCAAGTCGATCTGGTGCACATGAATGGACGGGTGTACGATCCCATGGTGGGGGCGTTTTTGTCGGCGGATCGTACAGTATCTGATCCTGCCAATGGCCAAAACTATAACCGCTTCAGCTATGTCCTGAACAACCCTACGAACTTTACGGATCCAACCGGGTATTGGGCGTTACTGGGTGGTTTCCTTGTGCATCTTGACTTCATGGCGATTGGTGCGATTGCGCCTCCACTGCCTCCGGTTGCGCCTGGCGACCCTGCTTATTCCGTTGCGGTCCAAGGAACAAAGTTTGGCCCAGGCGTTGCGCAAATGACTGCGTCAGGTAGGGCCATTTTTGCGGGAATGAAAGCCCTCGAGAAATTTGCTGACTCTCTGGCAGATAGCATCAAAAATAGAGTAAACAGCGGAGAATTCGCAAGACAAGTTAAATCGGGGTTTATTGGCGCAGTCAAAATAGGAGTACTCCCAGGCGTTGGGCTTTTGAAGTCAAAGGCTGAGTTGAGCGCGATTTTTAGCGAAAGCGCGGAGCCACCTTCATCGGATTCAGTTGATGCTGCGCCTTTAGGTGCAAACACCGCAAGCGGCGCGCCGGATCCTGACGATGAGCAAAAGCCGAGACGTGTTTCTAACAGTAAGCACCACCCTAATTCCGTGAGCCCTGAGCCAAAGAATGTTGATCAACTTTATGAAGAGTCTATAGTTGACAAGAAAGGTGTGCGATGGGCTAAGGATGCGGAAGGAAACCTACATCGGTTTTCCAAGCCGAGCAATGGGGAAGTACACTGGAATGGCTCCACTAGTGGTGTTGATCCTATCAAACCCCAGAATATTCCAAACGAAATCAGAAAATTTTTCCAATTTAAGGGGTAGCACGATGTTGGTTGGAAATCAACGTATATTCGCCATCGAATCTAGTATTACTCGGGCTTATCAACGGTTAAGTCAGCGTGCATTGGGCTACTTCGTAATATACGTTGCAGGTCGCATTTTTGGAGTTCGATCGCCTGAAGCGACGATGCTAGCCTGTTCATTTGACTCGGTTGGCCAACGCCTTTCTCGACGGGGCCTTCATTGTGTCCCGTTCGGGGCAGAAACAAATGCTTCGGCTATTGCTGAGGCAGTCCGCGCTACGACTTACGATGATGATCGCCCTGGTGAGACATTTTTCGGTTTGTCCGCGGATGAATTTCGGGAGGTGACGACGGCAAATGGAATTGTTTGGGCTCCAGATGGCGACGAGGCGTTCGATGATGGAGCGCACGTACTCCAATTTGATGTAGACGACAAAGTCCGATTGATTGCGTTCATCAATGAGGGCAGCAAGGAAATAACAGCTAGCACCGTGGTCGAAATTTGGTTGGGCGCTGACGAGTACTACAAGATCCTTGACAAGTGGCGGGTCTCATTTGAAGTGGAGCGAGAGGCGGCTTTGGCTTCGTCGTAAGTAAGGACATTGTACAAGCACTGTAGGCCCAAGGATTTTGACAAGGATTGAGTCTAACGCGTAACGGGAGACTTTAGTGAAATGGAGAGCTTGTTATGAATGCGGGCCCAATTCCGCAGGCAACACCCCGCATTTAAAATTCCGTAGCATTGTGCGCGTATGGGTAGCTGAACGAGAATTACCTTGTCCTATGCAGGTTGGGATTTATCTAGAGGAGACTGGTAGTCCCGAAGCAGAAGCCTGGGGAACAATATGGGCGGACGTGGCACGACATCTCGTGCAAACGTTGGAGTCAAAAAAATATGGCGGACGAAGAAGATTTCATGAGCAAGATAGGGATGGTTTCGTGGATGACATTTTGAAGCCTAGGCGACTTTACCTGATAAATTCATGAATTTCGGGAGCGACCTGACTAGTTCGCGAAACCACGGTGACTCATTGGCAGTGCAGTGAAATTGACCTACGTGCCGACTCCGTCTAACGCATCGCGAATTGCCTAAAAACAATATTGGTGTCGCTTCCTTTGGTACGTCGAGAGAAGAATAAAAAATCTTCATTTGATCAGGAAAAAGAGCGTGCGGCCTCTCTTTTTCGCAATGCGAATGCTTGAAGGTGATAAATTGTGAGATTGCCTCTCGGAAATTTCAGTATACTGGTGGACTGTTCATGTGACTCCGTATAAAAATGACATGCAGCGCCGCATCGCAGCATGGTCCGGGCTGACCTTAGAATGATCGCTACCTCCATTTCGTATTGCCAATTTCATGTTGTGCGCTTATTGCGACTGCAACCGGGGGCAAGCATTGCGGTGGCATTTGGGTCACTAGTGCTTTTGGCGTCGCTGATCGCCTTTGTTGCTCAGTGGCGCTTGGCACAGGACGCTGCCCAAGAGTTGGCGTCAATGCACTTGAATGTTTTGCCAAGCAAGACAAAGGATCGGTTCGATACCGGTTTTGCACGACCCGATTTACCTGAGTTTAATAGTGGGGCGCTCGTTTCGATGTTGAATAAACGTGCTTCAGAAATCGCAGTACCGCTTGATGAAGTCACTTATGTGCTGGACGAGAGTGCGAACCAGCCATTTCTGCGCTATCGCGTCACGCTGAGCATTGCTACTTCCTATTCTTTAACGCGGCGTTTCATTGGTGATCTCGGTGTAGCGGTGCCGAATATGATGCTTGATGCGATCAGTTGTACGCGTGAAAATATTGCCCTGCCAACGCCAACGTGCGACCTGGCCTTTTCGGCTTTCTATCGCAAGGGCGGCCGTGGATAGTACCGCTCGCAAACGCTGGTTCGTCTTGTTGACGCTATTGAGCACGACCATCGTTGCAATTTTTTATCCCGTGGAAGAGGCGAATATGCCACGTGCCCGGCAGGCGCGTGTGCCCGAGCGGGCAGCGACTGAACATGTAGTCGCGACAGTCAATCTTCCTGAAACGACGGATGCTGAGGTGGACCCATTTGCGCCGCGTGGCTGGCAAGCGCCGCCACAGCCACCCGCGGTTGCGCCCAAGGCCAACGTCGCAATAGTGGAGACTCCACCACCACCGCCCGGACCTCCGTCGCTACCTTACCAGTATGTGGGCAGCCTCAATGACGAGGGCAAACAAGTAATTTACCTGGGGCGCGGTGAACAGGCCCTGATCGCGCATGTTGGCGATGTGCTGGACGGTACCTACAAGGTTTTGACGATCGATGCACGTCAAATTCAATTCGAACATATTCCAACCGGCCAAAAACAGTCGCTGGCGTTCCCACTTCGCGAAAATTGATTTCATGTCCTTGAACCGCTTCTTCATCCTCGCGCTTTGCCTGGCCCTCATGGGCTGCGCTGCCGAAATCAATCACCGCGAAGGCATGCGTGCCTTGGAGGAGCATCACTACGACGCTGCGATCGATCATCTTGCTAAGGCTACTGAATACCGGCCCGAAAGCCTTGAATATCGCAAGGATTGGCTGCGAGGACGTGAAATTGCAACGGCGCGTTTACTGGCGCAGGCCAGTGCGGCTTTTGACGCCGGCAACAGTGTGGAAGCCGAGCGCAGCTACCGCACTATTTTGAAGTATGAACATGATAATGCGCGTGCGCTCGCTGGGCTCGAGCTGCTGGCCCAAGCTGGCAGGGCAGGCGCGGATGCGACGCAGGCACGCGAGGCATTCAAGCGCAATGAAATATCGCTGGCCAATGAATTGTCGCTGCGCGCCTTGAAGGTATTGCCCAACCATTCGGAGGCGCGCGCCGTGCGGCGTGATATTGCCGCCCTGCAGGCGCAAGACATGCTCGTCATGCCGACCTTGGGCGCAATGTACAAGAAGCCGATCAACCTGGAGTTCCGCGACGCCAGCATCAAGATGGTTTTCGACGCGCTGTCGCGCACGACCGGCATCAATTTCATTTTCGACCGGGACGTCAAAGGCGAGCAGCGTACAACCGTCTTTCTCAAGCAGACCACGCTGGACGACGCGATCGACGTCATTTTGTCGACGAGCCAGCTCGACAAGAAGGTATTGAATGCCAGCAGCGTCTTGATTTATCCAAATACGGCGGCCAAGAATCGTGAGTACCAGGATTTGATCGTCAAGGCCTTTTATCTGGCGAACGTGGAAGCCAAGCAGGCTGCATCGATGCTCAAGACCGTCCTGAAACTGAAGGATGTTTTCGTCGATGATAAGTACAACATGCTGATCCTGCGCGAGAACCCGGAAACCATCGTGCTCGCGGAGCGGCTCATTGCACTCCATGACCTTGAAGAACCCGAAGTGATGCTCGATGTCGAAGTATTGGAAATTGACCGTTCGCGCCTATTAAATCTCGGCGTCCAGTTGCCGACCAGCTTGACTGTCGCACCACTTGGCGGCAGCACGTCGACATCAAGTACCGGTGGGACGGCGTCGCCGACATTCAAGTTGAGCGACTTGAAGGGGCTGAATTCGGACCGCTTGGGCATTACGCTGCCAAGTGCTACCGTCAATCTCGAAAAGATCGACGGCGATGCCAACCTGTTGGCAAATCCGCGCATTCGCGTGCGCGACCGCGAAAAGGCCAAGATCCTCATCGGCGACAAAGTGCCTGTGGTGACGACCACCAGCAGCGGCACCTTTGTGACCGAAAACATCCAGTACCTTGATGTGGGCCTGAAGCTGGAAGTGGAGCCTGACATCCATCTGCGCGACGAAATTGGTTTGAAGCTGGCACTGGAAGTGAGCTCGCTGGTGTCGTCGGTGAAAACTAATAATGGCTCGCAGGCCTACCAGATCGGAACCCGCAACTTCAATAGTGCTTTGCGCTTGAAGGACGGGGAAACTCAGGTCCTGGCAGGTTTGATCAGCGATGACGATCGTTCATCGGCCAACCGCATTCCTCTACTGGGTGACCTACCGGTATTGGGACGCTTGTTCTCCAGCCAGAACGATAGCCGCAAGAAGACGGAAATCGTCCTGTCGATTACGCCGCATCTGGTGCGCAATATGCAACGCAAGGACGCAGCGGCAGAGTCCTTCTGGTCGGGCACGGAAGCTACTTTGCGCAACAAGCCTTTGCTGTTGCGCAGTTTTGATGCGAGCGTGCAGGCGGCTGCACCGAAGGCGATGCCGCCTATGCAGAGCGCCTTACTGGCAGGCGCAACAGCACCAGTGGCACCCGCTCCCGTCGATGCGCCCAAGGTGATGTGGATCGCCCCCGCCGAAGGGCGCGTCGGCCAGCCCATGACTCTTGTGTTGAATATGGATAGCCCGGAATCCTTGCGCGCAAGCTCGCTGCAGCTCGCGTTCAATCCAGCAGAATTTCAGGTGCTGTCCGTGCAGGAGGGCGATTACTTCAGCCGAAGCAGCAAGGGAACGTTCAGCCAGTCCATGGACAACGCCGGCGGGCGGGTCTCGGCGGGCGCAGGCACCAGTGACGGCAGCGGCGTCAAAGGTGGTGGCCGGGTTTTGACAGTGACGGTCAAGCCGCTGGCCGCATCGGAAGGGGCAGAAATCAGCGTCATTGGCTTCACGCCGATCGGCTCACAGCGCGCTATCAGCCGCCCGAATCTGCCGATTGTGCACAAGATGGTGATCGTCCCATGATGGCATTGGCTACGCGGCGGCGCCAAAACGGTTTCAGCTTCATTGAGCTGCTTGCCTCGGCCGCCATCCTCGCCTTGCTGGCATCAGTCGCTGTGCCCTTCGTCGAAACGACGGTCAAGCGGCAAAAGGAGCAGGCATTGCGCGTGGCGTTGCGCGACATTCGCCAGGCGATCGATAACTACAAGCAGGCTGGCATGGCGGGGCGCATTGCGGTGGACAAGGACAAGAGTGGCTATCCGCCTAGCCTCGTGGAGTTGGTCGCTGGCGTCGAAGATCTCTCGCGTGCTGGCAAGCCGAAGGTCTACTTTTTGCGCCACATCCCTCGTGACCCGTTCAATTCCGATGTGAGCGTCACTGCTATCGAAAGCTGGGGCAAGCGTAGCTTCACCTCCGATGCGGATCGTCCCCGTGAAGGCGACGATGTCTTCGACGTCTATTCGACGTCATCGCAGACGGGCCTGAATGGCGTGCCGTACGGAGAGTGGTGATGAGGCGTGACATTGGCTTTACTTTGATTGAATTGCTGGTGGCGCTGGCCATCGTTGCAATGATACTGACGCTGGCCGCGCCGCGCTATTTCGGCAACATCGACAAGACCAAGGAGGATGTGCTACGCGAAGACCTGTATGTTATGCGCGACGCCATCGACAAATACTATTCGGACAAGAACCACTATCCGAATGCGTTGGAAGACCTCGTCACGGAAAGATACTTGCGCCAGTTGCCCGTCGATCCGTTCACCCAGAGTTCGCACAGCTGGATTCCCGTTGCCCCGACCGATGCGGCACTAGGTGTCGTGGCCGATGTGCATACTGGCGCACCCAATACGGGGCGCGACGGTACGTGGCTAAAGGATTGGTAGGACATGCGGCGCGAGGCAGGGTTCAGTTATGTGATCGTGATGTTCCTGGTGGCGGTATTGTCATTGCTGGCGGCGCGCGCCATGGAAAACACACTGACTGCGGAACGGCGACAGAAGGAAGACGAGTTGCTGCGCGTAGGACAGGCTTACCGCGACGCTATTCGCAGCTACTATGAACAATCGCCCGGAACGGCCAAGGTTTATCCGCCAACCCTCGAGGCCTTATTGCTCGATGGTCGTGGTACGCGTCTGCGACGGCCGTTGCGCAAGCTGTTCCGCGATCCGATGAACAGCGATGCCAAATGGGGCGTGCTGGAGGCAGAGGGCGGCGGTGTGATGGGGGTGTATTCGTTGTCGACGCTAAAGCCGATCAAAACAGATGGTTTTCCAGCCGAACTAGCGGGATTCACCAATGCGAAACATTACAGCGAATGGCAATTTACATATCAACCACAATGAAGAAAGCTGCGGGATGAAAAACAGGAATCGTGGACAGGGCGGTTTTACGCTGCTGGAACTGCTGGTCGTCATTGTCATCATTGGCCTGCTGGCAGCCTTTGTCGCGCCCAAGTATTTCGGCCAGATTGGCAAGTCGAAGACGCAGATTGCGCGGGCACAGATCGAGTCGTTCGACAAGGCGCTGGACCAGTACCGCATCGACACGGGCCACTATCCCAGCACCCAGCAAGGCCTGGTGGCACTGACAGTCCAGCCGGCGAACGAACCGATGTGGCACGGCTCCTACCTAAAGAAGGGGATCCCGCCGGATCCGTGGGGCAATGCCTATGTGTATGCGATGCCCGGCACGGACACGCACGAATTCGACATCACATCTTATGGCAATGACGGCAAGCAGGGCGGGGCCGGCGAAGACGCCGACGTCACGAATTGGAACTGAGCGGAGCGATACGCGATGCATTTCCGTGCCAAGGTGCTCACGCCGACGATGAGCGTGCAAGAGGTGGAGCTCGAAGCGGCCAGCGCTCTCGAGGCGCGGCGCATTGTCGAATCGGCCGGCGTGCGTGTCCTCGACCTGCGTAGCAGTGGCCTGCGTTGGTCAGCGCAGGCACGGCCGAAGGCGTTTAACCTGGCGATTTTCAACCAGCAGTTGCATTCCCTGTTGGAGGCGGGCCAGACCGTGGTGGATGCCATCGAAATCCTTGGCAAGAATGACCGTCGTGGCGGACATCGCGCCATTTTCGACACGCTGCTGCAGGGCCTACGCGGTGGCAATCAACTTTCCGACGCCATGGCGGCCATGCCTTCGGTGTTTCCGCCGTTGTATGTGGCAATGGTGCGTGCCAGCGAAACGACGGGGACGGTACGCGCAGCGATCAAGCGCTTCATGCAGTACCAGCGCCAGGTCGATGACATTCGCGGCAAGCTGGTCGCTGCCGCGACATATCCAGCGATTTTGCTGGGTGTCGGCGGCACCGTGGTTGCCTTTCTGATGCTGTATGTGCTGCCGCGCTTCAGTGCTGTCTATGACGATGCTGGGCCACGCAACGGTGCTGCTGGATTCGTCCAAGTGTGGGGGACCTTCGTTCGCGAAAATACAGTGATGGCCTGGGGCAGCGTCATTGCCGTGTTCGGTGCCCTGGCGGTCGCGATCATGCACCCGGCGGTGCGCAGCGCCGCCTACCGAAAATTGCAGGAAACGCCATGGATTGGTGAAAAGATGTGGATATTGCAGCTGGCGCGCCTGTATCGCACGCTTGGCATGCTGCTGCGTAGCGGTGTCAGTGTACTCGCTGCCATGCGCATGACGCAGGCATCGTTGCCGTCGGCCATGCAGGGCGACTTGAGCGCAGCAGTGCAAGCCGTCAGCGAAGGCAAGGCCATGTCGGTCGTGATGACCGAGTGTCGTCTGAGTACCGAAGTGGCACAACGCCTTCTGCTGGCAGGTGAATCGTCGGGCAAGCTCGACGAAATGATGGAGCGGATTGCGGACTTTTACGACCAGGAGACCGTCATCTGGATCGATATGGCCGGCCGCCTGATCGAGCCTGCGCTGATGATTGGCATTGGTCTAGTCATCGGAGGCATTGTCTTGATGCTCTATGGCCCGATTTTTGACCTTGCTAATATCGTCTGATAACCATGCAAAATAACGATAGACCATGCTAACCCTGAATTTGCTCGCCGCCGCCACCCAGGCCGCCGCACCGCCCGCTTCCTGGCTGACCAATCTGTCCGAGCAGCTCGCACAGCCACGCCTTGCGCTGCTTGAAGCAAGCGCCGAGTTGGCGGCCTATCCCTTACTCGATACAGAAAATGGCTGGCCCATTGCGCCGGCTTTCGATTTGGCCGCTTATACCGACATGGTCGCGCGCCTGCTGATGGTGGGCCACGACAGGGATGGCAAGCTTGTCGCTGTGCTCGGTATACCGCTCGATTCCCGATGCGGCGCATGGCTGGCCCGTCTTCCTTTGCAAGAGATTTATCTGACCGACCCACTGCAATTGCTGGCGCAACTGGAGTCGCATGAATCGGCCTTCAGTGCAGTGGCCGAGGCGGTAGGGTTGGAGCAGGCGGACGAGTTGACGCGCGACGCCAGTGCCGACCTGACCCTGACGTCGATCCAGGGCGAGGCGAGTCCGGCCGTACGATTGATCAACTCGACCGTATTCGATGCCTTGCGTTTTGAGGCCAGCGACATCCACCTCGAGTCACTGCCGCAAGGCCTGGTCATCAAGTTCCGCATCGACGGCGTACTGAATCGGATTGCGTCGGTCAACAACCCCGCGCTGGCTGAACAAGCCATCGCCCGCATCAAGGTCTTGGCCGAACTGGATATCGGCGAAAAGCGCATCCCGCAAGATGGGCGCTTCCGCGTCGCTGCCAAAGGCCGCGACATCGATATACGGGTGTCGATCATGCCGAGCATTCACGGCGAAGACGCCGTCTTGCGCGTCCTGGATAAGAAAGCCTTGATCGACAGTGTGCAGCGCCTGACGCTCGATTCCCTCGGCTTTGATAGTCAGACCATTCAGCTGTTGCGGCGCTTGGCGGCGGAGCCATACGGCATGATGCTCGTTACCGGGCCCACTGGTAGCGGCAAGACCACAACCCTTTATGCGGCGCTGACGGAAATCAATCACGGCGAAGACAAGTTCATCACGATCGAAGATCCGGTCGAATATCAGTTGCCGGGTGTATTGCAAATCCCGGTAAATGAAAAGAAGGGCCTGACATTTGCGGTTGGTCTGCGTTCCATCCTGCGCCATGACCCTGACAAGATTTTGGTTGGCGAGATCCGTGATCCGGAGACGGCGCAGATCGCAGTGCAGTCCGCCTTGACGGGACATATGGTGTTCACCTCTGTGCACGCCAACAATACCTTCGATGTGATCGGCCGCTTCATGCATATGGGCGTGGATCCGTACAACTTTGTGTCTTCGTTGACCGGTGTGGTGGCCCAGCGACTGCTGCGGCAAAACTGCCCGCATTGCAATGAGCCGGTCGAAGTCGATGCGGCATTGTTGGCCGATTCCGGGATCAACGATCCCGAGACCTTTCACTTTCATGCCGGACGCGGCTGCGCGCAATGCCGCAATACTGGCTACAAAGGCCGACGTGCCGTGGCCGAAGTGCTGCGCTTGACGGACGAGATCCGCGAAATGATTATTGCGCGCGCCTCGATTCGGGCCCTGAAAGAACAGGCGCGGCGCGAGGGAACCCGTTTCCTGCGCGATGTCGCGCTCGACTTGGTTCGGGCGGGCCATACAACTTTGCAGGAGGTCAATCGTGTTACGTTTGTGGCCTGAGTCCATACATGCTGGTTTGTTCGGTGGCCAATGCTGGCTGCAGCGCCGCGGTGCGCCACGCTCCGCTGCGCAGGCGCTAGGGGGCAGCGGGACGCCTGCCGAATTGCTGTCGGCCTTATCCAGCTTGCTGGACGAGCACGGCGCAACCCTGCGAAGGGGCACACGAATCAATATCCTGGTGTCTGATGGCATTGGCTCTGTTATTACCTTGCCTTGGCAGGATGCCTTGCGTTCGAAGGACGAGTTGTCGGCTTATGCGCATGCCTGTTTCGCCCAGGCCGGTGAAACCATGGATGAGGCGTGGGTCATGCGCACGGAGTTTCGACAATACCGAAAAACTGGCATTGCCTATGCTCTACCGCGAGTCTGGATGCTGCAATTGCTGGAGCTGCTGGCATCGCTCGGACTGCGCCTGGGTAGTGTGATGCCAGTGTCCGCCCAGGCCTATTGTTGTCACAAGGTGGTAGCGACAGACATGCCCGCACTGCTGTTGCTGCGCGAGCCTACGCGTACCAGCGCGCTGTACTTCGGAAAAGAGGGCCTCATCGGCATCGATGTGGAACCACATGCGTCGCCACGCGCAGGGGAACGCCTGATGCGGCGCCAGAATGCGCAACGACAGGGAATAGGGCAGGCTTGCTACTGGGCACCGGCAACGCAGGAGGACGAGGCAATCGCGGCTTTGTTTAAATTGTACTGGCCTGACGTCACGGTGACCCGTATCGATTCGCATGCCTGGAGTGCATAGATGGATCAACTTGTCTCTCATCTTGCTCCGTCGGTACGCCGGCCATACTTGCTCTGGGGTGCCGTGCTCCTGATCACTGCAGCCTGCGGCTGGAGCCTGTTCCAGGCGTACGTGCAGCATCTGGAAGCAGCGCGATCGTCGCAGGCATACGAGCAATTGCGGGCGGTACGCAACACCCGTCCTGTCGTCAAGGTTAACCGCGCCGAGGCTGACGAGCGCAAACGGTGGGATGCTCTGGCGGCGGAGCGCGATTTCAAGTGGAGCCCGATTTTCCTTGCGGTTGAACGTACCGCAAACGCCAATATTGAATTGCTGGAGTTTCAGCCGGAAAAAGCCAGCCGACACGTCCTTTTGCGTGGTGAGGCCCGTGATCAGGCGGCGTTGACGGCCTTTCTGGACGCTCTCGCTGGGCAGAAAGCACTGAAGTCAGTCCATCTCGTTCATCAAAAGAACAAGTTAAATGGACGATTGAGTACGGTCGAATTTGAAATCCAGGCAAGTATCGAGAACTAACTAAGAGTTGCGCCTACGCCTGCGGCCGCGCTTAGCGGCCAATCATTGTGGCGATGCTCGTGTTCGCTGCTATGGCTATCGAACTCCGTGAGAATTTAGAATTCCTGAAGTAGGCCGACACTACTTGCACAAGCGGCAAGCGCGTGAAATTTACTGCAATCATTTGAAATTCGCGATCCCCCTTGGATTGCTGACATCCCATGGCACGATCGCTGTCGACTTGTAGACGCTGGCAAGGACGGAACTACAGGTAAAACGGACGTACTGAACCGCTGTATCGCGTCTTCTATTTGGGGCGCGATCTGGTTGGACGCTGTTTTGGCGAGATAGAGGCAGCCCCATCGCTATAGATCACGACGTAATTCTCCCCTACTAACAGATCGTGTTCCCAAGTTGAACTATCATGGA
>JAZJYP010000341.1:311-2024 GCA_040390345.1 Pseudomonadota bacterium | reverse complement strand
CATGACCCCCCTTCGCACTCTCATCGCGCTTTCCGTGGCCGCACTTGCCGGCGCTTGCGCGAGCCCTGGCCCCGCCGGTGCACCGCCGCCTCAATCCACCGTCGCCGATACCAGCGCAGCCGCACCGATGTCCCCGATGGAACCCCGCATGAAGGCAATGCAGGAGATGCACCAGAAGATGATGAACGCCAAGACGCCCGAGGAGCGCAACGCGCTGATGGCCGATCACATGAAGGCCATGCAGGGCGGCATGAGCATGATGAAGGGCATGAGTGCCATGGACGGCAAAGGGTCCATGGAGGGCATGGGCGCGATGGCCGACGGCAAGGGCATGCCGGCCGACATGGCCAAACATCACAAGATGATGGAACAGCGCATGACCACGATGCAAATGATGATGGAGATGATGATGGACCGGATGCCGCCGGCGCCCATGAAGCAGTGAGCCGACCATGAACCATCCATCACAGGTGTCCGTCGCTCCAGAGAGTTCCAGCTACGGCTTCCACTGCAAGCTCGCAGGGCTGACCTTCCCGCAGGCCATCGCTGCCGTGACCGAGGCGCTCAAGGCAGAGGGCTTCGGCATCCTGACCGACATCGACGTGCAGGCCACGATGAAGGCCAAGCTCGGAATTGACGGGCGGCCGTACCGGATTCTCGGCGCCTGCAATCCGCCGCTGGCGCACCGTGCACTGCTCGCCGAACCCGACATCGGTTTGCTGTTGCCCTGCAACGTGGTTGTGCGCGAGGCGGACGATGGCGGTCTTGTCGTCGGGTTCATGGACCCGGTCGCGGTGCTGCAGATGACCAACGATCCCGAGGTCGGCCGCGTCGCACACGAGGTGCGCCAGAGGCTCGAACGAGTACGGTCGGCGTTGATCGACCGGCCCGCCGGCACCGGCCTGGCGTGAAGGAGGCAGCATGTTTCACGACGGCAGCTACATGGTCGGCATGCACGGTTTCTGGTGGCTGTTCTGGCTGCTGATGATCGGGGTGCTGCTCTTCTACGGCTGGGGAAGGCCGGGTCGGCGCGGCGAGCGCGTCCGCGAAACTCCCCAACAGGTCTTGCACAGGCGGCTGGCCAGCGGCGAGATCACGCCGCAGCAATACGAAGAGCGAAAGGCGTTGATCGATCGGGATGCCACCAGGAAATCGTAAGGGCATGGACATGCGACACGCTCGACCCACGACGGCCACGGCCGCGGATTTCAACCTGCGCAGCAGACGTTCGCGATTGTCTAATCCCGCCAGCATCGCATGATCAAGACGTCGATCGACAAGGCCAGGATCAAGTTCCTGTTGCTGGAGGGCATTCATCCTTCTGCCGTCAAGGTGCTGCAGGCGGCGGGCTACACCCAAATCGAAAGCCTGAGCGGCGCGCTAACGGGCGACGAACTCAATGCCAGGATCGCCGACACGCATTTCGTCGGCATCCGGTCGCGCACCCAACTGACGGCTGAGGTGTTCGCCCATGCACCCAAACTGGTGGCCGTGGGCTGCTTTTGCATCGGCACCAACCAGGTGGACCTGCTGGCGGCGCGCGAGCGCGGCATCGTGGTGTTCAATGCACCGTTTTCCAATACGCGGTCGGTGGCGGAACTGGTGCTGGCCGAGGCCATCCTGCTGTTGCGCGGGGTGCCCGAAAAGAATGCCGCAGCGCACCGCGGCAGTTGGCTCAAGTCGGCCGACGATGCCTACGAGATTCGCGGCAAG
>JAZJYP010000341.1:0-301 GCA_040390345.1 Pseudomonadota bacterium | reverse complement strand
AAGACCCTGGGCATCGTCGGCTACGGCTCGATCGGCACGCAGTTGTCGGTGCTGGCGGAAGCGCTTGGCATGCACGTCGTGTTCTTTGACGTGGCGACCAAGCTGTCATTGGGCAATGCAAGGCAGGTGCCCGAGTTGCGCGACCTGCTGGCGCAGTCCGACGTGGTCAGCCTGCATGTACCAGAGACCCAGGCCACGCAGTGGATGATCGACGAAGCGCAGATTGCAGCCATGAAGTCTGGCAGCGTGTTGATCAATGCGTCGCGCGGCACTGTCGTCAGGATCGAGCCCTTGGCGGAAG
>JAZJYP010000340.1:0-3322 GCA_040390345.1 Pseudomonadota bacterium | reverse complement strand
TCGTCGGCCTGATCCTGCGCGAAAAAGGCGGCGTGCTGCGCGCCCACCAGAAGGTCATTGGCGCCTCCGGTAGCGTGGGCGAAATCACCAGCGGCACCTTCAGCCCGACCATGCAGCAAGCCATCGCGCTGGCGCGTGTGCCAAAAGACGTGGCCATCGGCGATACTGTGCACGTCGAAATCCGCGACAAGAAACTCGCCGCGTCGGTCGTCAAGCTGCCCTTCGTCCGTCACGGTAAAATCCTGGCTGTCTAATCACAACACAACAAACTTGGAGTCACACATGAATATTCCTGCCGACCTGAAATACACCGAATCCCACGAGTGGGTCCGCGCCGAAGCTGACGGCACGGTCACCGTCGGCATCACCGAATACGCGCAGGACGCGCTGGGCGACATCGTCTTCGTGGAACTGCCAAAAGTGGGCAAGACCTACGGCGCCGGCGACGACGCCGCTGTCGTGGAATCGGTCAAGGCCGCCAGCGATATCTACGCTCCGGTCGCCGGCGAAGTCGTCGCCGTCAACGACGACGTGGCCGCCACGCCTGAATCGATCAACGCCGACGCCTACGCCGCCTGGCTGTTCAAGATCAAGCCTGCCGACGCTGGCGCCATCAACGGCCTGCTCGATGCGGCCGCCTACGGCAAGACCACCGGCGCGTAATCCTCCTTCAAGGCCGCTGTCCTCCCGACAGCGGCCTTTCTTCTTTTTTGTCCCTATCCCGGCCCAATCATGACCCGCACCAGCCTGACCCAACTCGAAGCGCGCGACGCCTTCATCCCACGCCATATCGGCCCTTCCGACACCGAACAGGCAGCCATGCTGTCGACGCTGGGCTACGCTTCGCGCGCCGCCCTGATCGACGCCATCGTCCCTGCCAACATCCGCAGCAAGAGCCGCCTCCCATTGGGGCAGTTCTACGAGCCGATGCCGGAACAGGCTGCGCTGGGCAAACTGAAAGCGCTCGCCTCGAAGAACCAGGTCATGAAGTCCTTGATCGGCCAGGGCTACTACAACACCCACACGCCAGGCGTCATCCTGCGCAATATCTTCGAAAACCCGGCCTGGTACACCGCTTACACGCCTTACCAGCCAGAGATTTCGCAGGGCCGCCTCGAGGCGATCCTGAACTTCCAGCAGGTCATCACCGACCTGACCGGCATGGGCATCGCCAACTCCTCGATGCTCGACGAAGGCACTGCCGCCGCTGAAGCGATGACCTTGATCCAGCGCGTGGGCAAGTCCAAGTCGAACGTGTTCTATGTGGCCGACGACGTGCTGCCACAAACGCGCGAAGTCCTTGAAACGCGCGCCAAGCCGATCGGCGTGGAAGTGCGCACCATCGCCGCCGCCGATGTCGCCACCCTGTCCGAGCCCTGCTTCGGCGTGCTGGTCCAGTACCCAGGCGTGAATGGCGATGTGCGCGACTACCGCGCCGCCGTCGAGCACCTGCACGCGGCCGGCGCGATGGTCGTTGCCGCCGCCGACCTGCTGGCCCTGACCCTGCTCACGCCTCCGGGCGAATGGGGCGCCGACGTCGTCGTCGGTAACAGCCAGCGCTTTGGCGTGCCGCTCGGTTTCGGCGGCCCGCACGCCGGCTACCTGGCCACGCGTGACGAATTCAAGCGCAGCATGGCCGGCCGCCTGGTCGGCGTGACCGTCGATGCGCAAGGCAACCAGGCTTACCGCCTCGCCCTGCAAACGCGCGAGCAGCACATCCGCCGCGAAAAGGCCACTTCCAATATCTGCACCGCGCAGGTGCTGCTGGCCGTGATCGCCTCGATGTACGCCGTCTACCATGGCCCCAAAGGCCTGGCGCAAATCGCCCAGCGCGTGCACCGTTTCACCGCCATCCTGGCCGCCAAACTGGGCCAGATGGACTTCGACGTCGTCAACAAGACCTTCTTCGACACGCTCACGATCCGCTCCGCACACGCCGAGCAGCTGCACGCCGCCGCCGTGGCCAAAGGCGTCAACCTGCGCCGTGTCGACGCGACCCACGTGGGCCTGTCGCTGGACGAGACGACGACGCGCGAAGACATCGCCTTGCTCATCACGGTCTTCGCCGAAGTCGCTGGCAAGAGCGCCGCCACCGACTTCGACGCGATCGAAGCGACGGTGCAGAACGCCTACCCGGAAGCGCTGGTGCGCACCAGCGCCTACCTGGCCCACCCGACCTTCAACCGCTACCACTCCGAACACGAGATGCTGCGCTACCTGCGCAGCCTGGCCGACAAGGACCTGGCGCTGGACCGCACCATGATCCCGCTCGGCTCCTGCACCATGAAGCTCAACGCCACCAGCGAGATGATTCCCGTCACCTGGCCTGAATTCTCCAACATCCACCCGTTCGCACCGGATGCGCAGACGGTCGGCTACCGCGAAATGATCGGCCAGCTCGAAGAGATGCTGTGCGCGCTGACCGGCTACGCCGCCGTGTCGCTGCAACCGAATGCCGGCTCGCAGGGCGAGTACGCTGGCCTCTTGGTCATCAAGGCTTACCACGAGTCGCGCGGCGAAGGCCACCGCAACATTTGCCTGATTCCTTCGTCCGCCCACGGCACCAACCCGGCAACGGCGAACATGGCCGGCATGCAAGTCGTGGTGACAGCGTGCGACGCCAACGGCAACGTCGACCTGGCCGACCTGAAAGCCAAGGCCGAACAGCACGGCGCCAACCTGGCCTGCGTGATGGTGACCTACCCGTCGACCCACGGCGTGTTCGAAGAAGGCATCGAAGAATTATGCAAGATCGTGCATAATCATGGCGGCCAGGTCTACATCGACGGCGCCAACATGAATGCACTGGTCGGCGTGGCCGCACCAGGCAGCTTCGGCGGCGACGTGTCGCACCTGAACCTGCACAAGACCTTCTGCATCCCGCACGGCGGTGGCGGCCCGGGCGTCGGCCCGATCGGCGTCGGTGCCCACCTGGCCAAGTTCCTGCCGAACCAGCGTTCGACCGGCTATGCGCGCGACGAAGCGGGCATTGGCGCCGTGTCCGCCGCGCCGTATGGTTCGGCCTCGATCCTGCCCATTTCGTGGATGTATATCGCCATGATGGGCGGCGCAGGCTTGACTGCCGCCACCGAGACCGCCATTTTGGCTGCCAACTACATCGCGCGCCGCCTGGCGCCGCATTATCCGGTGCTGTACACGGGCCATGACGGCCTGGTGGCGCACGAGTGCATCCTGGACCTGCGTCCCTTGACGGACGCCACCGGCATCAGCAACGAAGACGTGGCCAAGCGCCTGATGGACTTCGGCTTCCACGCGCCGACCATGAGCTTCCCGGTGCCGGGCACCTTGATGATCGAGCCGA
>JAZJYP010000339.1:13441-30615 GCA_040390345.1 Pseudomonadota bacterium | reverse complement strand
ACACGCTCAATTACTGGATCGGCGAGGCGATCGGCCAGCGCGTCTTCACCCACGATTACCGCTGGATCAACAAGGATGCACTCAACCGCACCCACGATTTCTTCGAAAAACACGGCGGCAAGACCATCATGCTGGCGCGCTTCGTGCCGGTGGTGCGCACCTTCGCCCCCTTCGTGGCCGGCGTATCGGACATGACGCACACGCGCTTCCAGATGTTCAACATCACCGGCGCCGCCTTGTGGGTGGTCAGCCTGGTCACGGGCGGCTATTTCTTCGGCAATATCCCGGTCGTGCGCGAGCACCTGACTGCCATCGTGCTCTTCGGCGTGGGCATCGCGGTGGTGCCGATGGCCCTGGGCGGGTTGTGGAAATTTGGCCGGCGCTTGATGGCGCGCTAGGCGAGTTGCTCTCCAGACTCAAGTTTTCGCCCATTTGCGCCGATATCCAGACTGACCATCATCATTCTGGAACCCCATGCGTAACCTGATCGCCCTGTTCGCTTGCTGCTGCGCCATGACGGCAGCGAGCGCGAACGATCCCCCTGCCAGCGCCCACGAAGCCGCTGCCGTCCCCGCTCATGGTGCCGCCGAACCTGCCAAGGCCAGCGCCGAAGCGCCCAAGGCCGCGGTTACCTCGATCAAACCCAAGCTGAGCGAAGCGGCCCAGCGCGCCAAGGAAGAAGACGCCGAAGCCGAGTTGTCGGCCAAGATCAACGCCCGCCTGGCCGCCATGCGCGCCAACCAGGCCGCCCGCATCGCCGCTGCCGCCAAGGCCAAGAAGGCCGCCGACGCCAAGAAAAAGGCCGCCGAACCGGCGCCAACCGCCGCTCCTGTGCAGATGCATGGCACCCACTGGAGCTATGAAGGCGAGACGGGACCGGCCAACTGGGGCAAGATCAACAGCGACTGGGCCCGCTGCGGCACCGGCAGCCGCCAGTCGCCGATCGACATCCGCGATGGCATGAAGGTCGACCTCGAGAAGATCGCCTTCGATTACAAGCCATCCTCGTTCAGCGTCATCGACAACGGCCACACGATCCAGGTCACCCTCAGCGGCGGCAACTACATCACGGTGCAGAACCGCTCGTATGAGCTGCTGCAGTTCCACTTCCATCGTCCGTCCGAAGAGCGCATCAACGGCAAGGGCTTCGAGATGGTGGTGCACCTGGTGCACCGCGACGCCGAGGGCAAGCTGGCCGTGGTGGCCGTGCTGCTCGAGCGCGGCAAGGCCCACAATCTGATCCAGACCGTGTGGAACAACCTGCCGCTGGAGAAGAACGACACCGTCAACCCGTCCGTCGTGCTGGACGTCAACGAGCTGCTGCCGGCGCAGAAGGACTATTTCACCTATATGGGTTCGCTGACCACGCCGCCTTGCAGCGAAGGCGTGCTGTGGCTGGTGATGAAGCAGCCGATGCAGGCCTCGCCCGCGCAGATGGCGCTGTTCAGCCGCCTCTATCCGCTCAATGCCCGTCCGATCCAGGCCAGTTCCGGCCGCGTGATCAAGGAATCGAACTAAGTTTTATGCGCGAGGTGCCGGCCCAGCTGGCACCGGCGGCCAGCGGCGGCGGATCGATCAGGGCCGCTTCCACGCAGACGAAGCGCTGGTATTCAGTATCTTCCATATCGGCCAGCGCGGCCGCATCGGCGGCGCCCGGGTTCCACACCACGGCATCAACAAATCCCGTCTGCTCCATCGTCAGCGTGGCGCTGCCCGTGTGCAGCGCCAGCGCCGGCGCCACGTGCTGGAAAACCTGGTCGAACTTGTCGCTGATGGCCAACGGCGTGTCCTGCACGCCGTCGATGCGCGCCAGCGCCAGCTGGTCCACCAGAAAATAGCTGTGCAGCGCGCTGGCGAAAGTAAAGGCCCGGCTGCCGCTGTTGTGCGCTTCCAGCGTTAGCGCCAGGCCGCGCTCTTCAAGGGTGACCCGGAACACAAGTTCAAATTCAAACGGCCAGGCTTGCGCCATCGCCGCCGGCAAATCCGCCTGCGACAGGTGGAAGGCACCGTCCTCGAAACGCCAGTTGCACACGCGCGCAAAGCCGTGGCGCATGCCGGTGCCGCGCTCGGCGAATTGCGGAAAGATGACTGGCACGCCGCCGCGGATGGCGCGGCTGCCGTCGAGCGCCGATTTCTCGCTCAGGAACAGGCGCTCCCGGCCGTCCGCGTCGACCCAGGACACCAGGTGCGCCCCATACAGCGTGACGATGGCGCGCGCGCCGTCGGGCGCGCTGAAGGCAATGGCGGGCAGTTTGCCGAAGGTCGTTGTGGTGGCAGGCATGTCAGGTCTGGCGGCTCTTTGCCAGTGGCGGGTTCTTGGAGAAGTAGCGCTTGATGCCTTTGACGATGGCGTCGGCGATCTGGTCCTGGTAGGCGTTGTCGGTCAGGCGCGCTTCTTCTTCCGGGTTCGAAATAAAGGCCGTCTCGATCAGGATCGATGGAATATCGGGCGCCTTGAGCACGGCAAATCCGGCCTGTTCGACCGCGCCATGATGAAGCTTGTTGATGCCGCCAATTTCGCCCAGCACTGCGCGACCCACCTTGAGGCTGTCGTTGATCTGGGCCGTCGTCGACAGGTCCAGCAGCACGCTGGCCAACTGGCGGTCGTGGTTCTTGATGTTCACCCCGCCGATCGAATCGGCCAGGTTTTCCTTGTTCGCCAGCCAGCGCGCCGCCGTCGAGCTGGCGCCTTTTTCGGACAGCACGAACACCGAGGAGCCGCGTGCGGACGGCTCGACAAAGGCGTCGGCGTGGATCGAGACGAACAGGTCGGCCTGCACCTTGCGCGCTTTTTCCACGCGCGTGCCCAGCGGGACGAAATAGTCGGCGTCGCGCGTGAGCATGACGCGCATGTTCGGTACTTCTTCGATCTTCGTTTTCAGGCGCTTGGCGATGGCCAGCACGATGTCCTTTTCGCGGCTGCCGGCCGCGCCCAGCGCGCCCGGGTCTTCGCCGCCATGGCCCGGGTCAAGCGCGACAGTAATCATGCGCACGACCCTGCCGCCGGCCTTGGGCTCGGCGACGATCGGCGCTTGCGTCTGCGGCGCCGCTTGCGCCGGCACCTCTGGCTTGTCAGGCGTCTCTTCCGGATGGGTGAAGTCACCCTTTTCGATCATCGCCGCGATCGGGTCGACGGGCGTGAGCGGATACAGGTCGAAAATCAGGCGGTGCTTGTAATTGCCAACGGGTGCCAGCGTGAACACCTGCGGCTTGATCGCTTCCTTCAGGTCGAACACCAGGCGCACCACGTTCGGCCGGTTCTGGCCCACGCGCACCTGCTTGATATACGGGTCGTCCGACTTGATCTGCGCCACCAGGCCCTTGAGGGCCGGGTTCAGTTCCAGGCCTTCGATGTCGACCACGAGCCGGTTTGGATCGGGCACGACGAAGTAATTGGTTTTCAGGTCGCTGTCGTTTTCCAGCGTCACGCGCGTGTAGTCGGCGGCCGGCCAGACGCGCACCGCCAGGATCTGGGCCGCGCGCGCTGGCAGGGAAGCGAAGACCGACAGCAGCAAGGTGCCGCCGGCTTTGAGGATGGTGCGCCGCGTGACCGGGCCAGTGGTCACAGATTGGGGGCGAAATGAAGACGGTCGAGGCATAGCTGGCCCAGTTCAGACAACGCCTGCAATTCTACATCACGCCCGGCGCCGTGAACGCTCAAGGTGATGGACAAATCGGGCGGTGGCAGCACCGGTTCGCCCTTTTCGGGCCACTCGACGACGCAAATATTGGCAGCATTGAAATCTTCGCGGAAGCCCGCGTCGAGGAACTCTTCGGGGCTGGCCATGCGGTACAGGTCGAAATGAATCAGGTGCACCGGGCGCCCACCTACATTGATCACATACGGCTCCGACAAGGCGTAGGTGGGGCTCTTGACATGGCCCACGTGGCCGGCCGCGTGCAGCATGGCCCGGGTCAGGGCGGTTTTGCCGGCACCCAGGTCGCCGCGCAGGTAGATCGACAGGCCCGGCGCCAATGCGCGCGACAGCGCGGCACCCAGGGCGGCGGTGCCGGATTCGTCATGGAGATGGGCTGTGAAGTGCTGCATCGCATAGAATGTCGAATTGAATTCCCGCTATTCTAATCCGTCCCGCCCATGCATCCCCAACAAGTTGACCTGGCCGAACTGGCACGCACCATCAAGAGCTGGGGGCGCGAGCTCGGTTTTGCCGACCTGCGCATCGCCGACATCGACCTGGCCGACGCCGAACAGGGCCTGCAGGACTGGCTTGACGCGGGCCGCCACGGCGACATGGACTATATGGCCAGCCACGGTGTCAAGCGCGCCCGCCCGGCCGAGCTGGTGCCCGGCACGGTGCGCGTCATCAGTGCGCGCATGGACTACCTGCCCGCCGCCACCCAGGCGGACTGGCGCAAGCGCGAAACGGCACGCCTGCAAGACCCGTCTGCCGCCGTCATCTCCGTCTATGCGCGGGGGCGCGACTACCACAAGGTGCTGCGCAGTCGCCTGCAGCAGCTGGCCGACCGCATCCGCAACGAGGTGGGCGAATTCGGCTACCGCGTCTTCACCGATTCGGCGCCCGTGATGGAACTGCCCCTGGCCGAAAAGGCCGGCCTGGGCTGGCGCGGCAAGCACACCTTGCTGCTCAATCGTGAAGCGGGCTCGATGTTCTTCCTCGGCGAGATCCTGGTCGACTTGCCGCTCCCTGTCGATGAACCCGTCAGCGCCCACTGCGGCCAGTGCCAGGCCTGCATCGACGTCTGCCCGACCCAGGCCATCCTCGGCCCCGGCCGGCTCGACGCGCGGCGCTGCATTTCGTACCTGACTATTGAACTGAAAGGGCCGATTCCGCTTGAATTGCGGCCCCTGATCGGCAACCGCGTCTACGGCTGCGACGATTGCCAGACCGTCTGCCCGTGGAACAAGTTCGCCCAGCGCGCCACCTTGCCCGACTTCGACGAACGCCATGGCCTGGGCAGCGCCGGCATGCTCGAACTGTTCGCGTGGGAGGAGGAAGAATTCAACCGCCGCATGGAAGGCAGCCCGATACGGCGCATCGGCCACGAACGCTGGCTGCGCAACCTGGCCGTTGGCCTGGGCAACGCCGCTGCAAGCGTGAAGGGCGATCCTGCCATCGTCGCCGCGCTGAGCGCGCGCGCCAGCCATCCGTCCGAACTGGTACGCGAACACGTCGCGTGGGCGCTCGCGCGCCACGTTTGAAAAGGATCAGGGCCGCTTCAGCTGGCCGATGACGCTTGCCACCTTGGTGGTGATCACATCGACGGCCGGGCCGTTCGCGCCATGGGGCAGGATGACATCGGCGTGGCGCTTGGTGGGTTCGATGAATTGCTTGTGCATCGGGCGTACCGTTTCCAGGTACTGGCCGATGACGCTGTCCATCGTGCGGCCGCGTTCCGTGATATCCCTTTGCATGCGGCGGATGAAGCGCACGTCCGGAGCCGTGTCGACAAAGATCTTCAGCGACATCATCTTGCGCAGATCAGCGTCATACAAGGCAAACAGGCCTTCGATCACGATGACCGGGGCCGGTTTGACGGGAATGGTCTTGTTGGAGCGGTTGTCGATCGTGAAATCGTACTCCGGCATGTCGATCGCCTCGCCATTGCGCAAGGCGCGAACGTGCTCGACCAGCAGTGGCCAGTCGAAGGCCTGCGGATGGTCATAATTCTGTTTGCGGCGCACTTCAGGGGTGAGATCGGACTGGTCACAGTAATAATCGTCCTGCATCACGACCGAGACCATTTCCGTGCCAAAGGAAGCGAGCACTTGCTGCGTCACCGTCGATTTGCCACTGCCGCTTCCGCCAGCGACGCCAATAACAAACGGAAGGAAAGAATTCTTATTCATTTCCACATGATACCGGAGCGGCGCCCGAACCGACAGGGGCCGGGAACTTCGGCCTGGGGGCGGCCGGTGAACGGCGGGTACGACAGATTCTGCGGCGAGCTAGGGTTTCCCAGTGATATTGTGCTTTTCTCGCCAGTGGGCGCGCCATTCTCCCGGCAAGAAAACTGTCGCTCCTTTCCAGTAGGCCTTGACCGCGTCAGCGTCAGAAGTGTCATAGGGACAGCCGTCCTCTTTTGCCTGTTCTGGTGCGCAGGCAATGGCCCTGGTAATTTGTTCTTGCGTGAATGGCATCGAAGTATTTTGTACAAATTTGCGCGGATCTTAGCTAACCATCGCCTCTGATTGCAGTTTAGTGTGCCTCCGTGACCCGTCAAGGGTGTTGATTCTCGCGTTTGATGTTTCCGCGGTCTTGATGAGCGTCACAGGATCTTCGTGCTACATTCATGAATTGGACAGCCTGCGCGGCGATGGCGGGAGCGGAGATGCCGGAAACGAGCTTTGAACAATTACTGAGCACGCCCACCGTCAGCGTGACGGACGTCTGCTGCCTGGGCAATTGCCGCCACAAGAGCGAGGTCGAATGGACGCAGAACACGCGCTTCGTCTTCCCTTACCGCGGTGTCTTCATGCGCCATGTCGGCCAGGACGACGCCGTCGCCGATGCCAACCAGGTCCTGTTCTTCAACGGCGGCCAGGAATACCAGATCAGCCATCCCGTCAGCGGCGGCGACGCCTGCATGTCTGTCGGCGTGGCCCCGGCGCTGGTGCAGGAGCTGGCGCCGCCCGAAGCGCTGGCGCGCCTGGCCGAACCGTCATTCCTGACCCAGCACCAGCGCCTCGACCCGCGCGCCCAGGTGCTGGTGGCCTTGTTACGCCATTCGCTGCGCTCGGGCGTGGCCGAAACACTGGAAGCGGAGACGCTGGCGCTGACCCTGATCCGCCGTTCGCTCGGCTTGGCAAGCGCCCCGGCAGGCGCCAGCCACGGCCGGCGCAGGCTGGTCGAGCGCATCAAGCTCGTGCTCATGAGCGACCCGGCCCGGCGCTGGACGCTGGCCGACATCGCCGCCGAAACGGGCGGCTCGCCCGTCTACCTGACCCAGGTGTTCCAGCAAGTGGAGGGCATGCCGCTGTACCGTTACCAGATGCAGCTGCGCCTGGCGCGCGCGCTTGACGTGATCGACCAGTACGATGACCTGTCGGCCCTGAGCCTGGACTTGGGCTTTTCCAGCCACAGCCACTTCAGCGCCGCCTTCCGCCAGGCCTATGGACGTTCGCCGTCGGCCTTCAAGCAAGCCGCCGTTGGTGCCAAGTAGCTAAAGATTCCGATAGCGGCGTTTTGGGCCGGATGGTCTACTGCTTCTGCCCGACTGGCGGGCATTTTAGGAGACCATCATGCAAGAGAAAACCTGTGCAGCTTGCGACTACAAGCTCGATGACAATGCCATCACGGTCACGCTGGGCGGCGTTGCCGTGGAAGTTTGCTGCGAAGAGTGCGCCGTCAAGCTGAAAGAAGCCGACGAATCGCTCGCGCGCGACACCAACCGCCCCACTGTTTAGGAGTTTGTTCATGCTCAGTCAAAAAGAGAAGGCGCAGCGCTTCCGCGCGCTGCATGTGGCCGGCGATCCGTTGGTGCTGTTTAACGTCTGGGATGCCGGCAGCGCCGGCGCGGTGGCGGCCAGCGGCGCGCGCGCCCTGGCCACCGGCAGCTGGTCGGTCGCTGCCGCGAACGGCTACCCCGACGGCGAACGGCTGCCGCTCGACTTCGCGCTCGACAACCTCGCGCGTATCGTACGGGCCACCGAACTGCCGCTCAGTTTCGATATCGAGAGCGGCTACGGCGATGCGCCGGATGTGGTGGCCCGCACCGTTGAACGCACGATCGCAGCCGGTGCAATCGGCTGCAACCTGGAAGACAGCTTCCCGGCAGATGGCACGCTGCGCGCCATCGATGCCCACGCGGCCCGCATTCGCCAGGCGCGCAAGGCGGCAGATGCCACCCTGCCGGAATATTTCATCAACGCCCGCACGGACGTGTTCTTCCAGAAGGGCGTGGCGCATGACGAAGCGGCGCTCGAGCTGGCCATCGCGCGCGCGCATGCCTATGCCGAAGCCGGCGCGAGCGGCATTTTCGTGCCCGGCCTGGCCGATGAAGGCTTGATCGCGCAGTTGGTGAAGGCATCGCCGCTGCCGGTCAACATCATGGTCGGCGCGAATACGCCGCCATTGCCGCGCCTCGCTGCGCTGGGTGTGGCGCGCGTGAGCCACGGTCCCGGGCCCTATCTGCTGGCAATGAAAGCGCTCGAAGCGGCCGCCCGCGCGGCGCTGGAGCGCTAGCGCACAATACCGCCAGTACCGCGTGCCGGTGCCTTGCCGGCTGCGCTGGCGGGGCCGGCTCGCCACTGCCAGAATCGCCCATCATTTCATCGGAGGCGATATGAAGACATTGGCGATGCTGCTGCTGGCAGTCAGTGGAGCGGCCGCGGCGCAGGGCGACGGCGATCCGCTGCGGCCCTTGTTGGCCTGTACCTTTGGTGGCGAACTGAAACCCGTCTCGGCCAGCCGCCTCAATACCGGCGCGGCCTGGCGCACGGTGGAGACGTCGGCGGGGCCGATGCGCGTATCGACCGCCGACGGCTACCGCATGATGCTGGCCTTTCCCGATTCCGAGCCGTTTGTGAACCTGAAGCTGGAGCGCCCGGCAGCCGGGCGACTGTCCGAAGACCGCACGGCCATCCTGGCGCAGATGACCAGCTTCGCCGCGCGGCCGGGCGCGCACGTTGAACCGTTCAAGGTGGCGGCCCACAACGGTGTCGAAGTCATGGCCCTCAACAATGGTGCCTTGACCGGTGGCGTCATCAGCATGTACACGCTGATTTCGGAAAAGTCGAACGTCGTCGCCACGGCCTATCTGCTCAATCCAAAGCCAGAACGGCGCAAGTTCAAGAGTTATGCCGAATACGAAGCGCTGCGCGATGCCTTCATTGCCTCGCTCAGCCAGTGCATGGCGGACCGACCGGCGCTCATTTCAATAGTCCCGCCAATTCCACCGCAGTCTTGACCTGCATCTTGTCGAAGATGTGGGCACGGTGGACTTCGACTGTACGCATGCTGATGCCCAGCTCGTCGGCGACGACCTTGTTCATTTTGCCGGCCAGGATCAGGTCGAGCACTTCGCGTTCGCGCGTCGACAGCGTCGCCAGGCGCGCCTGTACGGCAGCGGCCTCGCCGGCCACGCGCGAAGCGGCCAGCGCCTGCTCGACCCGGTCCATCAGGGCATTGTCGTTGAACGGTTTTTCAAAGAAGTCGAAGGCGCCGCGCTTGAGCGTGTCCACCGCCATCGGCACGTCGCCATGGCCGGTGAGGAAAATCACCGGCAGGCGCGCCGTCAGCTGGCGCGTGGCCAGTTCGTTGAACATGGCCACGCCGTTCATGCCGGGCATGCGCACGTCGAGCAGCACGCATTCGCCGCCGGCGTCGATGGCCGGCCCCAGCGCGTCGAGGAAGGCTTCGGCGCTGGCGTAGCTGCGCGCGCCAATGTCGCGCGAGCGGGCCATCCACAGCAGGGCGTCGCGTACCGCTTCTTCGTCATCGACTATATGCAGCATCGTGGTCTTCCTTAGTGGGCGGGCAGGCTGAATGTGAAGATGGTACCGCCTTCGGGATTCGGGCGCTGCACCAGCGTCCCGCCGTGAAATTCGATGGCGGTGCGGCAGATCGACAAGCCCATGCCCATCCCTTCGGCCTTGGTGGAGAAGAAGGGCGAGAACAGGCGCTCGGCCACTTCGGGCGCAATGCCATGCCCCTGGTCGATCACCGACACGACCACCTGCGTGCCCTCGGCATGGGCTTCGATGCGCAGGATGCGCCGCTCCGGCGGCACGTGCTGCATCGCTTCGATGCCGTTGCGGCACAGGTTGAGCAGCACTTGTTCGAGCAAGATGCGATCGGCCATCACCTGGGGCAGCTTGGCGTCGATGCGGTTGGCGACGGCGACGAAGTATTTGCGCGCCTGCAGGTCGAGCAGGGGCGCGACGCCATCGACGACCTGGCCGATGGCCACGGGCTGGCGTTCCGGTTCGCGCTTCTTGACGAATTCGTGCACGCTGCGGATGATCTGGCCGGCACGCTGGGCCTGGGCGCTGGCTTGCTCGAGCGCGGGCCGCAGCAGGGCAGCGTCGACCCCGGCATCGCGCTTGAGGATATTCAGTGCGCCAGTCGTATAGCTGGAAATGGCGGCCAGCGGCTGGTTCAGTTCATGCGCCAGCATCGAAGAAATCTCGCCCATCGTGGCCAGGCGCGCGCTCGTTTGCAGTTTTTCCTGCTGCTGGCGCACCAGGTCTTCGGCGCGCTTGCGGTCCGAAATATCGAGGACCGAACCGACCCAGCCCGTATGCTTGCCCTTGCTGTCGACCAGCGGCGCTTCGAAGATCAGCACCGGAATGCGCTCGCCATCGGCGCGCTGGAAGATCGTTTCGAATTGCGGCGTCACGGTGCCGGCCAGGACTTCGGCAAAGCGGCGCTGGTAGTCGGCCATCGCTTCGGGCGCCCAGTAGGGCATGGGCGGCGCCTTACCCACCAGTTCTTCTTCGGGCAGGCCGACGATCTGGCAGAAGGCGGGGTTGACGTAGGTGACGCGCCCCTCGAGGTCGCGCGCGCGCAGGCCGGTGACGAGGGAATTTTCCATCGCCGTGCGAAAGGCCATCTGCTGGCGCAGCGCGCCTTCGGCTGCGAGCCGGCGCGCGATGTGGCGCCACAGCGAAATCAGGCTCGCCAGCAGGCCCACCGCCAGTGCGATCACGGAGCCCACCAGCAGGTTGGGCAGCAGGCGCGGCGCGCTCTTGACGCTGTCCGTGGCCAGCACCAGGGTGGCGCCGGGCAGCTCCAGCGCATGCTTGTGGGTGTAGACGCCGCGCCCTTCGCCGGCGGCGGCGCGGCGCGCCACCACCTTGTCGTCGGTGTCGACCAGGCTGACCTGGTTCTCCTGGGCGAACCACCATGGCACCATCTCTTCGAGCAGGGTGGCCAGCCGGTAGGTCACGACCAGGCTGCCGCGGTAGCGCCCTTCGCGGAAAATCGGCAGGCGATAGTCCATGCGTCCGTCCGCTGTCGGATTGCTGTAGTGGCCCTGGCGCATGCGCGGCGTGTGGTCGGCGCTGTCGTCGAGGAAGCGCGCCGCCACCAGTTCGTGGCCGTTCTTGCGCAGCTGGTCGAGGCGGGCGTCGCGCTGGGTGTCGCTGGCGCCGCTGGCAGCCAGGTCGGCGAGGGCCACCTCATTGCGCGTGAGCTCGAAGCGGATGGTCTGTTCGACCCACAGCGTATCGGCAATGAGCTGCTCCTGGCGCTCATTGCTCTCCATCTGGCGCGCCTGCCAGGGTAGCCAGAACAGCACCGCCAGGAACAATAGCACCAGCACCACCGGCAGGATCCAGCGCAAGGGGCCGGGCAGATAGATCGGGCGCGGCAGCGAGAACGGATTTTTCATCGATACCAGCATAGGGATTTTCGCGCTTTGGGCTATTGTGGTTTTCCACAATAGCGGTGCAGAATGGGGGCAGGCCACAATCAATGCACAAATAATAATAGACTTTCTTATTCTGGAGGAGACAACATGCAAGTACGCACCCTGCTGGCCGTCCTGGCCGCCGCCCTGAGTTTCAATGCCTACGCCGAGGCGCCCATCGTCATCAAGTTCAGCCACGTGGTGGCGATCGACACGCCCAAAGGCCAGGCCGCCGAGCGCTTCAAGGAGCTGGCCGAGAAGGCTACCCGCGGCCGCGTCAAGGTGGAGCTGTACCCGAACAGCCAGCTGTACAAGGACAAGGAAGAACTCGAAGCGCTGCAGCTGGGCGCGGTGCAGATGCTGGCGCCTTCGCTGGCCAAGTTCGGCCCGCTGGGCCTGAAGGAATTCGAAGCCTTCGACCTGCCGTATATCTTCCCGTCCAAGACGGCGCTCTACAACGTCACCGAAGGCCCGATCGGCAAGGGCCTGTTAAAAAAACTCGAAACCAAGGGCATCACCGGCCTGGCCTTCTGGGACAACGGCTTCAAGATCATGTCGTCGAATAAGCCGATGCATGCGCCGACCGATTTCAAGGGCATGAAGATGCGCATCCAGTCGTCCAAGGCGCTCGACGCGCAGATGCGCGCGCTGGGCGCGAACCCGCAGGTGATGGCCTTCTCCGAGGTCTACCAGGCGCTGCAAACGGGCGTCGTTGACGGCACCGAGAACCCGCCGTCGAATATGTACACCCAGAAGATGCATGAAGTGCAAAAGCACCTGACCGTGTCCAACCACGGCTACCTGGGCTATGCCGTCATCGTCAACAAGAAGTTCTGGGATGGCCTGCCGGCCGATATCCGCACGGCGCTGGAAAAGGCCATGACCGACGCCACCACGTTTGAAAAGGCCATCGCCCAGCGCGATAACGACCTGGCCATGGACGCCATCAAGAAGGCCGGCAAGACCGAGATCTACAACCTGTCGGTCAAGGAGCAGGCCGAATGGCGCCGCGTCCTGATGCCGGTGCAGAAGGATCCGGAAATCGAGAAACGCATCGGCAAGGATTTGATCAGCGCGATCGCCAAGGAAGGCGCCAAGTAAGCCATGAAGTTCCTCAATCACCTGGAGGAATGGCTGATTGCATCGCTGATGGCAGCGGCGACGATCATCATTTTCATCGCCGTGGTGCACCGCTACCTGTCCGGCCTCGATATTCCGGTCGTGCAGGACTACCTGATCAGCCTGAATACGAGCTGGGCCCAGGAGCTGTGCATCTTCATGTTTATCTGGATGGCCAAATTCGGCGCCGCCTATGGTGTGCGCACCGGCATCCACGTCGGCGTCGACGTGCTGCTCAACCGGCTCGATCCGCGCTGGCACAAGCGCATGGTCGTCTTCGGCATGCTGGCCGGCGCGCTGTTCACCGGCACGGTCGGTTCGCTCGGCGCCTACCTGATCTGGCACCTGCCGTCCGACCAGACCTCGGAAGTGCTGGAAATCCCGATGCGCCTGGTGTATCTCGCCATTCCGCTCGGCTCCTACCTGATGTGCTTCCGCTTCCTGCAGGTGATGGTGGGCTATCTGCGCACGGGCGAACTGCCCAAGCATGACCACGGCCACGTCGAAGGCCTGGAAGAAGAAATCTCGGGAGCGAAGATATGAACGCGGCCATCATCTTTGTGCTCTTGCTGGTACTGATGTTGACCGGCATGCCGATCTCGATTTCGCTCGGCCTGACCGTCCTGACCTTCATGTTCACCATGACCAGCGTGCCGATCGAATCGGTGGCGATGAAGCTGTTCACGGGAATCGAGAAGTTCGAGATCATGGCCATTCCCTTCTTCATCCTGGCGGGGAATTTCCTCACCCATGGCGGAGTGGCGCGGCGCATGATCAATTTCGCCAGCGCGATGGTGGGCCACTGGCACGGCGGCCTGGCCTTGTCCGGCGTGCTCGCCTGCGCCTTGTTCGCCGCCGTGTCGGGCTCGAGCCCGGCCACGGTGGTGGCGATCGGTTCGATCATCCTGCCGGCCATGGTCAAGCAGGGCTTCCCGAAAAGCTTCGGCGCCGGCGTCATCACGACCTCGGGCGCGCTGGGCATCCTGATCCCGCCGTCCATCGTCATGGTCATGTATTCGGTGACGACCAATACCTCGATCGGGCGCCTGTTTACGGCCGGCGTGGTGCCGGGGCTGCTGCTGGCCTTCTTCCTGGGCCTGACCACCTGGTTCCTGGCGCGCAAGCACGACTATCCGCGCCTGCCCAAGGCGACGTGGCATGAGCGCTGGCTCACCTTCCGCAAATGCGCCTGGGGCTTGCTGCTGATCGTCATCGTCATGGGTGGTATTTACAGCGGCAAGTTCACGCCGACCGAGGCGGCGGCCATGGCGGCGGTGTACGCCTTCTTCATCGCCGTCTTCGTCTACAAGGACTTGAAGATCAAGCAGGTGGGCAAGGTGCTGCTCGATTCGGCTTCGCTGTCGGCGATGTTGCTCTACATCATCACCAACGCCGTGCTGTTCTCCTTCCTGATGACCAACGAGAACATCCCGCAGGCGATGGCCGAGTGGATTACCAACAAGGGCCTGGGGGTCGTCTCCTTCCTGCTGGTGGTCAACTTGCTGCTGCTGTTGGCCGGCAACGTCATGGAACCGTCGTCGATTGTGTTGATCATGGCGCCGATCCTGTTCCCGGTGGCGATGAAACTGGGCATCGATCCGGTCCACTTTGGTATTCTCATCGTCGTCAATATGGAGGTCGGCATGTGCCATCCGCCGGTCGGGCTGAACCTCTACGTTGCCTCGGGAATCACCAAAATGGGGATCTCCGAACTGACGGTGGCGGTGCTGCCCTGGCTGCTCACGATGCTGGCATTTTTGGTATTGATCACTTACGTACCAATTATTTCGCTATGGCTTCCCAATTTAATTTACAACTGAAATAATTTCATGAGCGTGTCATAAATGCCACGGTCCTGCTTTTTAGATACGTTATGATGGGCACCGTTTCAGGCATAGCCCGAAGCACATAGCGAATTTTATTAAGTTTGGGGAGTAGCAATAAAAGCACGGTAGTCCATACCGGAGATATTTCGAGGAGACACGCGTTTCACAGAATGTTGTTAGCGATGGACCGGTGGCCGCCACAAGCGCGCGACGGAACAGGTTAAACGACCGGGAACGTGAAGAATTTAGGGCGCACCCACGTGGTGCGCTTTTTTTCGTGCGTCTGTTAAGATTGCCCCATGAAAGAACAACAGGCCAGCACCCTTTTTTCCGCCATCGTGGCCGCCCCGTTTGGCGCCGTCGGCATCCGCAGCGAAGCGGGGGCTGTCATCGAACTGGTCTACCTGCCGCCCCATTTCCTCGAAAAAGACCCGCTCGATGCGGCCGCCGAACTGGCCGCCCGCCAGGTCGAGCGCTATTTGAAGGATGCCGATTTCGTCTTCCAGCTGCCGCTCAAGCCGGTCGGCAGCGCCTTCCAGCAGCGCGTCTGGGCGGCGATTGCCTCGATCCCGCGCGGCAGCGTGCGTACCTACGGCCAGGTGGCCAAGCATATCGGCTCGGCCCCGCGCGCGGTCGGCCAGGCCTGCGGCGCCAACTGGTTCCCCCTGGTCATCCCCTGCCACCGGGTGACGGCCTCGGGCGGCCTGGGCGGCTTTTCCAACCACGACGACGAGAACGGCTTTCACCTGTCCGTCAAGCGCTGGCTGCTGGCCCACGAAGGCGCAACGGGAGCCCCATGGCAGCAACAGGCAATCTCGTTCTGATCGACGACTTCTGCGACCGGCTCTGGCTGGAGCAGGGACTGGCCAAGAATTCCCTCGAAGCCTACCGGCGCGACCTGCGCATGTTCGCCGAATGGCTGGAAAGCCAGCGCCCGCAGGTAGCGAACCTGCACGCGGTGCAGGCACATGACCTGGACGCCTATATCGCCGCCCGTTACGCCGAATCAAAGCCCAGTTCGGCCAACCGGCGCCTGTCGGTCCTCAAGCGCTTTTACCAGATGGCCGTGCGCGAGCGCCAGGTGGCGGCCGATCCCTGCCTGAAGCTGGCCTCGGCGCGCCAGCCCACGCGCCTGGTCAACACGCTCACGGAGGCCCAGGTCGAGTCCCTGCTCGAGGCGCCCGACGTGGCCACGCCGTTGGGCCTGCGCGAACGCACGATGCTCGAGCTGATGTATGCGAGCGGACTGCGGGTGTCGGAGCTGGTGACGCTGAAGCTGGTTGAACTGAGCATGAACGATGGCGTGCTGCGCATCACCGGCAAGGGCAGCAAGACGCGCCTGGTGCCCTTTGGCGAGGAAGCGCGGCGCTGGATCGCGCGCTACCTGGCCGAGGGGCGCGGCATCATCTTGAATGGCCAGGTCGACGACGCCCTGTTCGTCACCGCCCGCGGCGGGCCGATGACGCGCCAGATGTTCTGGATCTTGATCCGGAAGCACGCGCAAAAAGCCGGCATCGAGGGGCCCCTGTCGCCGCACACCTTGCGCCACGCTTTTGCCACGCACTTGCTGAACCACGGCGCCGACTTGCGTGTTGTGCAACTTCTGCTGGGCCACTCCGACATTTCGACGACGCAAATCTACACCCACGTGGCGCGCGAGCGCCTGAAACAGCTGCACGGCACGCACCATCCACGCGCTTAATCAGATGCCGGTGCGCCATCTGCGTCATAATGGCGGTACAACACTTCTTTTCTTGACCGACAACCCGATAGGTGAACCATGGCTAAAACTAATTTCCAGTACGAAAAGCGGCAGCGGGAATTAGAGAAAAAGAAGAAGGCGGAAGAGAAAGCCCGGCGCAAGCTTGAGGCGAAGAACAGTCCGGGCGGTGAAGGCGAGCCCGAAGAAGCCGACGAGGCAGACAGCGCGCCAGGCGACGCGCCGGAACAAACCTAGAACACCTGACCGTTGGGAAAATCGGGGACAGACCCCGATCTTGCGATCTTGGGGTCTGTCCCCGATTTTCCCAACGGTCAGATGTGACCCCGACGTTTTTTCAGGATTAAGCTACTTCGGCGACGCGCTCTTCTTCCGTTTCCTCTTCTTCCGGCTGGCCCTTGAACCAGCGCGCGGCGCGCTTGCCCAGGTTGTCGAGGTAGGTGTAGGCCACCGGCACCACCACCAGGGTCAGCAGGGTCGAGGTGATCACGCCGCCAATGACGGCACGGCCCATTGGCGCTTGCGTGCCGCCACCGTCGCCAAAGCCCATCGCCATCGGCAGCATGCCGAAGATCATCGCCAGGGTCGTCATCAGGATCGGCCGCAGGCGCACCTGGCCGGCCGCGAGGATCGCTTCCATCTGCGTCTTGCCTTCCTTCTGGCCATGGTTGGTGAAGTCGACCAGCAAGATCGCATTCTTCGTCACCAGGCCCATCAGCATGATGAAGCCGATCACCGAGAAGATATTCAGCGTGCTGCCCGTCACCAGCAGCGCCACCAGCACCCCGATCAGCGACAGCGGCAGCGACATCATGATGGCGATCGGCTGCAGGAAGCTGCCGAACTGCGAGGCCAGCACCAGGTAGATGAAGATCACGGCAATGCCCAGTGCCTGCATGGCGCCGCTCATCGTCTCTTCCATCTGCTGGGCCTGGCCGGCAACGTCGAAGCGCAAGCCTGGCGGCAGCTTGATCGCGTCAATCTCTTTCTGCACTTCCTTGTTCACGTCGCCCACCGGGCGGCCTTCGACGCCGGCATAGATCGCCACGCGGCGCTGCAAGGCCTGGCGTTTCAGCACTTGCGGCGAGGACGAGGGCACGAAGTCGACCACCTGGCGCAGCGGCACCATGATCGGCTTGCCGTCGGCGCCCAAGCGGGACGAGGCGAGCGAGAGGTCG
>JAZJYP010000339.1:0-13431 GCA_040390345.1 Pseudomonadota bacterium | reverse complement strand
CATCCTTCTTGCTCGACGCCACCGACAGCTCGGCCAGGTCGGCCACTTTCTGGCGGCCCGACTTCGGCAGCTGCACGTTGACGTCGTAGTTCTGGCCGTCCGGCGCGAGCCAGCGGCTGATCTGGTCGCCCGCCACGAAGGGCCGCAATGCCGTGCCGATCTGCTGCACCGACAGGCCCAGGTCGCTGGCCAGTTCGTTGTTGATCTTGATCGTCGTCGACGGGTTGGCGCCTTCCTGGCTGTATTCCAGGTCGGTCACGCCCTTGACCTTTTTCATCTTGGCCATCAGCTGGTGCGCCACTTCGTCAAGCTTGCCTTCGTCGGTGCCCAGGATGGCGATGAAGATCGGCTTCCAGCCCACCGACAGTTCGATGCCGGCAATCGGCTTGAGCTTGTCGCGGATATCCTTTTCCAGCTTCTTCTGGTCCTTGCGGTGGGTGACTTTCACGTCCGTCAGCTTGAGGCTGATGCGCGCCGTGTTGCGTCCGTTCTGGGTGCCCACGGTGCTGCTGATGCTGTCGATTTCCTTGAACGTCTTCAGTGATTCTTCGATCTGGTGCACCTTGCCGTCGGTGTAATCGAGGCTCGATCCCACCGGGGTCTTGAACGACAGCTGGATGAAGCCTTCATCCGTTTCCGGGAACATTTCGCCGCCGATCATCGGCACGAGCATGAGCGAACCGACGAACAGGGCGAAGGCCGAGGCCAGTGTGGCCTTGCGCCAGCGCAGTGCGAAAGCCAGTACGCGGCCATAGCGCAGGTGCAGCTTTTCGATGCGGTGCTCGATGCGTTCCATCAGGCGGCCCAGCCAGGGGGCGTACTTGAAACGGTTCTTGACCGGGTCTGGCCACACCGACGAGAGCATCGGGTCGAGCGTGAAGGAGACGAACAGCGACACCAGCACGGCGACGGCGACGGTAATGCCGAAGGGCAGGAAGAACTTGCCGATGATGCCTTTCATGAAGGCCACCGGCACGAACACGGCAACGATGGCAAACGTCGTGGCCATCACGGCCAGACCGATTTCGTTGGTGCCGTCGTTGGCGGCCTTGACGTGGTTCTTGCCCATCATGAAATGGCGCACGATATTTTCGCGCACCACGATGGCGTCGTCGATCAGCAGGCCGATGCACAGCGACAGGGCCATCAGGGTCAGGAAGTTCAGGGTAAAGCCAAAGAACTTCATGGCGATAAAGCTGGCCATGACCGAAATCGGCAGGGTCAGGCCGGTGATGACGGTGCTGCGCCAGGAATGCAGGAACAGGAACACGATCACCATCGTCAGCAGGGCGCCTTCGAGGATGGTTTCCTTGACGTTGTCGAGCTGGCTTTGCACGCGGATCGATTCGTCGTCCATGATGCGCAGGTGGATGTCCGACGGCAGCGTCTTCGACAATTCGGCGGCGACCTTCTGCACGCCCTTGCCCACCTCGACCACGTTGGCGTCCTGCACCTTGGTCACTTCGAGCGAGATGGCGCGCACGCCGTTGTAGCGGGAGATTTGCTGTTCTTCGGCTTCGCCGTCGACCACGTCGGCGATCTGCGACAAATACACCGGGCCATTGGCGCGGCGCGCCACGATGATCTTGTTGAACTCTTTCGCGTCCTTCATCTTGCCTTCTACGCGCACCAGGCGCTCGGCCGCGCCGTAGCTGATATTGCCGGCCGGGAGGTTGGCATTGGTGGCCTGGATGGCGCGGATGACTTCATCGACGCCCACGCCCTGGGCATTGAGCGCGTCCGGTTTCAGCGCGATGAGGACCTGGCGCTTGGTCGTGCCATTGACCTTGACCTGGCCCACACCGGCGACGCCCTGGAAGCGCTTGGCGATGATCTGGTCCGTCATCGTCGACAGCTCGCGCAGGCTGCGCTTGTCGGAAGTGAGCACCATCTCCACGATGGCACGTTCGTTGTCGCTTTGCGCGCGCACGATGAAGGGGTCCTTCGCTTCGCGCGGGAAGGTCGGGCGCACCAGCGCCACCTTGTCGCGCAGTTCCTGCATCGCGCGGTCCATATTCGTGGCCAGTTCGAACTCGAGGTAGATGCCGGCCCGGCCTTCCCAGGAGTTGGCGCGGATCGTCTTCACGCCCGACACCGTGTTGACGATGTCTTCGATCGGACGGGTGATGTCGTTTTCCACCGCTTCGGGCGAGGCGCCCGGGTAGTTCACCTCGATCGAGGCGAAGGGGAAGTCCACGCTCGGCATGCTCTCGAGGCCCAGGCTCTTGTACGAGAACAGGCCTAGGACCACCAGTGCCACCATGACCATGGTGGCGAACACGGGATTTTGAATACTGGTTTTAGTGATCCACATGGCTTAGCCTTTGTTCGCGACGGCTGGGGCGGCCGGCGCGGCCACCTTGACCTTGTTGCCGGGCTTGACGCCGTCGAGCTTGGCCGTGATCACCTGCGTGCCGCGGGCCAGGCCTTCGGTGGCTTCGACGAAGCCTTCGTCTTCATTGCGCAGGCCCAGCGTGACCGCTTGTTCGACCACCTTGCCAGCGTCAATCTTGTAGACCACGTCGGCACCCTTGTCGCTCTTGCGCAAGGCAGCGAGCGGCAGCAGCGGCATGGCCTTGGATTTTTCCGTCGTGATGTTCCCTTTGGCGAACATGCCGCCGCGCAGCACGCCGTCGTCGTTGGCCACATTGATATACACGATCATCGAGCGCGAACCGGCTTCGGTGGTGGGGTTGATGCGCGCGACCTTGCCGCTGAAGACGCGGCCGGCGAAGCCGTCGACCTTGAACTTGACTTCCTGGCCCACGTGGATGCGCGGGATCTCGGCCGCCGGCACCTGGGCGTCGAGCGTGAGCTGGCCCAGGTTGACGATCGAGAATACCGGCATGTCCGGCGAGACCTTCTCGCCCGATTGCACGAAGCGCTTGCTGATGGTGCCCGCCAGCGGTGCCTTGATGACCGTGTCGGCCACGGCGATGCGCGCCAGTTCCACTTGCGCTGCGGCGGCGTCAACACTGGCCTGGGCCAGTTCGACGCTGTTCTGCGTCGTGTCGTAGGAATTTTGCGAAATGTAATTCTGCTTGAGCAGGGCCTGGCTGTTGGCGTTGTTCTTCTTCGCCAGCGACAGGCGCGCCGCCGCTTCATTGAGCGTGGCCTGCATCTGCGCCAGGCGCGCGCGCTGGTCGGCGGCGTCGAGGCGGGCGATGACCTGGCCGGCGGCGACATTCATGCCTTCCTGCACCGTTGTCTCGAGCACCACACCGGAGACTTTTGATTTGACGGTCGCTTGCGTGAGCGGCGCGAGCGAGCCCGACAGCGGCAAGTTGACCGCCAGTTCGCGCTGGTCGACGATGGCGACGTCGCCCGCGGCCAGTTCATACAGATCGATCTTGGGCGAGCCCTTGTCGGGGCCGGCGGCCGCACCCTTGGGCGGCGGCGCTTTTTGCGCCTGCAGATAGGCATAGCCACCACCAGCCAAGCCCAACACCACCAATCCGATCAAGGGAGCCTTCCAGCGGCGCTTCTTTTGTTCAGGCTGGACTGGCGACAATGGCAAGGTTTCTAGTTTCATATCTGTCTTCTTGTTAGTGGTGTGCGAAATCAGGGGCGCTTGTGCTCCGCCTTGCTAACAAGATGGAGCCTGAGGCGCATGTTGCCACTATAGAAAAACACAAGAGCTACGGCCAACGAAATGCGACAGGAAGTGCTTTCGGCACGCTGAAATGCAGAAAACCGGGACGAAGTGCGAAAAAGCTGTGCCGAAATACAGAGCTTGCGCGCGCATTTGAGCCAACGCAAGCTTCGCATGCTCGCCACGACCAAGATAGGGGAACCACGAACGCGGGGGATGCCCAGTGACGCAGCCAGAAAACGGGCCCTTGGCCTTTGAATTCAATCGTCCCGGCAGTGCGGCGCTCGACGTGCTGTATGGCCTGGTCGCGGCGATCGAGCTCACCCCGGGCGTGGCCGTGCACGCCATCGACGGCGCCGGCACGGTGCGCTTCTGGAACAATGCCTGCGTCTCGCTGTTTGGCATTCCCGCGGCCGATGCGGTCGGCCATCCCCTTGCCAAATTGATCACGCACCCCGGCGCTGAAGAACAATTCCAGGCCACGCTCGATACGGTCTGGCACAGCGGCCAGCCGGCCCCGCCGCGCGACTGGCAGGTCGCGCTGGCCGACGGCAAGCGCATGTGGATACGCTCGACCATTTTTCCGCTGCGCCATGTCGAGAGTGGCGCCCAGCAAATCTTTTGCATGGACGTCGACATCACCGGCATCAAGGAGGGCGAGGTGGCGCTGGCGGCGGCCGGCAGCAATTTCCGCGGCCTGTTCGAGCGCTCGATCGACGCCATCGTCCTGATCGAGCGCAACAGCATCATCGACGCCAATCCAGCCGCCTTGCGCCTGTTTGGGGCGCCCGCCCGCGAAGACATGGCCGGCAAGACCCTGCTCGACTTTTCACCGCCGCTGCAGGCTGGCGGGGTCGCCTCGGCCGAGCGCGAAGCTGAACTGATCGAGCAGACCCTGCATGACGGCAACCTGCGCTATGAGTGGCAGTACCAGACCCGGGACGGCAAGCCGTTCTGGGCCGAGGTGCTGATGACCTCGGTGTCGCTGGACCACGAATACCTGGCGTACGCCGTCATCCGCGACATTTCCGCGCGCAAGAATGCCGAGCGCAGCCTGTTCATGGCAGCCCAGGTGTTCGAGAACTGCCGCGATGCCATCGTCATCACCGACGCCCAGTACCGCATCGTCGCCGTCAACCAGGCCTTCACCGACATCACGGGCTATCGGCCGTCCGAGATCGTCGGCGAAGAAGCGCCGCGCCTGCGCTCCACTATGCACGACGCCGAGTTCTACCAGCAGCTGCGCCGCCATGTCGACCTGGACGACCACTGGAGCGGCGAGATCTGGAGCCAGCGCAAGGGCGGCGAAGTGTTTCCCGTCTGGGTGGCGCTGACGGCGATCCGCGACAACAGTGGCGCCGTGTCCTATTACATGGCCATCCTGTCCGACATCACCGACCGCAAGCGGCGCGAAGACCAGACCCGCCACCTGGCCGAACACGACTTCCTCACCGACCTGCCCAACCGTGTGCTGCTGTTCGACCGCGCCCACCAGGCGCTGGCCCAGGCGCGCCGCCAGCAGGGCAAGGTGGCCGTGCTGTTCCTCGACCTGGACCGCTTCAAGGCCATCAACGACAACTACGGCCACCCGGTGGGCGACCTGGTGCTCAAGGAAGTGGCGCAGCGCCTGGCGCGCTGCGTGCGCGGCGTCGATACCGTCAGCCGCCAGGGCGGCGACGAATTCGTCATCATCCTGGCCGACATTGGCGGGGGCGACCAGGCCGCCCACGTGGCCGGCACGGTCATGCAGGCCGTCGCCGGCATCAGCCAGGTGGCCGGCGTGCCGGTCAGCCTGTCGGTATCGATCGGCATCAGCCTCTACCCGCACGACGGCGACGACTGCGACACCCTGTTTGCCAATGCCGACGTGGCCATGTACCACGCCAAGCAAAGCGGGCGCAACGACTTCCGCTTCTTCAATCCGGCCATGAATGCCCACGTCGTCGAACACATCGAGCTGGAAAACAAGCTGCGCCAGGCGCTGTCCAATGGCGAGTTCGTACTCGACTACCTGCCCGAGGTGGACATCGCCAGCGGCCGCACCGTCGCCGTCGAAGCGCTGATCCGCTGGCACCATCCGCAGCGCGGCGTGCTCGCACCCGACGAATTCCTCAAGCTGGCCGAAGATTGCGGCTTGATCGTGCCGATCGGCGAATGGGTCCTGGCGCAGGCCTGCCAGCGCGCGCGCAGCTGGCGCGACGCGGGCTTCCCGGTGGTGGTGGCGGTAAACCTGTCGAGCGTGCAGTTCATCCACCCGCACCTGCTCGAGAGCATCGACAAGGCGCTGGCCCATTCGGGCCTCGAGCCCCAGTTCCTCGACCTTGACATCACCGAGGAAGTGGTGATGAACAGCGACACGGCCACCATGACGACCATCGGCGCCTTGCGCGCGCGCGGCGTGCAGCTGACCATCGACGACTTCGGCACCGGCCTGTCGTCCCTCTCTGGACTGCGCCGCTGCCCCCTCAACAAACTCAAGATCGACCGTTCCTTCGTCGAGGACATCACGCGCGCACCGGGCGACGCGGCCATGATCCCGGCCATCATCGCGGTGGCGCGCAGCCTGAAATTGCGGGTGGTGGCCGAGGGCGTGGAAACGGCCGAACAGCTGCGCTTCCTGCAGCAGCACGGCTGCGACGAGTACCAGGGCTTCTACGCCGGCGTGGCCTCGCCCGACCCGGACCTCACACCCCGGCGTCCATGAGGCGCTGGCCGTCGTCGAACAGGCGGATGCGCGCCACCACCTGGCCATGGTCGGACGCTTCGGGCAGGCCCAACACGAGGTGGTCGTTCAGGTAGATCACATCGGCCACTTCGCCGATCGCGCCAGGCAGCAGGGCATTGAATTGTTCCGACACGAGGATATGGTCGATCGTCGTGTAGTGGCCGTCGTGCAGGCTGGAAAAGCCGATATGGCGCAGGTGGTCCTGGCAGGACTGGATCTGGTAGGCGTCGAACATGCGGTCGCCCAAGGGCGCGCCGGCGCCAAGTACGATGGTGGTGGTGACGGCGTCGGCCACGTCGTTGAAGTCGCCCAGCACCACGCGCGCACGCGCATGGACCTTGTGCAGGTTCGACAGCATGACGCGCAGCGCCACCGCTTCGGTGCCGCGCCGGATCAGCGAACGCAGGCAGGCCAGGGCGAACAGGGCCGGGTCTTCGCCATTGTCGCCATTGCGGTAGTCGGGACGTTTCGACTTCAGGTGCACGACGACGACGTCGACCGTGATGTCGGGCGTGAGCACGACTGCCGCATGCACCACGGGGCGCGAAAAGCGATCGGGTTCGCGCGCGCCGGCCGGCAGGGCAACACCGGGCGGAAAGGCGGGGTGGGCCAGGCCGGGTGCTGCCAGGGGCAGGCGCGACACCAGCGCCACCGAGGGCGTGAGGCGCTCGGCGGCCGGGTCAGGGTCGAAGCCGACATGGTGGGCGTCGCGGTATTTGCTGGTGCGCGCGAGCGCCGCGCGCAAGGTCGCCTGCGAAAAAATCTCCTGGAAGCCGATGACGTCGGCGTCGAGCAGGTCGATCTGGCGCGCGGTCCAGTCAAGCTTGGCTTCGTACTCGTCCTCGCTCATGGGGGCAAGGTTGTCATACAGGCGCGCGCCGGGCGGCGCCAGGTTGAAGGTGTTGAAGGTGGCAAAGCGGATTTCCTGCTGCATGGTGTGCAAACCTCCTTATGGCCTAGCGTATCACGGGCCAGCGCAAGGCGGGACCTTCCCATTTCATGCGCCAGATGCATCAATTCAATGAATATGATGCATTGGACAGTAGGGACGGTCAAACCTAGACTCGTCCCACCTGCTTACCTTGAAAGAACACCATGCTCGGCCAAATGCAAGACCAACCCCTGCTCATTTCTTCCATGCTCGAGCATGCCGAACGCTACCACCCGGACGTTGACATCGTCAGCCATACCGTTGAAGGCACGGTCCACCGGACCAACTGGCGCGACCTCGGCGCGCGCTCGCGCCGCCTGGCGGCGTGGCTGGTACGCAACGGTGTGGGCCAGGGCAGCATGGTCGGCACCCTGGCCTGGAACACCCACCGCCACCTGGAACTGTATTTTGCCGTGATGGGCCTGGGGGCCGTGCTGCACACGATCAATCCACGCCTCTCGCCCGAGCACCTGTCCTTCATCATCAACGACGCCGAAGACAGCATGCTGTTTTACGACGCCAATTTCGCGCCCCTGGTGGCCCAGCTCAAGGACGGTTTGCCGACCGTGCAGCGTTTCTGCGCGCTCAATGCCGACGACTACGAAAGCATCCTGGCCGCCACGCCGGAAGACCCGCTGTTCCGCTGGCCCAAGTTCGACGAGCGCAGCGCCTCCTCGCTGTGCTATACCTCGGGCACGACGGGCAATCCGAAAGGCGTGCTGTACTCGCACCGCTCAACCGTGCTGCACTCGATGATGGTGGGCATGCCCGACCTGATGAATGCCTCGGCCAATTCCAGCTTGCTGCTGGTGGTGCCGCTGTTCCACGTCAACGCCTGGGGCCTGCCGTATGTCGCCGCGATGACCGGCGCGAAGCTGGTGCTGCCCGGTCCCCACCTCGATGGCAACAGCATCTACCAGATGATGAAGAATGAGCGCGTCACCTTCGCCGCCGGCGTGCCGACGGTGTGGCAGATGCTGTTCCAGCACATCGACGCCAAGGGCCTCGACCCGCGCGCCGACCTGTGCCTGCGCACCGCCGTGGCGGGCGGTTCGGCCGCGCCGCGCGCGATGATCGAGCGCTTCGACCGCGAGTTCGGCGCCTTCCTGTTGCACGCCTGGGGCATGACGGAAATGAGCCCGCTCGGCGTGGTGTGCCAGCTGCTGCCCAAGCACGCGAACCTGCCCGCCGAACAGCGCTACGACATCCAGATGAAGCAGGGCCGCGCCGTGTATGGCGTACAGCTGCGCATCGTCGATGAAGATGGCGCCATCCTGCCGCACGACGGCGTGGCGCGCGGGCGACTGATGGTCAGCGGCCCGTGGATCGTGGACCGCTACTTCAAGGGCGCCGGCGGCGACATCCTCGACGCCGACGGTTTCTTCGACACCGGCGACGTCGCCACCATCGACGCCGACGGCTACCTGACCCTGGTCGACCGTTCCAAGGACGTGATCAAGTCTGGCGGCGAATGGATCTCCTCGATCGACCTGGAAAACACGGCCGTGTCCCACCCCGGCATCGCGCTGGCGGCGGTGATTGGCGTGGCCCATGCGAAGTGGCAGGAGCGCCCGCTCATGCTGTGCGTAAAAAAGCCCGGCGCCAGCGTCACACGCGAGGACATGCTTGCCTTCCTGTCGAGCCGCGTTGCAAAGTGGTGGCTGCCCGACGAGGTGCTGTTCGTCGACACGTTGCCGATGACGGCCACCGGCAAGATCTACAAGCTGGGCCTGCGCCAGCAATACAAAGACGCTTTGCTATCCGCCTGAAGAAAGAGACCGCCATGCAGCGACCCAGCCCCGCCGAATCGAATGCCGCCCATGCCCAAGCGCTGTTTGCGCGCCAGGCCAAGGCCTATGCAGGCGCACCGTATCCCGATGCGGACCAGCGCCGCGCCGACCTGAAAGCCCTGCGCCAGCAGGTGCGGCGCTACCAGGATCGCCTGGCCGAAGCGATGAGCAGCGACTTCGGTTTCCGCGCCGAGCCCGAATCGAAGATGCTCGACCTGTTGGGCGTGGTGCTGGAGATTAACCACGCGCTGTCCCACCTGGGGCGCTGGATGAAGCCGCGCCGGCGCCGCACCGAACTGCTCTTCCTTAGTAATCGCCTTGAAGTGCAGTACCAGCCCAAGGGCGTGGTGGGCGTGATCGCGCCCTGGAACTTCCCCGTCTACCTGGCCCTGGGCCCGCTGGCCGCCGCGCTGGCCGCCGGCAACCGCGTCATGATCAAGGCGTCCGAATTCACGCCCGCCACCAACGCCGTGATGCGCACCATGCTGGGCGAGGTATTCAGCACCGACCAAGTGGCCCTGATCGGCGAAGAGCTGGCCGACCCCAACGTGTTCACGGCGCTGCCCTTCAACCACCTGGTGTTTACCGGCTCGCCCGCCGTGGGCCGCCTGGTGATGCGCGCCGCCGCCGAAAACCTGACGCCGGTGACGCTGGAACTTGGCGGAAAATCGCCGGCGTTGCTCATGCGCGGCTACCCGGTGGCCGAAGCGGCCCGGCGTATCGCCCACGGCAAGGGTACCAATGCGGGGCAGGTGTGCATCGCGCCCGATTACGCCCTGGTCCCGCGCGAATCGGTGGACGCGTTTGCCGCCGCCGTTGCCGCCAGCTGGCGCGGTTTTTATGCCGATGGCGCCGACAGCGGCGACTACACCTCCGTCATCAATGAGCGCCACCATGCGCGCCTGCTTGGCCTGCTGGACGACGCCAGGGCGAAAGGCGCGCACATCATCGCCTGCCGCCAGCCCGGCGGCGGACGCAAGCTGCCGCTGCATATCGTGGTCGGCTGTACGCCCGACATGGCGCTGATGAAGGAAGAGATCTTCGGTCCCATCCTGCCGGTGGTCGCCTACGACGCGCTCGAGCATGCGATCCACGCCATCACGTCGGGACCGCGGCCGCTGGCCCTGTACTGTTTCGGCCACGACGAAGAGGCGCGCCGGGAAGTGCTGCGCCGCACCCACTCGGGTGGCGTGTCGATCAACGACTGGGGCTGGCATGCCTTCAACCACGATGCGCCCTTTGGCGGCGTGGGCAATTCCGGCATGGGCAACTACCACGGTGAAGAGGGCTTCCGCGAGCTTTCGCATGCCCGCACCGTGTTCAAGCGCCACCGCTGGTTCCCCATCGGCCTGTTCTACCCGCCATATGGCAATGTGGTGCAGCGCCTGGTGCTGCGCCTGTTCCTCGGCAAGGGCGATCCGGCCCTGTAGCGGCCCTTATGCCGGGAAGGCGCGCTCGATGATGGCCCCGTGGCCCGATGCATCGGCCAGGGTGCCGTAGATGCGGCCATGCTGGTGGTCGAAGCGGCTGGCGATGAAGGCGTCCGCCACCACGGCGGGCGCGCGCTCGCGCAGCAGGCGCGCCTGGATCAGCGTCACCAGCAGCTGGCCCTGGCGGCGCGCCAGCGTTTCGTCGGCGCCTCCCAGCATGCTTGCAAGCGCCGCCAGGTGAGGACGCAACAGCGCGTCGGCATGGCAGCCTTGTTCGAGGTCGGTCAGCAAAGCGGCCATCGCTTCTGGCTCGCGCGCAATCGCCCGCAGCATGTCGAGCGCCATCACATTGCCCGAGCCTTCCCAGATCGACAGCACCGGCGTTTCGCGGTACAGGCGGCCCATCGGGCCCTCGTCCATATAGCCATTGCCGCCAAAGACTTCCATCGCCTCGGCCGACAGTTCGATGCTGCGCTTGGTGGTCCACAGCTTGCCGGCCGGCGTGACGATGCGCTGGTAGGCGCGCTCGAGCGGGCTGTCGTCGCGGTCGAAGGCTTCGGTCATGCGCATCATCAGCTGGGTCGCCGCTTCACTTTCGAGCGCCATGTCGGCCAGCACATTGCGCATCAAAGGCTGGTCCACCAGGCGCTTGCCAAAGGCGTGGCGCTGGCGCGTGTGGTCGATGGCCTGTGCCACGCACTGGCGCATCAGGCTGGCCGCGCCCATCACGCAATTGAGGCGCGTATAGTTGGCCATCTCGATGATGGTCGCGATGCCACGTCCTTCCTGGCCGATCAGGCGCCCCCAGGCGCTGTGGAATTCGACTTCGCTGCTCGAATTGGAACGGTTGCCCACTTTTTCCTTCAGGCGCTGGATGTGCACCGCGTTCTTGCTGCCGTCAGGGCGATAGCGCGGCACGAAGAAGCAGGACAGGCCGGCCTCGGCGCGCGCCAGCACCAGGTGGGCATCGCACATGGGCGCCGAGAAGAACCATTTGTGGCCGGTGATCTCGTAGCCGCCATCGACGGCGACGGCGCGCGTGGTATTGCTGCGCAAATCCGAGCCCCCTTGTTTCTCGGTCATGCCCATGCCGACCAGGATCGAGTCCTTGGCCTCGAGCGGCAGGTCGCGCCCGTCATAGGTGCGCGAGAACAGCTTGGGCGCCAGCGCGGCGAACAGCTCCGGGTCCTGGCGCAGCACTGGCACGCTGGCCAGCGTCATCGAATTGGGACACTGGCTGCCCGCCTCGACCTGGTGGTGCATCGAGAAGGCGGCGGCATAGGCGGCCCAGGCGCCGGGGCGCCCGTCCGAGAAGGGTTGGGTAATCATGCCGCTCTCGCGCGCCATGCGCATCATGCCGTGCCAGGCCGGATGGAACTCGACGCGGTCGATGCGACGGCCCTGGCGGTCGAAGGTATGCAGCTCCGGCTTGACATGGTTGGCCAGTTCGGCCATGCGGATGGTCGCCGCACTGCCCAGCAGGGCACCATAGGCGGTGAGCTCGGCTTCATGGGCAGCACCGCCGGCGCGGCGCACGCCTTCCTGCAGCGCCAGGTCGGTGGTGTAGAGGTTGTAGTCCTGCAGCTCTGTGGCCAGGTTGCTCGGTTCGTGGGTGTTCCAGTCCATGGCGCGCTCCTCCTTGATCGTGTATCGGGAAAGTATAATGAGTCTGGTCTCCCCGCGTGTTCGGATTCCAGCCATGCATGACCCACTTCCCGGCGCGCCCAGGCGGCGAAAGCCGACGCAATCACGCGCCCGCGCCACCACGCAGGCCATCGAGCAGGCCTTTGTGGCGCTGCTCGTCGAGCGCGGCTATGCGCGCGTGACGATCCGCCAGGTGCTGGCGCTGGCCGGCGTGGGCGTGGGCAGCTTCTATGAATACTTCGCCAGCAAGGAAGCGCTGGCCGCGCAATGCATCCGCCAGCGCGTGCGCGCCATTGCCGCGGCGCTGGAAGCCTGCCTGCCCGCGCTTGAAGGCGAAGCGCTCCCCGCGAGGGTCGATGCAATGCTGGCGGCGCAGGTCGCCGCACCGCTGGCCGAACCCGAACAGTGGGCCGCGCTATTCCACCTGGAGCGCCAGGTGTCAAAACCGGAAGCCTTCCGCGAAGGCTACGCCGAGTTTGTGGCACTGTGGGAGCGCGGCCTCGGTGCCGGCGCCGACTGGCCGGCCGATGCTGCGCTGGCTGACGCCGCCTTTGCCGCCCATGCCATTGCCTACAGCCTGGTCGCGCAGACCCTGATGGCGCGCAGCGAGCATCCTGATCCGGCAGCCCTGCGCGCCCTGTTGCGCAAGGCCGTGCACGGCTACTTGTCGGCGGTCGCGCCGCGCGCCTACCGCAGCTACCTGGCCTTCTGAAACATGCTGCATAATGCGTGATCCGCAACCACCGCAACGCCCTTCACGCATGGCCAAGAAAGAGCATATTTCAGAAACGCCCGCGACTGCCTTCCTGCGCAAGCATGGCGTCGCCTTCAGCGAACACCCCTACGAGTACGTCGAGCACGGCGGCACCACCGAGTCCGCGCGTGCGCTGGGCGTGGAAGAGCACCACGTCGTCAAGACCCTGGTGATGCAGGACGAGGCGGCCAAGCCGCTGATCGTGCTGATGCACGGCGACTGCAAGGTCTCGACCAAGAACCTGGCGCGCGCCATTGCCTGCAAATCGGTCGAACCGTGCAAGCCCGAGGTGGCGCAGCGCCATTCCGGCTACATGATCGGCGGCACCTCGCCATTCGGGACCAGGAAGGCCATGCCCGTGTATGTCGAAGAGAGCATCCTGGCCCTGCCCAAGATCTACATCAACGGCGGTCGGCGCGGCTTCCTGGTTGGGATCGACCCGCAAGTGCTGCTGGCGCAACTGGCCGCCCGGCCCGTCGCCTGCGCCCTGAAGGACTAGTTTGGACCGGCAACGTCGGGGTCACATCTGACATTCGGACACGAGCCCAACCGTAATGAGCATTAC
>JAZJYP010000338.1:0-3561 GCA_040390345.1 Pseudomonadota bacterium | reverse complement strand
TCATCGACGGCATCGCCTTCCAGACCAATATCCTGGCCCTGAACGCCGCCGTCGAGGCGGCCCGGGCCGGTGAACAGGGCCGCGGCTTTGCCGTCGTGGCCGGCGAAGTGCGCAGCCTGGCACACCGCTCGGCCACCGCGGCCAAGGAAATCAAGATGCTCATCGAAGACTCGGTCGAGCAGGTCACGGCCGGCACCCGCCTGGTCGACCAAGCCGGCACGACGATGCAGGACATCGTCAACAGCGTGCACCGCGTCAACGCCATCATGGACGACATCACCACCGCAAGCAACGAGCAGACCAGCGGCATCGAGCAGATCAACGACGCCGTCAGCCAGATGGACAGCGTGACCCAGCAGAACGCGGCCCTGGTCGAGGAAGCGGCGGCGGCCGCCGCCTCGCTGCAGGAACAGGCCGCCGCCCTGGCCGAGGTGGTCAATGTGTTCCGGCTCGACGCACCCGGGGACGAGGACGGCGGCGGCGACGCGCCCGGCGCCAGCGTGACGCCGCTGCGCCGGCCCGCCGCCAGGCCCACGCAGCGGCCGCGCCCCACCCTGTTCGGCCGCAAGCCCGTGCTGGCCGTGGCCGCCGACACCGGCTGGCGCGCATCCTGACGGCCGGCGCCGGTAGCGACCACGGCCAGTTCCCCGGTCCGACGCCGTGCCGCGATCGGAGCGGGCCATTTTTTGTTGCAAATAGTTAACCTATGAGCGATCGAAATCCGCGTAGGATAGTCAGCATGCCCCGCAGCCGGGGGATGTTACCGTCCTTGCGTCCACGATCCATGCCAAACCGAACCGACAGCCTGACCTCGATCCAGCTCAACGGCATTCTCAGCATTGCCGACGACGCCATCATTTGTGTCGACCATCGTTTCGAGATCATCCTGTTCAACCAGGGCGCCGAGCGCCTGTTCGGCTGGAGCGCGGCCGAACTCCGCGGCAAGTCCCTGAACCTGCTGCTGCCCGAGCGCTACCGCGCCGAGCACGGCGCCCACATCATGCAGTTCACCAAATCGAACGCCAGCGCGCGCCAGATGGGCGAACGGCGCAGTATTTACGGCTGCCGCAAGGATGGCAGCGAATTCCCGGCCGAGGCCTCGATTTCCAAGCTGGCCTCGGACACGGGCTTGATCTATACCGTGATCCTGCGCGACATCTCGGTGCGCAAGGCTTACGAACATGAACTGGAACTGGCCAAGGAAACGGCCGAGGCGGCGATGATGGCCAAGAGCATGTTCCTGGCCAATATGAGCCACGAGATCCGCACCCCGCTCAATGCCGTCATCGGCATGACCAGCCTGCTGCTGGCCACCCATGTCGACGACGAACAGCGCGACTATGCCGAAACCATCCGCGCCAGCAGCGAAGTGCTGCTGGCCCTGATCAACGATATCCTTGACTACTCAAAGATCGACGTGGGCAAGCTCGAAATCGAGCGCCATCCCTTCGACCTGCGCCGCTGCGTGGAAGAGTCGCTCGACCTGCTGTCCTCGTCGGCCAGCGAAAAGAACATCAACCTGGCCTATTTCATCGACGACGCGGTGCCGGCGGCGCTGGTGTCGGACGTGACGCGCCTGCGCCAGATCCTGGTCAACCTGCTGTCCAATTCGATCAAGTTCACCCACCATGGCGAAGTGCTGGTGTCCGTCACCGCCACCATGCTCGACGCGCTGCGCCACGAAGTGAGTTTCTCGGTCAGGGACACCGGCATCGGCATTCCCGAAGCGCGCCTGCCCGAGCTGTTCAAGTCCTTCACCCAGGTCGACGCCTCGACCACGCGCAAGTACGGCGGCACCGGCCTGGGCTTGACCATCAGCCGGCGCCTGGCCGAAGTGATGGGCGGGCGCATGTGGGTCAAGAGCGTGGTCGGCGAAGGCTCGACCTTCTCGTTTGCCATCGTCGCCGAAGCGTCCGGCTCGCGCATGGCGCACAGCTACCTGCAGGAGAGCTCGCAAGCGCTGCTGGGCAAGCGCGTGCTCATCGTCGACGACAACAGCACCAACCGGCGCATCCTCGTCAAGCAGTCGCTGTTATGGGGCATGGCGCCATCGGCGGCCGTGTCGGCCGTCGAAGCGCTCGACTTCGTGCGCCATGGCCACGCCTTCGATGTGGCCATCCTCGACATGAGCATGCCCGATATGGACGGCCTGGGCCTGGCGCTGGAAATCCGCAAATACCGCGACGCCGCCACCCTGCCCCTGATCATGCTCACTTCGGTGGCGCACCGTCCGCGCGACACGCTCATGAACCAGGTGCAGTTCGCCGCCTACCTCAATAAACCGATCAAGAGCAGCGCCCTGTTCGACGTGCTGCTGCAGGCGATGCGCATCACGGCGCCGGAAGTGCCTGCGCGCCCGGTGGCGCTCAAGGGCAAGCTGGCCGACACCTTGCCGCTGAAGATCCTGGTGGCCGAAGACAATGCGATCAACCAGAAGGTGGTCAAGCAGTTGCTGATGCACCTCGGTTATCGCGCCGACGTCGCCGCCAACGGCGTCGAGGCGCTGGCCGCGCTGGAACGCCAGAATTACGACGTCGTGCTGATGGACGTGCAGATGCCCGAGATGGACGGCCTGGAGGCGACGCGGCGATTGCGCGCGCGTTTCGGTCCCGACGCCCTGCCGCGCGTGATCGCCATGACGGCCAATGCCATGCCGGGCGACCGTGAAACCTGCCTGGCGGCCGGCATGGACGCCTATGTGTCCAAGCCGGTGGAACTGACCGACATCAGCGCGGTGCTGGTCAAGGTGATGGCGCCGCTGCTCGAGGACAGCGCGGGCGGCGCCGACGTCATCGACCGCCGCCGTATCGAGCAGTTGCGCGAACTGGAGGACGAGTCGAACCCCACCCTGGTCGACGACCTGATCCAGATGTTCTTCAACGACTGCCCGGCCCACCTGGCCAAGCTGGCGCAAGCCCTGGCGGCGGGCGACGCCGGTGCGGTCGAAGCGGGCGCGCACCGGCTGCTATCGGGCATCGACAACCTGGGCGCCCTGCGCATGCACGGGCGCTGCGTCATGCTCGAACGCCTGGGCAAGGAGGGCCGCCTGGACGAAGCGCCCGATGTGCTCGAAGCGCTGGGACGTGAATTCGAGGTCGCGCGCCAGCACCTGCAGGCGATGCGCAAGCAGGCCTGACGCTACAGCACTTTGCTGCACAGGCGGAAATCCTCATCGTCGGCATACGGCGACACCGAGAAACCCAAGCTGGCCATCAGGCCGAGCATCGGCCCATTGCGCAGCAGGACCAGGCCGTCGATCTCGGCCAGGCCGCGCTGGCGCGCCGCATCCATGATCGCCAGCATCAGGCGCGTGCCAAGGCCTTCGCCACGCACGCAATCGGCCACCACCAATGAAAACTCGCAGCTGGAGCGGTCGGGATTGCGCACATAGCGCGCCACCCCCAGCATGCGCTCGGCCCCGTCGCGCTTGCCCAGGGCGACGATGGCCATCTCGCGGTCGTAGTCGATCAAGGTATAGCGCGCCAGCATCGGCGCCGGCAGTTCGCGCAGGGCCGAATTGAAGCGCATCTGGCGCGCGTGGTCGGACAGGCCGCGCACGAA
>JAZJYP010000337.1:0-11326 GCA_040390345.1 Pseudomonadota bacterium | reverse complement strand
CCACGACCCTTGGCTTCGGAGGCCAATACTCTATCCACTGAGCTACAGCCGCGCGGGGGATTGCGTGAAGAGAGCCGAAGGATACCGTTTTTCCTCCCACGCGTCCATGGAAAGTGTGTCGTTACGGGCAATTTGCGTTCCAAATCAAGGGTTTTGGGTCTATAATCGCGGGTTTGACGACTATTTGCTTTGCGGAATGCAAACGCGACCAGCCCTCCAGCTTTAAAAATTGCACTAAGGAAATCATGAGCGACGCACATAACGAACACGAATCCGCCATCAAGACCCCGAAGCAGCTCGTCGCTGCCGTGATCGGTTTCTTCCTGGTAGTTGTACTGGGCATTGTCCTGCTGGTGCAATTTGTCACGACCACCAAGCTGACCGGCGCCGGTACCGACAGCCAGAGCCCGGAAGCGATCGCCGCGCGCGTACGCCCGGTGGCCGATGAAGGCTACACGCTCAAAGATGTGAACGCCCCGAAAGTGCTGCAGTCGGCTGAAACCGTCTACACTGCCATTTGCGCTGCCTGCCACGCCACCGGCGCTGCTGGTGCACCGAAGTTCGGCGACGCCGGCGCCTGGGGTGCCCGTATCGCCCAGGGCCAGGACACGCTGGTCAAGCACGCCATTTCCGGCATCCGCGCCATGCCTGCCAAGGGCGGCAATCCTGACCTGGACGATGTCGAAGTCGCACGCGCCGTGGTCTACATGGCCAACAAGGCCGGCGCCAAGTTCAAGGAACCGGAAGCACCAGCCGCTGCTGCCGCACCGGCCGCTTCGGCCCCTGCTGCAGCTGCACCTGCCGCATCCGCTCCAGCTGCCGCGCCTGCCAAGCTTGCCGCTGATGCCGGCAAGAATCTCTACACCGCGACCTGCCAGGCTTGCCATGGCGCCGGCATCGCCGGTGCGCCGAAGTTCGGCGACAAGGCTGCCTGGGCGGCTCGTGTAAAGGGTGGTCCTGCACTGTACGAACACGCCATCAAGGGTTTCCAGGGCAAGGCAGGCATGATGCCTCCTAAAGGCGGCTCGTCTGCCTCCGACGACGAAGTCAAGGCCGCTGTCGACTACATGGTTGCCGCAGCCAAGTAAGCTTCTGCGCTTCGCAAGAAACCGCCCCTTCAACCGGGCGGTTTTTTTACGCCCAAGACGTCGCTACTTCGGGGTCATCTGACATTCTGAACAGCAACTTCGGGGTCACATCTGACATTCGGACACGGGTGTAATCGGGGACAGACCCCAGAAGCACGATCGGGGTCTGTCCCCGATTACACCCGTGTCCGAATGTCAGATGCCCTCGAAGTTTTGGGCGCAAAAAAAGGCCTCGCGAACGAGGCCTTGGGCTTTCATGCTGGATCGATTACCAGATGATCACACGGTCTTTCGGGGCCAGGTACATCTTGTCGCCCGGCTTGACACCGAAGGCTTCGTAGAAGGCTGGCTGGTTCTTCATCGTGCCGTTGGCGCGGAACTGGCCCGGCGAGTGCGGGTCGGTCTTGACCTGGACGATCTGCTGCTTCTCACGCATCTTGCTGCGCCATACCTGGCCAAAGCCCATGAAGAAGCGCTGGTCGCCCGTCAGGCCGTCGATCACCGGGGCCTTCTTGCCATGCAGGGACAGCTTGTAGGCCTTGTACGCAATCGCCACGCCGGAGTTGTCGGCAATGTTCTCGCCCAGGGTCAGCTTGCCGTTCACGTTGTAGCCAGGCAGCGGGCTGTAGCTGTCGTACTGGGCTACCAGCATGCCGGTCTTCTGCTCGAAGTTCTTGTGGTCGGCGGCCGTCCACCAGTCGCGCAGGTTGCCGTCACCGTCGTACTGGGCGCCCTGGTCGTCGAAGCCGTGCGAAATTTCGTGGCCAATCACGGCACCGATGGCGCCGTAGTTGACCGCGTCGTCGGCGGAAGCGTCAAAGAACGGTGGCTGCAAAATCGAGGCCGGGAACACGATCTCGTTCAGTTCCGGATTGTAGTAGGCGTTCACCGTCTGCGGCGTCATGCCCCATTCGGCACGGTCGATCGGCTTGCCCAGCTTGTTCAGCTCGCGGTTGTATTCCACTTCGCGCGAACGCATCACGTTGCCCACCAGGTCGTCGGCTTTGACGGTCAGCGCGGAGTAGTCTTTCCAGTGATCCGGATAGGCGATCTTCGGCGTGAACTTGGCCAGCTTGGCTTGCGCTTCCTTCTTCGTCACCGGGCTCATCCAGTCAAGCTTGTCGATGCTTTGCTTGTAGGCCGCCAGCAGGTTCTTGACCAGGCCTTCCATGCGCGCTTTGCGCTCGGCCGGGAAGTACTGCTCCACATACAGCTTGCCGAGCATTTCGCCCAGTGCGCCTTCGGTGGTCGAGACGGCGCGCTTCCAGCGTGGACGCATCTCGGTCACGCCGGTCAGGGCGGTGCCGTAGAAGGAGAACTGCTGGTCGACGAAAGGCTTGGACAGCAGGTTGGCGTAGGAGTTGAGCGTCTGCCAGGTGAAGTAGGCCTTGAGCGTGTCGATCGAGGCCGCTTTCATGACGCCGTCAACGGCCTTCAGGTAGGTCGGCTGGCTGACGATCACATAGGTCGTCTTGCCTTCAATGCCGGTGCCTTCGAGGTACTGCTTCCAGCCGAAGCCAGGTGCCAGTTCGGCCAGCTTGGCCAGTTCGACCTTGTTGTAGGCCTTGACCGGGTCGCGCAGTTCCACCTTGGTCCACTGGACCTTGGCGATCTCGGTTTCCAGCGCCACGATGGCCTTGGCATTGGCGCTAGCATTGGCGTCGCCTGCCAGTGCCAGCATCTTCTCGACGTGGGCCAGGTATTTGGCGCGCGCATCGACCATCTTCTCGTCGTCCTTCAGGTAGTAGTCGCGGTCGGGCATGCCCAGGCCGCCCTGGCTGATGTCGGCAACGTACTTGGTCGAATCCTTGGCGTCCTGGTGGATGCCGAAGTCGAACGGCGAATTGACGCCGCGCTTGCTCATGCGCGCCATCAAGGCCGGGATCTCGGCCTTGTCCTTGATGCCAGCGATATTGGCCAGTTCACCGGCCAGCGGGGTCAGGCCCAGTTCATCGGCCTTCTTTTCGTTCATATAACTGGCGTAGAAGTCGCCGATCTTTTGCGAATCGGAGCCGGCGGCCTTGTTCGGGTTGGCGGCCGAGCCTTCGATGATGGCCTTGAGCTGCGGCTGGATGTCGTCGCGCAGCTTGGCGAAGGTGCCCCAGCTCGATTTGTCGGCCGGGATTTCGGTGGTCTTGAGCCATTTGCCGTTCAGGTGGGCGAAGAAGTCGTCCTGCGCGCGCACGGTTGGCTCGATGAATTCGGTGGCAACGCCGGACGATGGCGCTTTCATGGTCTTCGCTGCGCCCGGTGCAGCGGTCTTGGCAGCGCCTTCAGCCTGGGCGAAGCCTGCGATCAGGCTCAGGGTAAGGGCACTCAGTAAATAGCGTTTCACGTATTTGTCTCCGTCATTGGTAACAACTTAAAAAATGGTCAGGACTCTTGATCCAGCCCGGCACTCTATCATGCCGGACGGGCGATTTCCTTACCAAATAACTATCCGTTCCTTTGGCGCGACATACATATGGTCACCCTCCTTGACACCAAAGGCTTCATGGAATCCGGGCTGGTTGACCACGGTGCCGTTGGCGCGGAAGCGCCCCGGCGCGTGCGCATCGGTCTTGATTTGCACGATCTGCTGCTCGTCGCGCATTTTAGTGCGCCAGACCTGGCCGAAGCCCATGTAGAAGCGCTGCTCGCCGCTCAAGCCGTCGATCACCGGCGCCGCCTTGCCGGCCAGGGAAATCTTGTACGCCTTGTAAGCGATCGCCAGGCCGGAATTGTCGGCGATGTTTTCACCCAGGGTCAGCTTGCCGTTGACGTGATAACCGGGCAGCGGGCTGTAGCTGCTGTACTGGGCGGCCAGCGCATCGGCCTTGGCCTGGAAATTGGCGCGGTCTTCTTTGGTCCACCAGTCGCGCAGGTTGCCGTCGCCGTCGGACTGGCTGCCCTTGTCGTCGAAGCCGTGGCTGATCTCGTGGCCGATCACGGCACCGATGGCGCCGTAGTTGACGGCGTCGTCGGCGCGCGCATCGAAGAACGGCGGCTGCAAGATCCCGGCCGGGAAGGTGATCTCGTTCTTGGTGGCGTTGTAGTTGGCGTTGACCGTCTGTGGCGTGACGTTCCACTCGTCGCGGTCGATCGGCTTGCCCAGGCGGCCCACGTTGCGGCTATGCGCGAACTGGTGGGCGCGCATGATGTTCCCCACCAGGTCGCCCTTGACGACGGCGTAGGCGGCGTAGTCGCGCCACTTGTCCGGGTAGGCGATGCGGGCGTGGAATTTGGCCAGCTTGGCCTGGGCTTCAAGCTTGGTGGCGGGGCTCATCCAGTCGAGCGTGTCGATGCTTTGCTTGTAGGCCGCCAGCAGGTTCTTCACCAGCGCGTCCATGCGCGCCTTGCGCTCGGGCGGGAAGTACTTGGCCACATACTGCTTGCCGACCGCTTCGCCGAGCAGGTTTTCCACCACGCCCACGCCGAGCTTCCAGCGCGGGCGCTGAAGGGTGGTGCCGGTGATGGCGGTGCCGTAGAAGGCGAAGTTCGCTGCGCTGAAGTCCTTGTTCAGGTATTCGGCGTAGGCGCGCAGCAGCTGCCACTGGAAGTAGGCCTTCCAGGTGGCCAGCTCGGTCTGCTCGACCAGGGCGACGAAGCCCTTCAGGTAGCTGGGCTGGCTCACCAGCACATAGTCGGTGCGCCCGGCCACGCCGGCGGCGGAGAGCGCGGCCTTCCAGTCGTAGCCCGGCGCCAGTTCGCCCAGCTTGGCGATGTCGACCTTGTTGTAGCGTTTGACGGGGTCGCGGTTCTCGACTTTCGTCCACTGGATCTGGGCCAGTGCCGTCTCCAGCGCCACGACGGCCTTGGCTTGCTGGGCGGCGTCGCGCAGGCCCGTCATGGCCAGCGTCTTTTCGATGTGCTGCACGTACTTGGCGCGCACGGCGTCGAGCTTGGTGTCGTCCGTTTTCAGGTAGTAGTCGCGGTCGGGCAGGCCCAGGCCGGCCTGGCCGATGTGGGCGGCGTATTTGGTCGACTCGCGCGCGTCCTGGCTCACGCTCACCGAGTACGGCGTGTGCACGCCGATCTGGGCCAGGTGGGCAATGAGCACGGGCAGCGCTTTCTTGTCCTGCACGGCGTGGATGCGGTGCAGTTCGCCCGTCAGTGGTTTGTAGCCCAGGGCTTCGAGCGATTTTTCGTCCATGAAGCTGGCGTACAGGTCGCCGATCTTTTGCGCTTCGCTGCCATGGCGCGCGCCGGGGTCCTTCTGGTCCGCTTCGATCAGCGCGCGGATCTGCGGCGTGACGTCGTCGCGCAGCTTGGCGAAGGTGCCCCAGCTTGGGCGGTCGGCCGGAATCTCGGTGGTGGCCATCCACTTGCCGTTCAGGTGCAGGTAGAAGTCGTCCTGTACGCGCACGGCGGGGTCGATGTACTCGGTATCGATGCCGGACAGTTCGCCGGCGCCGGCCGCACAGGCCAGCAGGGACAGGGTCAGGGTGCTGAGCAAAAAGCGTTTCATGGAGGTCCTCAGATTTTCATTTCGAGCTTGATGCTCCAGGTGGTGAAGGTGCGCGCCAGCGTGTCGGATACAGTCAAGCCTTCCTGCGCGACGGTGCGCCCGGAACGGAAGTCCTGGTGCAGCAGGTTGTTGGCGGCGATGCGCAGCTGGGTGTGGGCGCTGAACTTCCACAGGCCGTACATGTCGGCCTGGCGCTTGTCGCCGGTGCTGACCAATTCGCTGGTGGTCGTTTGCACCAGGATCGCGGGTGTCCAGTTGTAGCTCGCGCCCAGCGTCAGCGGCACGGCCTTGAGCCGATAGTCCAGGCCCACGTTGGCGGTCTGCTTCGCTTGCTGGTCCAGGCGGTTGTCGGGACCGGGAATGCCGTCCACGTGCGACCAGAAGCGGCTGTAGTTGGAGCGCACATCGATATTCGGTGCATCCGGCACCAGTTCGGTGAGCTGGAACTTCGCTTCCAGCTCCACGCCGGCGGTGCCGGCGTGGCCGATATTGATCGGTGCCGACACCCAGCGCATGCCGTTGGGCGTAGCGCGGTAGCTCGTCTCGCGCCGCATCAGGTTGTCGATACCGCGCGCGAAGCCGCTCACTGAAACGATGCCGCTCTTGCCAAGGTAATGTTCGTAGGCCAGGTCCAGGCCCTTGGCCAGTTCGGGTTTCAATAGCGGGTTGCCGATGCGGTCGGGGCGGGTCGCGCTGTTAGCGGTCGAGAAGCTGGGCGCGGCAATCAGGTCCGTCAGCGCCGGCGCGCGGTAGCTTTGCGTGACGCTGGCGCGCAGCTGGTCCTTCTCGTGGCCGGGGATGCGCCAGACGCCATGCAGCACGGGGCTGAACACGCTGCTGGTATTGACCGCGTCACCGGCAGGCGCTCTGCTGGTGGTGCGGATGCCTTCCCAGCGCAGGCCCAGGTAGACGGCGTATTGCGCCGTGATGTCCCACTCGTCCTGCACGAAGCCGGCCAGGCGGCGCGTGTCGGCGGCCAGGCTGGCGCCGGAATCGGCGAATTGCGCGTGGCCGTTGTCGAGCGAGACCTTGGTCTGGCTGCGGTGGCCCGCTTCCAGTTCCCAGCCGGCGGCCAGTAAATGGCCCTGGCCCAGCGGCGAGGTGTACTTGCCGCCGGTGTTGAGGCCATGGTCGCGCGTGCTGTCGTTGTCAAACAGCAGATGCGTGGCGCTGCCCGTGCCGTCGAACTCCTGGCGGTGCGAGGTGTTCTCACTGCGCGCGGCGCCAAAACCGAACTTCACATCGAGCTTGGCGCCCTTGTCCATTTTGTGCAGCCAGTTGCCAAAGCCGCGCAGGAAGGTGCTGTTGGCGGTGGCGTCGCCGGCGAGCATGGCATACTCCGACGGCACGTCGCCACCGAGGTGCGCGAGCTCGCTGTCGCTACGGCTGGTGCTGCGGTTGTGCACGAGGAAGGGCTGAAAGGTGAACGAATCGCCATTGCCGAAGCGGTAGGACAGGCGCGGCGACAGGTGGATGCCACGGGTCTGGCGCAACGTGGTGTCGGTGCTCGCTTCGTCCTTTTCCAGCACGCCGCTGGCGGCGTAGTCGTCGTTGTGGGTGCGGCTGGCATCGCGCTGGCGGTTCTCGAACACCGAGCCATTGAACAGCCAGGTCAGCGCACCGGCCTTGCCGGGAATCGTGACGGAGACATTCAGGCCATGGCGGTCCTGTTCGATGCTGTCGGTCAGGCGCAGCTGCACGTCCTTCTGCTGGTAGCCTTCGCGCAGTACGATATTGATGGTGCCGGCGATGGCCTGGGTGCTGTGCTCGGCCACGGGGCCGCGGATGATTTCGATGCGCTCGACCTGGTCGGGCGCGAGCGAATCGAGCGAAAAGCCGGCCGGCGCGCGCTCGCCGTTGACCAGCATCTGCGTGTAGCCGCTGCCCAGGCCGCGCATGCGGATTTCGCCGCCGCGCCCGGGCCGTCCGCCCAGGGTCACGCCGGGCAGGCGCTTGAGGATTTCGCCGATGCTGGTGTCGCCATTGCGGTCCAGTTCTTCGCGCCCGAAAATGAGCTTGGCGGCGGTGGCATTGCGGCGCTGGTCGATGTCGCTGGCGCGGCTGCCGTTGACGGTGACCTGGGGCAGTGCCTTGACGGGCGCGGCCTGGTCTTCCGGCGTTGGCGCCTGGTCAGCAGCGAACGCACTCCCGCCCAGGATGGCCAGGCAGGCGGTGGAAATCAGTTTATGCATTGGATAGTGAAGCCGGGAAAAGCAGAGCAGGCATTGTAGCTGCGGGCACAGCGCAAGTCGCCCGGGGCGGGCGACTTTTTACTTTACGATACAAGGACTCAGGTGCCGGGGCCGCCCGTGCCGCCCTTGCGGCCCATGCCGCGCCGTTCGCGCCCGCCCTCTTCCTTGGCGCGCGGCGCACTGTGGGCCGCGCCGCTGTCGGGCAGGCGAATGAGCTGCTCGGCCACGAGGTTGACCACCATCTGGCGCTGGTTCTCGTCGAGGGCGTCGTTCACCGTCAGCCACCATTCGCGCAGCTGGCGGTCTTCCTGGGTCGTTGTTGCCGTTTCGGCATCGACGCTGGCCGCCACGTCACGCAATTCAACCGCCTTGCCATCGAGCGCTTCCCTGGTTTTTTGCTGCAGGCGTTCGCGGCGCGAGACGCGCTCGCGCAGCAGGGCGCGCGCCTTGCCGTCCACCTGCTGCCACAAGATTGTCTGATTGGCATTCAGGTTCAGCGATTTTTTCAGGTCGGGAGCCATGGCCACCAGGTCTTCGGCGCGCATTTCCATCAGGGGCAAGGCGTAGGCGGAGGCGGCGACGCCCAGCAGCAGGGCCGTGGCGACGAGTTGTTTCAGTGTCATAGGGGCTCGGGCAGAAAAAAGCCCACGGGGGCCGTGGGCAAGACCACTTATCTGTGGAGAGAGAAAAACAAGTTCACTATAGGCCCCGCCCGACTCGCTTTCGCGGAACTTTACAATTGCTTACCGACGCAAAGAAAACGCATACATGCCTTTACATAAACCCGCAGATTGGCGCGGCATGCATACGCTGGCGGGCGCCGTTTAGGGTTTATACTGGGCCCTGATCTTTACCGCTACCTCCAGGTGAACCATGGGCTCCAAACTGAAAAACTCCGGCCTCATCGCGCTCGGCGTTGTCGCCGGCATCGCCGTTTCCATGCAGTTTTCCGCCCTGGCCCAGAAAACGGTCGATCCCTCGATGCCGCTCGACGAACTGCGCCAGCTGGCCGACGTGTATGGCCTGATCAAGAGCGACTATGTGGAACCGGTCGAAGACAAGAAGCTGCTCACCGAAGCCATTTCGGGCATGGTGGCCTCGCTCGACCCCCATTCGGCTTACCTGGACAAAAAAGCCTACCGCGAACTGCGCGAAGGCACGCAAGGCCGCTTTGTCGGCCTGGGCATCGAGATCGGCCAGAGCGAAGACGGCTATATCAAGATCGTCGCGCCGATTGAAGATTCGCCCGCCTACCGGGCCGGCATCAAGGCGGGCGACCTGATTACCCGCATCGATTCGGCCTCGATCCAGGGCCTGGGCCTGGACGAAGCGATCAAGAAGATGCGCGGCGAGCCGCACACCAAGGTCACGCTGACGGTGGTGCGCAAGAACGAAGCGGCACCGCTGGCCTTCGTCATCCAGCGCGAAGAAATCATCCAGAAAAGCGTCAAGGCGCGCATGGTCGAGCCGGGCTACGCCTGGCTGCGCATCGCGCAGTTCCAGGAGCCCACCGTTGACGATATGGCGGCCAAGATCGTCGCCCTGTACAAGCAGGACCCGAACCTCAAAGGCCTGGTGCTGGACCTGCGCAACGATCCCGGCGGCGTGCTGCAAGGCGCCATCGGCGTGGCCGCGGCCTTCCTGCCCAAGGACGCCGAGATCGTCTCGACCAATGGCCAGTTGGCCGACTCCAAGCAGAACTTCTACGGGCGCGCCGAATTCTATTCGCTGCGCGGCGACAGCGACCCGCTGGCCCACCTGCCGGCCGCCATCAAGGACATCGCGCTCGTCGTGCTGGTCAATACCGGCTCGGCTTCGGCTTCCGAGATCGTCGCCGGCGCGCTGCAGGACTACAAGCGCGGCGCCATCATCGGCAGCCAGACCTTTGGCAAGGGCTCGGTGCAAACCATCCGCCCGCTGGTCAACGACACTGCCGTCAAGCTCACCACGGCGCGCTACTACACGCCGCTGGGCCGCTCGATCCAGGCCAAGGGCATCGTGCCCGATTTCGCCGTCGACGAGAATGCCGACGGCGACGGCTTGAACGGCCTGCGCACGCGCGAAGCGGACCTCGACAAGCACCTGTCCAACGACCGCGACAAGGAAACGGCGCGCGCCAAGCGCGACGAAGCGGAAGAAGAATTGCGCCTGCTGGCGGCCGAGCGCAAGCGCAAGCCGCTCGAATACGGCAGTGCCGACGACTTCCAGCTGGCCCAGGCCATCTTGCACCTGAAAGGCTTGCCGATGCAGCTGTCCAAGGGCGCGCCGACCACGCTGGCGCACCAGGACAAGCCGGCGCCGGCCCACTGAAGCTTTCCACTACCGCCAATTTGGCCAGGCGGCCACGGCATTGTGTAGAATCTGCACACGCGCCGAGCAAGCGCTCGGCTTAACAGATTTGAAAAGTTGATAATAATGAAAAAAGTCGTCATCAGCGGCACGGGCTTGTATACCCCTCCCTATTCCATCTCGAACGAAGAACTGGTCACCGCCTTCAACGCCTACACCGAGATTTTCAACCGCGACAATGCCGCCGCCATCGCCGACGGCACCGTGACGGCGATCGAACCATCGTCGGCCGGCTTCATCGAAAAAGCGTCGGGCATCAAGTCGCGCTACGTGATGGAAAAGACCGGCATCCTCGACCCGACCCGCATGGTTGCGCGCATCCCTGAGCGGGCCGACGAAGAACTGTCGCTGCAGGCCGAGATCTGCGTGGCGGCCGCACACGACGCGATGGACCGCGCCCAGCGCACGGCGGCCGACATCGACATGGTGCTGGTGGCCTGCTCGAACATGCAGCGCGGCTATCCCGCGATGGCGGTGGAAGTGCAGGAAGCGCTGGGCATTGACGGCTACGGCTTCGACATGAACGTGGCCTGTTCCTCGGCCACGTTTGGCATCCAGACCGCGGTGGCGGCGGTGCAAAGCGGCCAGGCGCGCGCCGTGCTGGTACTCAATCCCGAGATCACCAGCGGCCACCTGAACTACCGCGACCGCGACAGCCACTTCATCTTCGGCGACGCCTGCACGGCGGTGATTGTGGAAGCCGAAGAGACGGCAACGTCGAGCCACCAGTTCGAGATCGTCGAGACGAAGCTGAAGACCAAGTTCTCCAACAATATCCGCAACAACTTCGGTTTCATGAACCGTTTCGACGAAAGCGGGATCGGCCAGCCGGACAAGCTGTTCCGCCAGCAGGGCCGCAAGGTGTTCAAGGAAGTGTGCCCGATGGCCGCCGAGATGATCAAGGACACGGTCGGTGCGGCCGGCCTGCAGGTCGAGCAGGTGCAGCGCTTCTGGCTGCACCAGGCCAACCTGAACATGAATTTGCTGATCGCCCGCATGCTGCTGGGGCGCGACGCCGAAGCGAGCGAAGCGCCGGTCATTCTCGACACCTACGCCAACACCTCCTCGGCCGGTTCGATCATCGCCTTCCACAAGCACCAGGACGACCTGGCCAAGGGAGCGCTGGGCGTGATCTGTTCGTTTGGCGCCGGCTACTCGATCGGCTGCGTCGTCGTCCGCAAGAAGTAAATTTAGTTGGGGTCAAACCCGGCAACTGGACAAATCGGGGACAGACCCTAAGCGCAGCGCTT
>JAZJYP010000336.1:0-16057 GCA_040390345.1 Pseudomonadota bacterium | reverse complement strand
GGTCTGACCCCGGTTGTAAAGCAATGTCCGAATGTCAGATGTGACCCCGACGTTTATTTGCGGGTGGTGACGGCCGTCGCGGGTTTGCAGGTGGCGTCGACGATCACGGTGAGCTTGTATTCGTTGTTCGCTTCGTTCGATTCGTCCACCAGCTTGGTCGCGTCAAGCACCAGGCGCAGCTGGCTGGTGCCGGGCGCCAGGTAGGCCTGGGTCATCACCATCTTCGATACGCCCTTGTCCAGCGACTGGTTGCTCTGCTGGCTGATCAAGCTGGCGCCAGCGAAGATCTGGTTGGCGAAGGCGCCGGACGCAACGGCGCCGATATTGGCCTGGTCATACATGATGTTGAAGGCGCACAGGCCGTTCGAGGTCAGGAAGGCATCGGCAGCATGCAGCGTCACAGTGCTGCCCCATGGCGCGGTATGGCTGCCCGAACCACCCACAGCGCCGCCGATGGCGATGCCTTTTTGGCTGGCCAGGTCGGCCTTCGGTTTTGGTGCCGGCGGCGTCACAGGCGCAGCGCCGCAGCTGCCGTTCAGGGTGACCTTCACACCGACGACATTATTCAATTCGTTCGATTCGGCCAGCGCGTTTTCGGCATCGAGTTTGAGCGAGAAGCCGAACGTGCCGGGCATCAGGTAGGGCTGGGTGCTGATTTGCTTGCTTTGGCCGGCGTTCAGCACCAGCGCGCTGTTGATGGCGACGACGGCGTCCTTGGCCGTCAGGTAGTTCTTGAATGCGGCGGTCGTGCTGTCGCCATTGTTCTGCATGTCGTAGTTGACGTTGAAGGCGCACTTGCCGTTCGACTTGAGGAAGGCGTCGCTTTCGTCGAGGACGATGCTGCCACCCCAGGGCACGAATTTGCCGCCGGCGCCGCCGATCGCGCCGCCAAAGGTCACGCCCTTGGTGGCGGTGACGTCGGTGCTGATCGCGAGTGCCGGGCCGGCAAGGCCAAACAGGACAGTGGCGGAAGCGAAGATGATCGAGGTGCGCATGATTGGTTCTCCTTGTTGTAGATAGTTCCTCTACAGCAAAGGCCGTGCCAACCTGCTTTCCTCACTCAAGTGACTGATTTTGTCATAACAAAGTTAGCGTCGAACCAACAGCTCTGGCGTTTTTTGTCAGATCAGCTGCCGCAAACAGGCAGCGAGAACGCTTGCAGCACTTCGCCGCGCTCGGACTGCACGAATGCGGCCACGCCCAGGTTCTTGCCGACGGCGCCGGCCGGCAGGGCCACCGTGCGCGTGAGTGTTGCGGCCTTGTCGCGCCCCAGCTCTTGTGGCGGCAGCCATTCGCGCACGACGAATTCATGGCGCAGCGTGTGGCCGCGGTTTTCGCCAGCCGTGACGTTGACGGCGATCTTGTTCTCCACCAGCGCCACATACAAGGTGCCGGGCGCCTGCGCCGTCGCCTTGACGATCAGCGGCAGGCCGTCCGCCGCCAGGGCGCCGAGCGAAATGCCGATATTGGCCTGGGCCGGGCGCTCGTTGATCTTCTTCACCAGGGCCGGGATGCCGCGGCTCCAGCCGGCCACGCCGCCGCGCAGCTCCTGCCCCGCCACAAACAATTCCGGCGTGTAGACGGTGCGCGAGCCAGCCAGCCCAGTGAGCCAGCGCTGGCGCTCGGTGAAGGCGGCGCGCGAGAACGGGTCTTTCCAGCCGATGTAGTTCCAGTAGTCGACGTGCAGCGACAGCAGCACCGCCTGGTCCGCGCCGAGGCCTGAGGCGCGCAAGCCGCGCACATAGTCGTCGGCGGGCGGGCAGCTGTCGCAGCCTTCCGAGGTGTACAGCTCCATCAATGCAAGGCTGTGCGCGGGGCTCTGGCCGCTGCAGGCCCAGGCGCTTTGCAGGGCGGCGCACAGCGCCAGGCCGGTCCAGATTTTGTTCATAGCTCGCTCCGTCGTGTCATTCCCATTTGGTCGGGCAGCGCGCGCCAACCTTACAGGGGATGCTCGAAACGATAGCCTACCCCATAAACCGATTGCAGGCAGTCGGCCTGCGGTAGTTTGCGGCGGATGTTCTTGATGTGGGAGTCGACCGTGCGGTCGTTGATGTCGCGCTGGTCTTCGTGGGCGAAATCGAGCAGCTGCTGGCGCGAGTAGACGCGGTCGGGATGCTCGACCAGCTCGGCCAGCAGGCGAAATTCCACCGGCGTGAGCACCAGCGCGCTGCCGTTGTGCAGGACGCGCATGCCGGCGCGGTCCACCACGAAGGCCGGGCCGCTGGGTGCCTGCATGACGGCGCCGGTCGCGCGGCGCAGGTGGGCGCGCACGCGGGCCACCACTTCGCGCGGGCTGAAGGGCTTGCACACATAATCGTCGGCGCCCATCTCGAGGCCAAGCAGGCGGTCGATTTCGTCGATCCGCGCCGTCACCATGATGATGGGCACCTGCGAGAAGGTGCGGATGGCCTTGCACGCTTCGATCCCGTCAAGCACCGGTAGCATCAGGTCCAGCACCACCAGGTCCACGCCGCCGGTGCGCATGGCGTCGACGGCGGACTGGCCGTCGCCCAGGCGGGTGCAGCGAAAACCGGCGGCTTCGAAGTAGTCGGCCAGCAGTGCGGCGATCTTGATGTCGTCTTCCACGACCAGGATATGAGGGCGTTGTTCCATCATCGTTTAGTGTTGTAAGGGCAGTCGCACGGTCATGCGCACGCCGCCCAGCGGAGATGCTGTCGCCGTAATGCTACCGCCATGGGCGTCGACCAGCATCTTGACGATGGCCAGGCCAAGGCCGCTGCCGCCGCTCTCGCGGGTGCGCGCGCTGTCGACGCGGTACAGGCGTTCGAACAGGCTGGCGTGGGCGCCGGCGGGAACGCCGGGTGCGCTGTCGTCGATGCTCACTTCCGCTCCGGACGGGCCGGCCGTCATGGCGACGGCGATGCGCCCGCCCGCGTCGGTATAGCGTACGCTGTTTTCCAGCAGGTTGAGGAAGACCTGGGTCAGGCGGCCACTGTCGCCTTCCAGCGTCACGGGCGCATCGGGCAAGGTCCATTGCAGGTCCAGGCCGGCCTTGTCGGCGCGCAGGCGGTAGCGCTCGAGCAGGGGCCGCAGCAGTTCGGCCAGGTCCAGCTCCTGCCACTGGAAACTCAGGTCGCCGGCGTCGCCCAGGGTCAGCTGGTGCAGGTCCTCTACCAGCTTATTCAGGCGCAGCACCTCGGCATGCAGCGATTCGAGGGCGCGCGGGTCGGCCTTGCGAATGCCGTCGAGCAGGGCTTCGATTTCGCCGCGGATGACGGTGAGCGGCGTGCGCAGTTCGTGCGAGATATCGGCCAGCATCTTGCGGCGCTGCTGTTCGCTGTCCTGCAAGGCTTGCGCCATTTCGTTGACGTGCAGCGCCAGCTCGGCCAGTTCGTCGCGCGAGAGCAACGGTGCGCGCGCACCGAAGTCGCCGCGCGCGATGCGCCGCGTTACGTCGCGCAGCGCGGCCACGGGCCGCAGCAGGTGACGCGCCAGCCACAGGGCGGCCAGCACCGACAGGCCAATCAGGAAGGCGGACAGGATGAAGATATCGCGCAGCTGCTTTTGCAGGAAGCCGGTGGCGCTGGCGTTCGCGCCCGTGGCCTGGCGCAGCGGTTGCAGGCGCATCACGCCCACGGTCTTGCCGCCAACGATGATGGCGCGCTCTTCGCCGGGCGGGAATTCGGGAGGCCCCATCAGCACGCTGCCGTCGGCATCCTTGATGGACACGCGCGCGGCAAAGCCCATCGGGTCGCGCGCGCCCTGCGGCGGCCTGGCATGGGGCGGTGGCGCGTCGGGCCGGTCGTCGGCGCGCCCGCGCGGTGGCGGTGGCCGGTCGTCGCCGCCTTCGTCGAGCGGGGGTGGACGGCCATCGACGCCCGCTTCGCGGCGCGGTGCCGGGCCTTCGTCGTCCTCGTGCCGTGGCGGACGGCGGTGCCCGCGGCCCGCCGGTTCGGCCTGGATCTGCATCTTCATCTGGTCCAGCACCTCGCGCAGGGCGCGTGGTTTGCGCCGCAGCCATTCGAAATTGCCCTCGCGTTTATAGCGCTCGGCCAGCAGGTCGCGCAGCTGGTCCAGGTCCTGGGCCTGCATCTCGTTGAGGTAGGCGATGAAGCCACGCTGCAGGTTGGAACTGGTCACCCACGCCATCGTGCCGATGGAGACGATGACGATGGCCAGCACCGCCAGCGCGATTTTGCGGGCAATGGTCAGGCGCATGATGGATGGTGGGATCGCATACCGCCATCATACCGTCCAAATGTGCAGGAAATGTGGATTCAGGCCGGGACTGCCGCTTCCGGCAGCGGCGCGATACCACGCATGCGCAGCGCGATGGCAAGTGCGCAGGTGAGCACCAGCGCCAGCGCGCCCACCACGGCATGCCAGCCGCCGCCCTGCCACAGCACGCCGAGCGAAGAACCGAGCACGCTGCCGCCCACGTAGTAGAAGAACAGGTACAGCGCCGAGGCCAGCGCCTGCGGCGCGCGCGCGCGCCGCCCCACCCAGCTGCTGGCCACCGTGTGCGAGGCGAAGAAGCCCACCGTGAACAGGGCCATCCCGGCCAGCACCCCCACCAGCGAAGGCAGCAGCGTCAGGGCCAGGCCGCCGAACATCATTGCGATGACGATCCACAGCACCTGGCGCCGCCCCAGGCGGTCGGCCAGGCGGCCCGCCCACACCGAGGCCCAGGCGCCCAGCACATACAACACCGACAACGCACCGACCGCGCTTTGCGACAGGTGGTAGGGAGCCGCCATCAGCAGGTAGCTGCTGTAGTTGTACAGGCTGACGAAGCAGCCCATCAGCAGGAAGCCGAACAGGAACAGCCAGCGCAACGCCGGATCCATCAAGTGCATGCGCGCGGCCTGTACGAAGCTCGCGCCCGAGGGTCGGAAGTTCTGCGACGGCGGCAGGCTGCGCCAGAATTCCCAGGCCGCGTACAGGCCGGACACGCCCATCACGCCCAGCGCCACGCGCCACGACAGCAGGTCGCTCAAGACCGAGGCGGCAACGCGCCCCACCATGCCGCCGAAGGCCGTGCCGCCGATGTAGATCCCCATCGACAGGCCGAGCGAGCTTCCTTCAATTTCTTCGCTCAGGTAAGCCATGGCGACAGCCGGCATGCCGCCCAGTGCGAAGCCGAGCAAGGTGCGCAGCACCAGCAGCTGCGCATAGGTCTGGGCGAAGCAGCACAGCAGCGTGAGCAGCGCGGCCAGCACGATGGCGCCCGACATCAGGCGGCGCCGCCCGATGCGCTCGGACAAGCTGCTGGAAAACACCAGCGAGATGGCCAGCGCCATCGACGACGCCGACAGCACCCAGCTGGACTGCGCCGGCGTCAACGCAAAGTGCGCGGCCAGCAGCGGCATCAGCGGCTGAACGCAATACAGCAGGGCGAAAGTGGCAAAGCCGCCAAACAGCATGGCGCGGTTGATACGTTGGAAGGCAGGTGTGCCGGCGGCGATGGGCATTGTGGACTGGCGTGGTCGATGAGAGTGATTCATCTTAGGATTGCCTATTAATACTGTCCAATATATATTTGAGTCGTTATTCATCTAAAAATTAGATTAATGGAACTGCGCCACCTGCGTTACTTCATCGCCGTCGCCGAAGAACTGCACTTCACCCGCGCGGCCGAGCGCCTTCACATCGGCCAGCCGCCGTTGTCGCACGCCATCCAGGTGCTGGAAGCCGACGTGGGCGCCCTGCTACTGGCACGCACCAAGCGCTCGGTGCGCCTGACCGAGGCGGGCCGCCTGTTCCTGCTCGCGGAACAGGCGCAGGAAACGGCGCGCCGCGCCGAACGGGGCGAAGCGGGCGAGCTGCGCATCGGCTTCACCTATTCGACGCCATTGACGCCCCTGTTCGCCGCCGCCATCAACCACTACCGCGCCGCCTACCCGCAAGTGACGCTCACGCTGCACGAACTGGCCACGCTGCGCCAGCTCGAAGGCCTGGCCCAGCGCACCCTGGACCTGGGCTTCATCCGCCCGCCCGACCTGGCCGTCCCGGACAACATCGCCCTCACCGCGCTGCGCGAAGATCCGCTGGTGGCCGTGCTGCCGGCCGGGCACCGGCTGGCCACGCGCCGCGCCGTCGCCATCGAGGACCTGGCCGGCGAAGCCTTCGTCATGTATCCGTCCAATGCCGGCACCGGTATCTACCCGCAGATTTTGCACCTGTGCCGCGCCGCCGGCTTCGTGCCGCACATCGCCCAGACGGCGGGCGAAGCGTCGACCATCATCGGCCTGATCGCCGCCGGCTGCGGCGTGACCCTGCTGCCCTCCTCCTTCAACCGCATCCACATGGATGGCGTGGTGTACCGCCACGTGAGCGACGCCGATGCCAGCACCACCCTGATGCTGGCCTGGCGCGCCCACGAGGACGCGCCCCTGGTCGAAGCCTTCATCAAGATCGCATCGGAAGCCGCGCGCGGCGCTTGACTTCGCAGTCTCCATTTTTCCTGCACATTGTTGCCGCATTCTCCGTTCCACTAACACCTGAATGGAGAAACAACATGAAATGGCGCCTGCTCCTTCTCGCCCCCCTGCTCTCGGCATGCGGCGGCAGCGACACCTCCACCAGCGCACCGGCCATCAGCCAGGGCGGCAACAGTTCCTCGTCCGGCGACGTGGCGCGCACGACGGCCGTCATCGCGCCGGTCAACCAGCCCAATGAAGAAGGCTTCGCGCTCACCTTCAGTACCGTCGGCGGCGTCGACACCAGCAATGCCTTCTTCAAACCGATGGGCAATGGCCGCTCCTGCGCCACCTGCCACAAGGAAGGTGAAGGCTGGAGCATCGGCCCAGCGGGCCTGAACGCGCGCTTCACCGCCAGCGCCGGCGCCGACCCTGTCTTCAAATTGAACGATGGCGCCAACTCGCCGCTCGCGCCCGTCGCCACGCTGGACCAGAAGCGCCTGGCCTACAGTATGCTGCTCACCAAGGGCCTGATCCGCGTCGGCTTGCCGATGCCGGCTGGCGCCGAGTTCACGCTGGTCAAGGCCGACGACCCTTACCACTACGCCAGCGACAAGGAACTGTCAATGTTCCGCCGTCCGCTGCCGAGCACCAATCTCAAATTCATCAACAGCGTCATGTGGGATGGGCGCGAGACCTTCACCGATGCGAACTCCAAACTGTGCATCGTTGGTGCTCGGCCGGCGCGCTGCTACGCCAGCGTCGACTTCGACCTGCTGCACCAGTCCAACAGCGCCGTGCGCGGCCATGCCGAAGCGGCGCAGGACCTGACGGCGGCCGAACAGCGCTCGATTATGGATTTTGAAAAGACCCTGTTTACGGCCCAGGTACTGTCCAATGATGTGGGCAGCCTTACCGACGCTGGTGCGCTGGGCGGGCCATTGAACCTGTCGAAGCAGAATGGCTACTGGGGCATCAATGATGTGGAAGCGGGCGACTACCAGAGCGGCGCGCCGTTCAACCGCAATGTGTTCACGCTGTTTGGCGCCTGGCGCAACCTGGCTGCGCCGCCTCCACCGCCGCAGCGCGGTCGTGCGGCGCCACCGCCACCCTCAGCACGGGACCTGGCGCGCGCTTCCGTGGCGCGCGGCGAGCAGATTTTCAATAACCGGCCGTTCAATATTGTGGGCGTCGCTGGCTTCAATGATGAACTGCGTTTGCCGCTGCAGCGCGGCACCTGCGCCAGCTGCCACAGCACGCCCAACTCGGGCACGCATTCGGTGGCGCGCATGTTCAATACCGGGGTGTCGGCGGCCAACCGGCGCACGCAGGACCTGCCGCTGTACACCTTGCGCAATACGGCCACGGGCGAAGTCATTGAGACGAGCGATCCGGGGGCGGCAATGTTGTCCGGGAAGTGGCGCGATGTGGGGCGCGTGAAGACGCCAAGCCTGCGTGGGCTGGAGGCACGCTCGCCCTACTTCCACAATGGGTCGGCAGGGTCGATCGAGGAGGTGGTGCGCTTTTATGACCAGCGCTTCCGGATTGGCTTCTCGCCGCAGGAGGCGGCTGATCTGGCGGCGTTCCTCAAGGTGTTGTAGTCCGCGTGGGCACATGTGCCCACCCTACGTAGGGTGCGTGCACGCGCCCACGCGTCACTTACGAATAGTCGGCATCGAGCTCGGAGCCGGCGTAGTTTTCGAGCTCGGCAAACAAGGTCTTCATCGCCGCACGCGTGCGGATCTTCTGGATCACCGTGCAGTTCTCGCGGTACGAGGCGATGCGCTCGGCGATCACCGGCTGGTGCTGCGCCGGCACAGCCGCCATCAGCCTGGCCCAGCCTTCTTCATAATCGGGCTTGTTCTTGCGCACCGACTTGACCAGGCGCTCGAACTCTTTCTGCCCGGTGCGCGCCACGATGCGCCCGGCCCCTTCGATGGCAAAGATGATCGCCAGCGCGATCACGCCTTCCGCGTTCAGATCCGGCTCATTGACCGGGCCGTCGCTGTGATGGCGGCGCAGCCAGCCGGCTGCGCGCACGATCGCCTGCGCTTCCTTGCGCTGGTTGAACTGCAGCTGGTACTTCTCGAACCCGGCCCAGTTCTGGCCCGGGTCCGCATGGCAGATATCGACGAACAATTCCTTCAGGCGCCGCTGCGCATACACGGGGTCCTGGTCGTATTCGCCCACCAGCGTATCTTCCGGCAGCGCGGCCAGCTCGCGGATCATGCGAAAGCCCACCTGGAAAGCCTGCTCGGCGCCATGCTCAACGAGGTAATCGAGCGCCGCCTCGTCGTCGCCTTCGATCTCGTGCTCCAGGCCCAGCGACACGCCGCCCACGGTGAGGAAGTAGGCGCGCGCGATGCCTTCGGCAGTGCGGTCGTTGGTGAATTTTTCGGCCACCATGGCGGTGATGCCGGCCAGTTCATCGGCCAGGATCACACACTCGTCTTCGGTGCGCGTGGACAGGCACCTGATCGCGCGCACCAGCCGCGGCAGGCGTTCTACAACAATAGCTGGAAGCATGTCTTAACGGCTCACTTTCACGAGAAGATGCCGGTACCAAGGCTCTTGCGGGTGCCGCGTTTCGGTACGGCCGAACGCGACGAGGGCACCTGCTTGCGCAAGCGGTACAGCAGCTCCTTGGTCGAGCGCTGCAAAAACTTCGGTTCGTCGTCCGGGTCGTCCGAGAATTCGGCGTCGGCCAGGTCGCCGCTGTGGCGAAAGTCGGGGAACAGCTCGAACAGCGAACGGTCCCAGCCATCTTCGCTGGCCTTGGCCAGTTCGATCGCCAGCGGCACGATGTCGCTGTCGGACGAGGTCTGGCCGGTGATGTAAGGGCCCTTGGCGAGGATTTCGCCGGCCACTTCGAGGATCTCTTTGGGCGCCATCGAGAACAGGATGGCAAACGCGGTCGCGCCATGGTCGGTGGCCGAGGCGGCGGCGAGCAGCTCGTGGCGGCGCTCGGGGTCGTCGCTGGAGAACACGATGCCGTGGATGTGCGCGAACAGCGATTCGGCGATGCGCTCGGGGTCGTCCTCGATCATGTCGTCGGCCCAGGTGGCGGCGAAGAAGGCGAGCGAATCGGCCCAGGCCTTGGGCGACACCAGCAAGGTCGCCAGCGAGGTCTTGCCGCCGTCGAAGCCGGACAGGTGCAGGGCCGTCACTTGCGGGGGCAAGGTGTCGAGCACTTCGGCCACGGCCAGGTCGCCGAATTGTTCGGCCGCCTCCGAGAAGGCCTGCTCGGCGTGGCCAAGCGAGCCGGCCAGCACCAGTTCACTGACTTGCTTGGACAGCGCGGGAAGATGGGTCTTGTCGTTCATGCTCACTCTCCGTCCTGGTCGAACATCTGTGCGAAGTCGTCGGTGACGCCGTCTTCGTCATGCACGTCGTCGCCATCGTCGTTGGCCGACAACTGCTCGAGCGACTCGTCTTCTTCATCCCACTTGCGCGGGTGCTTGTACAGGAAAGCGGTGATGATGGCCTGGCGCGCCAGTTCCGGGTGCTTGTCCGTCATCGCCGCGTACATCGCCTCGGCGTCGCCCTTGCAGGAGGCCATCGCGAACACCGCCGCCGGGTCGCCGCCTTCATACTCGCCCGCCGCGGCCAGCAAACCTTTCGGGTCGCTGAAGCTGATCGCGTCGACCAGGGCAAAGCTCATCATGTTGACGTCTTCGATGCCGCCGCCGCTGGTATATTCGGACACCAGCGCGCCGACCATCATGTCGTAGTTCTTCTTGTTCGGCGGGTCGCCCAAAATGCCTTCGATCTGGCCGCCCAATTCGCGCGACTGGTAGGCGAATTCGGGATGTACTTTTCTCATTGTTTCAATTCCTAAGGTGATGCGGGCGCGGCACAGGGGCCGCGCCGGTCAGGCTGGCAGGGTGACGCCGTTCAGGTTGAACAGCGAGCGCCACAGTTCAAATGCTTCGCCTTCCGCATCGAGGATGATGCGGTGGTTGACGCTCTGGTTGTATTCTTCCCGTTTGACGGGGTCGGACAGGATTTCGTAGGCCTTGGCGATGCCCTTGAAACGCGCTTCGGCCCCGGGCGCATGGTTGCGGTCCGGGTGGTAGCGCATGGCCAGCGAGCGGTAGACCTTCTTGATCTCGTCATCGCTGGCATTGGGCGCCACACCGAGAATGGCGTATAAATTTTCCACTAGGAAACTCCCGGCTACATTGCGTAAAAGAGTGATTATCCTATAAAAGCGCTCATCCATGGCGCTTGGCCCTGTTCCTGGCGCCACATACGGTAAAATGCCGCAACCCTAACAATCCTGCACTGCCTACATGAGCAACGAGAAGAATACCCCGGCGCCGTCGTCCAATTTCCTGCGCGCGATCGTCGAGTCCGACATCGCCAGCGGCACCCATGACCGCCCCGGCATGCCCAGCGTGATCACCCGCTTCCCGCCGGAGCCGAACGGCTACCTGCACATCGGCCACGCCAAATCGATCTGCCTGAACTTCGGCCTGGCGCGCGACTACGCCGGCCGCTGCCACCTGCGCTTTGACGACACCAATCCGGAAAAGGAAGAAACCGAATACGTCGACACCATCATCGACTCGGTCAAGTGGCTCGGCTTCGCGTGGAACGAGCATGAATACTACGCCAGCGACTATTTCGAGCGCCTGTACCTGATGGCCGAATACTTGATCACTTCGGGCCACGCCTATGTGGACAGCCAGAGTGCCGAGGACATGGCTAAAAACCGCGGCAACTTCGGCACGCCCGGCACCAATTCGCCGTTCCGCAACCGCCCGGCCGCCGAATCGCTGGCGCTCTTTCGCGATATGCGCGCCGGGAAGTACCAGGACGGCGAACATATCCTGCGCGCGAAAATGAGCGAAGACGCAATGGCCGCGCCGAACATGAACCTGCGCGACCCGGCCATCTACCGCATCCGCCATGCGCACCACCACCGCACGGGCGACGCCTGGTGCATCTACCCGATGTACGACTACACGCACCCGATCTCGGACGCGCTGGAAAACATCACCCACTCGGTGTGCACGCTCGAATTCCAGGACCACCGGCCCTTCTACGACTGGCTGCTGGCCACCCTGGCCGACGGCGGCATGCTCACCCAGCCGGTGCCCCGCCAGTACGAGTTCGCGCGCCTGAACCTGACCTATGTCGTCACGTCCAAGCGCAAGTTGCGCCAGCTCGTTGACGAAGGCATCGTCGACGGCTGGGACGATCCGCGCATGCCCACCATCGTCGGCCTGCGCCGGCGTGGCTACACGCCCGAAGCGATCCAGCTGTTCTGCGAACGCATCGGCGTGTCCAAGGCCGACGGCTGGATCGACATGAGCACCCTCGAAGGCGCCCTGCGCGACGACCTCGACCCGAAAGCGCCGCGCGCGACGGCCGTGCTGCGCCCGCTCAAACTGATCATCGATAACTTCCCCGAGGGTGAGAGCGTCGACTGCACCTCGCCCGTGCACCCGCACCACCCCGAGATGGGCGAGCGCCACTTTCCGATCACGCGCGAATTGTGGATCGAGCAGGAAGACTTCATGGAAGTGCCGAGCAAGGGCTATTTCCGCTACTTCCCGCCGATTGGCGACGCGCCCGGTTCGCGCGTGCGCCTGCGCCACGGCTATGTGACCGAATGCACGGGCTTCGACAAGGACGCCAACGGCAATGTGGTGGCCGTGCACGTGAATTATTTCGCCGACAGCAAATCGGGCACGGAAGGCTCGAACGCCTACAAGGTCAAGGGCAATATCCACTGGGTCTCGGCCGCCACCGCGCTGGCAGCCGAAGTGCGCCTGTACGAGCGCCTGTTTACCGACGCCCAGCCCGATGCCGGCGGCAAGGATTTCAAGTCCCTGCTCAACCCGCATGCCAAGGAAGTCATCACCGCCTACCTGGAACCGGGCATGGCCAAGGCGGTCGGCGACGAGCGCTACCAGTTCGAGCGCCACGGCTACTTTGTGGCCGACCGCATCGACTCGACGCCGGGCAAGCCCGTCTTTAACCGGGTGACGACGCTGAAGGACAGCTTCGCCAAATAAAAGTGTTAAATTTCTTACAAAAATCCCGCTTCGGCGGGATTTTTTTTTACCTGGCCAAATGTTCGAGTTGACGAATGGTACTCGCAATATATACATTGATGGTTAACGTTAACTAATAACCAACAATGCCAACCATCAAGCGCTCGCTCGGCCGCCCTGCCCGTTTCTCGCCACGCGCGCCCGCGCTGTGGCTCGGGCTGATCCTCTCGTTGGGGGTCGGTGCGATCTTCCATGCCGCCACCGCCACCTCGGTCGAGAGCGACGCCAAGGAGCGCTTCGATACGATGGCGCGCAATGCCCAGGCCACCATCGAGGCGCGCATCAAGAACTACACCGACGTGCTGCGCGGCAGCGCCAGCATGTTCGAAGCCAACGAGAGCATTTCGCGCGCCGCCTTCCACCGCTATGTGGCCGGCCTGGACCTGGCGCGCCACTTCCCCGGCATCGAAACGATCAACTTCGCGCGCACCTTCAGCGAGGCCGAGCGCGTGCGCGTGGAAGCGGAGATCGCGCACGACGGCGCCGGGGCCGAGGATGGCTACCCGCCCTTCGCGATCCAGCCGCCGGGCCGGCGCGACAGCTATTCGGCCCTGGTCTATATTGAGCCGATCGGCACCTGGGGCCACAAGCTGGGCCTGGACCTGCACACCCGCCCCAGCGTGGCCGCCGCGCTCGACCTGGCGCGCGACACGGGCACCTTGTCCAGTTCCGGCCTGCCGCTGGACGTGTTTTCCGGACCGAACCGCAACGGCCTGGCCATGCGCCTGCCGATCTACCGCAGCGGCATGCCCACCACCAGCGTGGCCGAACGGCGCGCCGCCTTCATCGGCAGTGTCGGTATGGGCCTGTCGATCGACCGCCTGGTGCAGGGCGTGCTCGACGCCATGCCGGCGCGCCATGCCCGCCTGACCATGGTGCACCACGGCGCGGACAAGGACACCCTGCTCTATGACAGCGCCGCCACCCTGGCCCAGCCGGACCCGCCCCTGGCCCCGGCCAGCAGCGGCAGCTTCGTCAAGACCTTGCCGATCGACTTCAACGGCCGCCCATGGCAGGGCCAGTTCAGCGTCGACAAGGACGCCCTCTTTACGGGCTTCGACGTGGCCTTCCCCTGGCTGGCGGGCGGCGCCGGCTTCGTCACGACGATGCTGCTGTACGCCCTGTTCCACACGCTGGCGTCGTCGCGCCAGCGTGCCTTGCAGATGGCGCGCGAGATGACGCGCGAACTGCGCACCAGCCAGTCGCGCCTGGAACTGTCGCATGAAAAGCTGCGCCAGCTGGCCGCCCACGCCGACCAGATCAAGGAAGACGAGCGCAAGCGCATCGCGCGCGAAATCCACGATGACCTGGGCCAGAACCTGCTGGCCCTGCGCATCGAAGCGGACATCCTGGCCGCGCGCACCGGAGCGCGCGCGCCGCGCCTGCACGCGCGCGCCCTGGCCACGGTGGCCCAGATCGACAGCACCATCCGCAGCGTGCGCCAGATCATCAACGACTTGCGCCCGAACGTGCTCGACCTGGGCCTGTCGGCGGCGGTTGACTGGCAGATCGCCGATTTCCGCCGCCGCACCGGCATCGCCTGCGAGCTGATCGAGGCCGAGGACGAGCTCGAGGTCGACGACCATTGCGCCACCGCCTTTTTCCGCATCTTGCAGGAATCGCTGTCGAACATCGTGCGCCACGCCCAGGCCAGCCACGTCCAGGTGCGCCTGCGACGCGACGATGCCACGCTCATGATGACGGTGTCGGACAACGGGCGCGGCATGGCCGCAGCCGGGCGCCACAAGGCCGGCTCCTTTGGCCTGGTGGGCATCGAGGAGCGCATCAAGCTGCTCGGCGGCACCTTCGCCGTCACCAGCAACCCCGGCATGGGCACCTACATCCACGTCACCGTTCCGCTGAGGGCAGGCAGCCAACACCCCATTGCCGATCTCGCGATCGCCTGAGCGCCTGCGCCAGGACTTCCTACTTAGAAACTAGGAATCGACCGAGGCAATGTTTGATAAAGATCAATCTTTACCTTGAACTTGTCGGCAAGAATGGTTTCCGATGCAGTCCACGCTGCAGCGAAATTAATTCTCACACTTTGTAACTTTTTCCATTGTTCAAGCTTTGTATTCCGCCGTTATTATCTGCTTCCAGGCGGCTTTTTCCTTTATGAAACAGTAGCTTAGTCGCACCATCACGGGGCCTTGTGAAAATTGCCGTCGATAAAGGTTGTTAATTCCTGGGGCGTGCACGATTGGTTTACAGCCATTGAAATGCGGCCATACTTGCCTATACTAAGGGGGAATTGATCTGCATCAACTAACGCACAAAACCACTGTGCAAAGGATTGATGCATTCAAATACATGCTGTCGGTGCATGCCAGGCGACCACGAATCCGCCGCTCGGTAATCGACCAAAGTTACCCTCTAAACTCGATCCGAAACGGAAGGAAATCCCAAATGATCTCGAATGAAGACTTCAAAGCCATCGCAGAACTCGACCTGGACCCGATCAAGGTCAAGATCATGCATGAAGAATCCGGCGAAGGCTGGTCGCTGGAAAAAGCCAATGCGGTGGAATTTGAATACCGCCGCTTCCTCTACCTGATGAAGGCGTTCCCGAACGAGGAAACGGCACCCTTGTTCGATGTCGACACCTTCTGGCACTACCACATCCTCGACACGATGAAATATGCCGTCGATTGCGAGAACGTGTTTGGCTACTTCCTGCACCACTTCCCCTACCTGGGCCTGCGCGGCGAGGATGACGAAGCGGCGCACCAGCGCGTGGGCGACCGCATGAAGGAGTTGTACGAAGAGACCTTCGGCGAAGACTATATCCGTACAGCGGCCGCCAGCGGCACGGCGGCCTGGTCGGGCGCGACGGCCAAGACCGCCTGGTCGGGCGCAACGGCAGGCCAGGCCAAGACCGCCTGGTCGGGGGCCACGGCAGGCCAGCAAGCCAAAACTGCCTGGTCGGGTGCAACGGCAGGCCAGGCTAAAACGGCCTGGTCCGGCGCCACCGCCCAGACGGCCTGGTCGGGCGCCACCGCCGGCCAGCAAGCCAGGACCGCCTGGTCCGGGGCGACCGCAGGCCAGGCCAAGACCGCCTGGTCGGGCGCCACCGCCAAGGCAGCCTGGTCCGGTGCCACGGCTGGCCAGGGCAAGACCGCCTGGTCGGGTGCAACGGCTGCGCAAGGCGAGAAGACTGCCTGGTCCGGCGCCACGGCCAAGCGCGCCGCGCCGGAAGTGCCCAGCCTGTATGCGACGCGTCCGCGCCTGCCCGCCGCTGCCTGAACCACCTTCCCCCAGCAAAACGGGCGCCGCGGCGCCCGTTTTTTATTCCCTCAAGCAATTTCTTCCGTGATCGCTTAAAATAATGCCATAGAGCAACCATCATGAAGGAAGTGGCAATATGGCAGTGAGCAGTGTGTCGTCCAATACCAAGGTGTCGGCGCCGCCGCCGGCGCAGCAAGCTGAAGCCAAGCAGACTTTGCAAAATCCGCGGGAACGCAGCATCGCTCCCCCGCCCCCGGCCCCGCCGCCGCTGCCGACGCTCAACAACCTGGGCCAGCGCCTGGGCACCATCCTCAACGCCGCCGCTTGATATGCGCGGGGTCAAACCCGGCAACTTGACAACCGGGGTCAGACCACGATTTAAAAGCA
>JAZJYP010000335.1:3565-9799 GCA_040390345.1 Pseudomonadota bacterium | reverse complement strand
GCCCAGCTGTAGCGCCGTCTACAGCTGGGCCCGTGTCCGAATGTCAGATGTGACCCCGACGTTTTGCGGCGCACGCTTGTGCGCCATCAAACCCCCGGCCTGTGCTTGATATTATGATTTTAATAATACTTTTGAAGGCACGGGCACCGGAGGATGTACATGAATCGGCAACATGTCACCCGGGAAAACTACCAGACCTTTCTGTGGTTTCGCGAAGCGGCCGAGCGCGGTGACGCGTATGCCCAGTTCAACCTGGGCTTGATGTACAAGAAGGGCGAAGCGATCGAGCGCGATGACCAGCATGCCTTTCTGTGGCTGCGCAAGTCCGCCATGCAGGGCCTGGCCTTCGCCCAGAACCATCTTGGCGCCCTGTATTTCAACGGACGCGGGGTGGACAAGAACGATGACCAGGCCGCCTTCTGGTTCCGCCGTTCAGCCGAACAGGGCGACGCTTCGGCCCAGCAAAACCTCGGACAACTCTATAAAAAAGGCTGCGGTGTCGAGCAATGCCACGAGCTGGCCTTCGCCTGGTTTTATCGCGCGGCCGACCAGGGCGTGGCCAGCGCCCAGCACCTCGTCGGCGAAGCATATCTGCATGGCCTTGGCATCGGACAGAATTATCCGCTGGCGATGGCCTGGTTGCGCAAGGCGGCCGTGCAGGGCGAGGCCGATGCGCAACTGCAGCTGGGCCTGATGTACCAGCGCGGCCAGGGCGTCGACGCCAGTGCGATCCTGGCACTGGGCTGGTTCCGCCAGGCCGCGGCGCAGGGCGTGGCGCAGGCCGAGCGCGAAGTGGGCATGGCCTACGCCGAAGGCCTGGGCGTGCGCGCCGACGCGGTGCGCGCCCACAACTGGCTGCAGCGCGCGGCCAGGCAGGGCGAACCGGAAGCGCAATACAATCTTGGCGTGCTGCTGGCACTGGGCCATGGCATCAAGAAGGACGAATCGGCCGCCCTGGCCTGGTACCAGCGCGCCGCCGAACAAGGCCATATGCTGGCCCAGTACAACCTGGGCAGCATGTACTCCACGGGCAGGGGCGTGGAGCGCGACCTGGCGCGGGCCCTGGCCTGGTACGGGCGCGCCGCCGAACAGGGCGCGGCCAACGCGCAGTTCAACCTGGGCGTGTTCCATGCAACCGGCCAGGGCGTGGCGCGCGACGAAGCGCAGGCGGCGCGCTGGTACCGGCTGGCGGCCGAGCAGGGCGATGCCAGCGCCCAGAACAACCTGGCCGTGCTGCATGCGAATGGCCAGGGCGTGCCACAGGACGACCAGCTGGCCGTGTTCTGGTACGCCCAGGCGGCCGAGCAAGGGCACGCGCTGGCCCAGTACAACCTGGGCGGCATGTACAGCAGCGGGCGCGGCGTCGAGCGCGATTGCGTGCGATCCTATATGTGGATGCTGCTCGCGGCCGGCGCCGGCGACGCATCGGCCAACGCCAACAAGAGCGTCTACGCGCGCCGCCTCACCCCTGCCGAAATCGGCGCAGCGATCGACCTGTCACAGCAATGGCGCCAGGCCCACCTCAAGCCGCCTGCGCCGAACGGCGGTCGATGAACAGGCTGTTGCCATGGATTTTCTTGGCCTGTTTCTTGGCCTCGGTGGCGGCGGTGGCGATCTGGTGGTGCGAATAGTACTGGCGCGGCGCCGTGTGGATCGCACCCAGCGACAGGCTGATCAAGGAATAGAACACCTTCTTGCCCTGGCGGTCTTCGCTCAGGTAGCCGCCGCGCTCGCGGTCGTCCTGCGAGTAGAAGGCGGCTATGGCCTCGCCGAACTGCGCCAGCATGGCGCGGCAGCGCGTTTCCCAGTCTTCGCTCTGGAACACGATCATGAAATCGTCGCCGCCGATATGGCCGACAAAATCGCGATCGGCATCGACGCCGGCCGAGAGGATCGAGCCGCATAGCTGGATCACGTCGTCGCCCTTGCGGTAGCCGTAGACGTCGTTGAAGGGCTTGAAGTGGTCGAGGTCGCAATAGCAGACCCAGAAGCGCGCACCGCTCTGGATCAGGCGGTCGATATGCTCGTTGATCGGCACATTGCCCGGCAGCTGCGTCAGCGGATTGGCATAGCGCGCCGCCGTGATCTGCATCTGCGTGATCTCGCGCATCAGGTCATGCCCGCGGCCCATGCCCAGGTAGCGCCCCTGGTCGGTGATGATGAAGCCATTGAACAGGTGGTGCGATTCGGCCTGCACCATCAGGAAGGACAGGTCCTGCAGGCTGGTGTCCTTGTCGGCGATGATGGAAGCGGCGTCCATGAACAGGGTGCAGGACTTCTTGCCGTACAGCTCGCGCTGGTAGGGCCGGGCGAAATGGTCGATCATGTCGAAACGGCTCACCAGGCCAAGCGGTTTGCCCTCGTCGACGACGGGCACGATTTGCAGCTTCGGATCGGCCAGGAAGATCTCGTACAGGTCGTTGTTATTGACCGTCGGCGGGATCGAAGGCACTTCGTGCAGCAGCTTGAGGATGCTGGCATGCTGCTTGTCGAAGGGGCCGCGTTGCGGATACACGGCCACGCCGCCGCGCCCCAGGGCCTTGACCACTTCGGCCGGCAGCGCGGTGGCCGGGTGGCTGTGCGGGCGGCCCAGGTGGTAGCCCTGGCCGAAGCCGATATTCAGGTCGCGCAGCACCAGCAGCTCGGCCTGGGTTTCGATGCCTTCGGCGATGACGAGGGTGTCCGATTTTTCCGCGATCTCCTGGATCGAGCGCACGAACTGCAGCTTGACCGGGTCGTTGTTGATCCCCTGGATGAAGTGCATGTCGATCTTGACGAATTCGGGGCGCAGCTCGGACCACAGGCGCAGGCTGGAGAAGCCTTCGCCCAGGTCGTCGATGGCGATCTGGAAGCCCAGTTTGCGAAAGTGCAGCACCGCTTCGCGCATCAGGGCGTAATCGTAGGTGGGCTGGTTTTCCGTCAGCTCGATGATGACGCGCTCGGGATTGATGCCGGCCTGGTGGATGAAGTCCATCGTGTCGCCCGATTGCGCGTCGCGCGCGAGCAGGCATTCGGGGCTGACGTTGAGGAAGACTTTGCCGGGCAGTCCCAGTTCGACAAAACGTTCGAGCACCACGCGCCGGCACAGCTGTTCGAGCTGCGCCGTCAAGCCGCCGCTGCGGGCGGCCTTGAACAGGTTCATCGGCGCATGCAGGGGGCTGTCCGACGGCCCGCGCACCAGGCCTTCGTAGCCGATGATGTCGCCCGTGGCCATGTGGATGATGGGCTGGAGCAGGGCGCTGAGCTGGCGCCGCGCCAGGATGTCAAGCAGGTGGCGGTGCAAGACATCGTCGCCGGCGGGGCGCAGGGGCAGGACAGTGGCGAGGGGCTGGGCGGGCATGGCGTTCACCTGGACGGAAAAATGGCGTGATGTTAGCGGCCTTGTGTGACAGGATGATGAATGATGCCTTGTGGAATTTTCTTGCTGGCACGCTACCATCGATCGCCATGATGACGTACCATGTACATTCCCCTGACAAACGATCGTTCATGCCCATGAAACTGCCCCTGCGCCCCCTGGTCTTTGCCTGCATGTTCGCCGCCTGCCTGGACGCCGGCGCGACCGGCGTGGCCGTCGTCGTGCATGATGCGGCCGGCAAGCCGCTGGCCGACACGGTGGTCTATGTCGAAGGCGAGGGCGCGGCGGCGCCGCCGAAGGTGCAGAAGTCCGGTGAAATTGAACAGAAGGGGCTCAAATTCATCCCGCTCGTGTCGGTGGTGCAGACCGGCAGCAAGGTCTCCTTCCCCAACAACGACAAGGTGCGCCACCATATTTACTCGTTCTCGCCGGCGCACAAATTCGACCAGAAACTGTATTCCGGCGTGGCCGCCGTGCCGCAGGTATTCGAGCGGGCCGGCACCGTTGTGCTTGGCTGTAATATCCACGACAAGATGATCGCCTACGTCAAGGTCGTCGATACGCCCTATTTCGCCAAGACCGACGCCAGCGGGGTCGCCCACATCGAGCTGCCGGCGGGCGGCAAATACACGGTCAAGGCCTGGCACTACAATATGACGGCCAGCGCCAATGGCGAACAGACCGCCCAGGTCAAGGCCGGCGACGTACAGACGCCGCTGACCTTTGCGCTGGCCATGAAGCCGCCGTCGGTCGACGCCGATTCACCCGCCGCGGACCCGCGCTACTGACGATGAAGATACGTTTTCGGAGCCTGGAGAGCCGGATCTCGACGCTCTTCCTGTTGCTGATCATCGTCGTCCAGGTCATCGGCCTGGTGGTGATCCAGCAGGGTATTGTGAGCAATGCGCGCACCTCGATCGCGAGCGAACTGGCCAACGGCGAAAAGGTCTTCCAGCGCCAGCTTGAACAAAGCGCGCAAAACCGGCGCTTCTCGGCCCAGGTGCTGGCGCGCGACACCGGTTTCGTCCAGGCCGTCGGCAACAACGCCAGCGGCGACCGCGACACCATCGAATCGGCACTGGCCAATAGCGGGCGGCGCGCCAAGGCCGAACTGACCATGCTGCTCACCGACGAGCGCAAGGTGCTCGCCTCGACCGGCGTGCTGCAGGTGGCGGGCCTGGAAAAGATGGTCTCCGGCCTGCTCGACCAGGCCGAACAAGGCGACGGCGCCGTCGGTGTCGCCCTGGTCGACCAGCGTCCCTATCAAATTGTCGTCATGCCCGTGAAAGCGCCGATCACCATCGCCTGGGTCGTGATGGGCTTTGCCATCGACGCGCGCATTGCCAAGGGCATGAAAGACCTCTCGGGGCTGGACGTGTCGATCCTCACGCGCGAGCGCGATGGACGCTGGAGCGTCATCGATTCGACCCTGCCGCCAGGCCTGCTGGGCACCATCGCCAGCCAGATGCCAGGCCAGGGCGACAAGTCGGGCGGGCTGTTCGACCTCGACGCCGGCGGCAGCAAATACAGCGCGCGCATCGTGCCGGTCGGCCCGGCCAGCGTGGTGCTGGCCCGTTCCATTGACGAGGCCACGGCCGAATACAAGCGCCTTGAACGGCGCCTGGTTTTCCTCACCATCATCGGCATCGTTGTCGCCGGCGTGGTCAGCGTCATTACGGCCAAGCGCATCGCCCAGCCCCTGCGCGAGCTGGCCGGTACGGCCCGCCGCCTCGAACGGGGCGACTACAAGGGCCAGATCGATGTGCGGCGCGAAGATGAAATCGGCGCCCTCGCCAAAGCCTTCGACAGCATGCGCGACGGTATCGCGCGGCGCGAGCAGGAAGTCAAGCGCCTGGCATATTGGGACACGCTGACCAACCTGCCCAATCGCGCACAATTTGTCGTGCTGCTCAACGAGTCGATTGCCGAAGCGCGCAAGCGCGAACAGACCGTGTTCGTCATCATGATGGACCTGGACCGCTTCAAGCATGTCAACGACGTGCTGGGCCACAGCTTCGGCGACGCCATGCTGTGCCAGGTGGCCGAGCGCCTGCAGCTGCAAGTGGCCGAAGCCCATACGACGGCCCAGGTAGCGCGCCTGGGCGGCGATGAATTCGCGATCCTCTTGCCAGGGTCGGACATGGCGGCAGCCCAGATGATGGCCGGCGCCATCCTGCATGCGCTGGAAATGCCGCTCTCGCTGGAAGACCAGACCGTCGATATTGGCGCCGGCCTTGGCATCGCCGGCTACCCGATGCATGCCGCCGATGCCGAAGCGCTGCTGTCGATGGCCGAAGTGGCGATGTACACGGCCAAGCAGCGCAACGACGGCGCCGTGGTCTACGATTCGGCGATCGACAAGTCGAGCGAGAAGAGCTTGTCCTTGTTGACAGAACTGCGCCATGCGATCGAACGCGGCGAATTCCGCCTGCACGTGCAGCCGAAGATCGCGCTCGGTTCCGGCGCCGTGGTCGGCATCGAGTCGCTGGTGCGCTGGATGCATCCGACGCGTGGCAATGTCTTCCCCGACGAATTCATTCCCTTCGCCGAGAAAACCGGTTTCATCCGTGTGCTGACGGGCTGGGTGCTGGACCAGTCGGCGGCGCTGTGCCAGCAGCTCGAAGCGAAGGGGGTGCACCTGAAGGTGTCGGTCAACCTGTCCACGCGCGACCTGCTGGACCAGGACCTGCCCAAGAAATTCCGCGACATCCTGACCCGCTACGATCTCTCGCCCGGCTCCTTCTGCCTCGAGATCACCGAGAGCGCCATCATGGACGACCCGGTGCGCGCGGAGCAGACGCTGCACCGCCTGCATACCATGGGCGTCGATCTGTCGATTGACGATTTCGGCACAGGCTATTCCTCGCTGGCCTACC
>JAZJYP010000335.1:0-3555 GCA_040390345.1 Pseudomonadota bacterium | reverse complement strand
ACTGAAGATCGACAAGTCCTTCGTGCTGAATATGGAGAACGATGTGGGCGATACCAAGATCGTGCGCTCGACCATCGACCTTGGCCACAATATGGGCTTGCGCGTCGTCGCCGAAGGCATCGAAAGCGAAGCCGTGTGGCGCTTGCTGGCCGACCTGGGCTGCGACCAGGGCCAGGGCTATTTCATGAGCCGCCCGATTCCCGGCGAGCGCCTGCTCGACTGGATCGCCAACTGGAAGGCGCCGGCCGACCGCGAAGACATGATAGGTGCATAGGCCGAAAAATCACGCTATGATCCCCGTTCGAATTTCTTCCACAAGACGGGAATCACATGAGACATGCATATATTGCGGCCAGCCTGCTGGCCGCTTTCAGCGCGGGCGCCAGCGCCCAGACCTGCACCCCGGCCGGATCGCCACTGAGCTACCCGGTCACCAAGAAAGTCGACCAGCAGGATAACTACCACGGCACCACCATCGCCGATCCTTACCGCTGGCTGGAAGACGCCAACAGTGCCGAAACCAAGGAATGGGTCGAGGCGCAGAACAAGGTCACGCAAGCCTGGCTGGGCCAGGTGCCCGCGCGCGAGCAGATCAAGCAGCGCCTGACCAAACTGTGGAACTACGAGCGCTACAGCGTGCCTTTCAAGGAAGGCGGCCAGTACTTCTACACCCGCAACGACGGCTTGCAGAACCAGTCGGTGCTCTACACGATGCACACGCTGAAAGACACGCCGCGCGTGCTGCTTGACCCGAATACGCTGGCCCAGGACGGCACCGTGGCGCTGACCGGCACCGCCGTCAGCCCAAACGGCAAACTGCTCGCCTACAGCACCGCCGCCTCCGGCTCGGACTGGAACGAGATCAAGGTGCGCGACGTCTCCACCGGCAAAGACACGACCGACATCGTCAAGTGGGTCAAGTTCTCCAGCACCGCCTGGACGCACGACAGCAAGGGCTTCTTCTACAGCAGCTACGACGAGCCGACCGAAGCGGCCAAGCTGGCCGGGGTGAACTACTTCCAGAAGCTGTACTTCCACGTCGTGGGCACGCCGCAAAGCGCCGACGCCCTGGTCTACGAGCGCAAGGACGAAAAGGAATGGGGCTTCGGCGGCCAGGTCAGCGACGACGGCCACTACCTGATCATCACGGTCTCGCACGGCACCGCACCGAAGTACCGCGTCTTCTACAAGGACCTGACCAAGCCGGACGCCAAGGTCGTGGCCCTGGTCGACAAGTTTGAAGCGCAGTACAACTTCATTGACAACGACGGCCCCGTGTTCTATTTCAGCACGGACAAGAACGCGCCGCGTTCGCGCGTGATCGCCATCGACACGCGCAAGGCCGATGAGGCGAACTGGAAGACCATCGTGCCGGAGGCGGTGCAGACGCTGGTGGGCAGCAGCATCGTCAACAACCAGCTCGTGACCGAGTACCTGGCCGATGCCCACAGCATGGTCAAGGTGTTCGACATGAAGGGCAAGGCCGTGCGCGAGATCTCGCTGCCAGGCATCGGTACCGTTTCCGGTTTCGGCGGCAAGCGCCACGACAGCGAGACGTTCTATTCGTTCGCCGGCTTCACTTCGCCAACGACGATCTACCGCTACGACCTGAAGGCTGGCAGCAGCACCGTGTTCCGCCAACCGAAAGTGGACTTCGACCCGTCGGCTTACGAAACGCGCCAGCAGTTCTACACCAGCCGTGACGGCACCCGCGTGCCGATGTTCATCGTCTCGAAGAAAGGCCTCAAGCTCGATGGCAGCAATCCGACCTACCTGTACGGCTACGGTGGCTTCAACATCTCGCTCACACCGAGCTTCTCGCCGGCCAACCTGACCTGGATGGAAATGGGCGGCGTCTACGTCATGGCCAACCTGCGTGGCGGCGGCGAGTACGGCGAAGCCTGGCATATGGCCGGCACCAAGCTGCAAAAGCAGAACGTGTTCGACGACTTCATCGGCGCGGCCGAATGGCTGGTGGCGAACAAGGTCACGTCACCGGCCAAGCTGGCCATCGGCGGCGGCAGCAATGGCGGCCTGCTCGTTGGCGCGGCCATGACCCAGCGTCCGGAACTGTTTGGCGCGGCCATCCCGCAAGTGGGCGTGATGGATATGCTGCGCTTCCAGAAGTTCACCATCGGCTGGGCCTGGACCTCGGACTACGGTTCGTCCGACAACGCCGACGAATTCAAGGCCCTGGTCAAGTACTCGCCGCTGCATAACCTCAAGCCTGGCAGCTGCTACCCGGCCACGATGGTCACCACGGCCGACCATGACGACCGCGTGGTGCCGGCACACAGTTTCAAGTTCGCCGCCACCGCGCAGGCCGACCAGGCCGGCGCTGCGCCGATCCTGATCCGCATCGACACCAAGGCGGGCCATGGTGCCGGCAAACCGACCACCAAGATCATCGAAGAAGTGGCCGACCGCTGGGGTTTCCTGACGCGCGCCCTGAACATGGAAGCGGGCGGCAAGACGGCGCCATAAGTTTTTTGCCAACTTTACATTAATTTACACTAGCTACATCTAGCGGCAGTACGGTCCTTCTACAGTGGCACCAGCACGAGCGATTCAGCTCGGCACAACCACTGTAGAGGGGACCCTCCATGCACACCAGCACCCGTTCGGCCGGCATCGCCATCGCCTGCGCCACCATCCTGTCCATCATCTTCGTCGCGCTCGATTCGGGCGCCAGCGGCAAAAATCCCCAGGAAATCATGCAGTCCATGATCGCGATGCGCTCGATGAAGAGCCTCGTGCATGGCGTGGCCATCGCCAGCGTGCTCTCGTATGCCTTCGGTTACGCCACCCTGGCCCAGAAGCTCGACCTGCGCCGTCCGCTGGTGCTGGGCGGCTTGACGACCTACCTGATCGGTTGCATGGCGATGATCGGCGCCACCATCCTCGACGGCTTCATCTCCACCGACGTGGCCCAGTCCTTTGTCGGCGCCTCGCCCGAGGGTGTCAAGACCGGCTACAACCTGATCGTCTTCGCCGGCATCGCGCTGACCGACCTGGCCAAGCTGGGCTGGGTGCTGCAAGCGGTCGCCGCATGCGCCTGGGCCGTGTGCCTGATGGCCGAGCGGGGCTTCGCGCGCGCCGTCGGCTTCATTGGCATGGCCTCGGGTGTGCTGGTTTTGGCCGCCGTGTTCAGCTCGGGCGTCAATATGAGCATGGCCGCCATCCTCAGCATCCTGGTCGCGCAAGCGCTGTGGAACCTGGCCGCCGCCACGCTGCTGTTCCGTTCCAAACCGCTGCAAGCGGCAGCGCCGCTGCGTGCTGCACAAGCTGCGTAAGGGGGGGGCATATGCCAAACCTCGTCTCCCTGCGCCAACTGAGCAAATTCTATGGCCCGTACAGCGCATTGTCGAACGTCAGCCTGGACGTGAAAGCGGGCGAATTCGTCGCCATCGTCGGCAAGTCAGGCAGTGGCAAGTCGACGCTGATCAACCTCATCACCGGGATCGACACGGCGTCATCGGGCGAAATCCGCGTCGGCCAGACCGACGTGCACAAGCTGGGCGAGCGGGTCGGCGAGATCGGCTCGGTGTTCGCCAA
>JAZJYP010000334.1:1213-7629 GCA_040390345.1 Pseudomonadota bacterium | reverse complement strand
CAAAGCGGCCGACGAAGTGCGCCGCATCGGGCGCGAAAAGAAGGATATTGTTCTACGACTGAAGCAGGTTGAGTACATCCTTAAGACCTACCACGAGTACTACCCGGTCCTCGAGCAGTACCACGACGATATCCTCAATGAGGATGCAACGCTTAACCTTGATGATGAAGACGCAGAATGTGACCGCGTTTCGCGGTACATCAGCCAGCAAGAGTACGACCGGCTAAAGCCTGTGGAACGGAACCAATTAGCGCTTGAGAAGTGGAAGGCGCGGCCCAAATCGTCCGTGGAGATTGGGCGTATGTACGAGCGGTACCTGGGCCACCTCTACGAAACTGATGGTTGGACCGTCAGCTATTTCGGCGCCACGGAGGGCCTGGAGGATATGGGGCGCGACCTCATTTGCATCAAAGGTTCAGTGATGCATGTGGTTCAGGCCAAGTACTGGGCCAAGCACAAGACCCTGCACGAAAAACATATTTTTCAGCTGTACGGCACCACCGTGCTTTTGCCTCTGACTCGGCCAGACCTGAAGAATATGCGGGTCAAGCCAGTCTTTGCTGCGACGACGAAATTATCGCCGACCGCCGAATTCGCAGCAAAGCAGCTGGGTGTTGAGGTGCGAAGCCTCGACATGAGCAAAGACTACCCGCTCATCAAGTGCAATGTGAATGGGAAGAGCAAAATCTACCACCTGCCATTCGACCAGCAATACGACCGCGTTCGTATCGACCCAACCAGGGGCGAAGTTTACGTTCGGACGGCTCAAGAGGCTGAAAAGCTCGGCTTCCGCCGAGCTATGCGCCATACCGCCCGCGCGGCATAAAGCAAAATAGGGGAACGTAGTGTTGAAGAAATGGCGCCATCTTCGCAGTGGCGCCATTTTGGTGCCGCCTTAAATGCCTGATGCCTCGAGCACTTGCTGTATTTCAGCGGGTTTCATGAAATGTTGGTTTGGCAAGCCATCCCAAATCGCAAGCATTTTGCGATAGGTGTCGCTAGTGCGGCAGTGACTGTTGCCTCCGTTCTTGTCGAAGTCTGGCTTAATTTCTTGGAACAGACCTTGCGTGATAATGACAAAGTTCACCAAATTCACATACTCGGGTTCGTCGTTTCCATCAAAACCCCAAAAACGGAACCAGGCATGAGATTCGAAGCCATGCCCTTTATTGGCTGCAGCGAACGTATCGAACGCGCGGTACATACTCAGTACTTTAAGAACATAGCGACAGTCTTCGGTGGAGACTGACGAAGAGTCAATCGGCCGCAGGACATTCTCATAGTAGGACTCGAAGCCTTGTGACAGGACTTCTTGCCCACTGGCGAGTTCCTGTTTTTCGAAACCCGTTTTGCCTTTCTTTTGCAGCTCAAGTTGGTTCCAGAGGATGAGTCGTTCGACACGGGAAAGTGCACTTTGCTTAGCCCGCAGTACGTCCGGCAATGCTACAACTGTTTCCCCCACATAAGCGGCATAAACGGTTGCGCCCTGGATAGAGTCCACTACTGCCATCACTCGGAGCAGGTACGAAGTTCCTTCTTCCCAGTGTTGAAGGAAGCTGCCCTCATGCGGAAGGCATGTGACTTCCATTTTCGTGTAGGAGGGGAGCTCCTTTGGTGCATTTTCGATAGCTAGTTCAATTTTTAATTTCAACGACATCATTACCTCCCAAAAAATCGAGCGGCCCGGTGGCCATAGGAGGTGTAGTCGGCATTGTTTAGCCCAATGTTGATGGAGCCGTCATCCTTCGACGAGGTTTGCAGTTGGGGTGTGAACGGTTATGAACTTCCGCATAGATAGGTTACCGCGCCATCCGCTTAGTCCTCAGCTTCTTCACCGGTGATTCCCAGCTCATCTAGCAATTTATCCTCGCCGAGACTTCCAGCAATAAGCGCTCGACGCTCTTCAAGGACATAGTTTTTTGAAAGAATCGTTGGCGCCCCTTCTAGCGACGCGATGGACGTCAAAGCGAATCCGCCACGGTCGAGCTGCACAAGCAATACGCCGAAGTCTTCCAACCACTTGCGGAGGTCGGCAACAAATGCTGTGCGTAACGTCGTGCGACCCGCCAAGTTCTTGATGGTTTTTTCGCTTACTCGCGCTCGCGTCTTATCGGAGCGCTTTAGTAGGACAGCTGTCAGAAGGGCAACTTGTTTGGCTGATGGGTACATTTTAAATCCCTAATTAGAATTGAAGAAATCCTATTTTGGGATTTTTAGTCTGAAATGTCAAGTGCCAAGTGCTGCCGCGGCCCAGGAGCTTGCAATTGAAGAGTCGCGCCGTAGGGCAGGGATTGGGGAGCAGAGAGCAGCGCACCGAATTGGGCCGGAGACTCCCGTAGACATGAACAATCGGGAGGGCCTATTTTCTTGCTGCGTCGCAGCGAATCAGGTGCTAACCTATTGATTCAATTGGGAATGGGCCACCTGCTTATTAACACCCACGTTCAAAAAAAAAGCCCGCTACGGGAGCGGGCTGAATCTATTTCCTGGAGGAGAATAGAGGAGACAGGTCAATAATGCCGCAGGGCAAAAAATAAGGCCAATTGTTTGTCGTGATGACGGTCATCAGGATTATTGATCACTTGCATCGCGGCCGCCTTTTCTCCATCATGGCAAGCCTGTCCTGTTGCGGAAATGCGCATGCCCACCATCGTGATCCATTGCCAAGTCAATATCGTCCTGCTCGGCGCAGGCGAAGCGCTCGCGCGTTTTTGCGGGCCTGGCGACATTGCCATCGTCGCCGCCCGGGACGGCTGGTGGATCCGCTTCGTCAATACGGATGGCAGCATCGACGATTACGACGAGCCCTATTCCAGCTACCAGGAAGCGCTGTGGGCCGCCAAAGCCGCCGCCGAATTCGGCCTCGATTGAGACATGCGCACGCTGCCGTTTGCCACGACTTGGCGTCGCGTCGTATGATCGGGGGGCGGGCGGGCTGGCTCGGCGCTTCTGCCCAGGGATAATGAGACCAAATTACCGACCACCCTGTTCCAACCTCGTGCGGCGCCGACGGGCGTTGCGCATCCTGGCCGCCGTGGCAGTTTTGCCGGCGTGGACGGCGCTCGCCCGCGACACGGCCGATCCGGGTGTGCCGGAGCGCAACGTCAAGGCGGCCTTCCTCTACAAATTCCTCGGCTATACCGACTTTCCCGCGGCCGTCTTCGGCGACGCCAATGCCCCGGTCGTCATCGGCGTGGTCGGCGCCGACGATATCGCTGCCGAATTGGGCCGCATCGTCGACGGGCGCAATGTCAACGGGCGCCCCATCGTCGTGCGCGTGGGGCGTGAAAGCGAGCCGATGGCCGGCGTGCACCTGCTCTTTGTCGGCGGCGCCGACAGCGCGCGCGTGGCGCGCCTGCTCAAGGCCCTGCCCCAGCAGCCCATGCTGCTGGTGACGGAATCGGAAAATGGCTTGCAGAACGGCAGCGTGATCAATTTCAAACTCGTCGATGCGCGCGTGCGCTTCGACGTCTCGCTCGAGGCGGCCGAGCGCCACAGCATCAAGCTCAGTTCGCGCCTGCTGACGGTGGCGCACCAGGTCGTGCGGGGCAGCCCATGATGATCAACGATGCCGGCTCGGTGCGCAGCAAGCTCGTGCTGATGGCGCTGGCAACGACCTTCGTCGCCTTGCTCACCTCTTCGATCGCGATGCTGTACTACGATTTGCGCACCTTCCAGCAATACTGGATCGATGACCTGACGGCCCAGGCCTCGATCATCGCCAGCGTGACGGCGCCGGCGCTGGCCTTCAACGACGTCAAGACGGCCGGCCAAAACCTGCAAGTGCTGCGCGCGCGCCCACAGATCCTGGCTGGCGCCATCTACAGCGCCAACGGCGCGCGCTTTGCCGCCTATGCCGGCGCCGGCGAAACGCCGGTCCTGCCCGCTGTTCCGGCTGCCCCTGGCTATCATATCGAGCACGGCGAACTGGTGGTCTTTCACCCCATCGTCGATGGCGGCGAGGCGCTCGGGACGGTCTACCTGCGCGCGCGCTTTGGCCTGTACGAGCGCCTGTTCGACTATGCCGCCATCCTTGCCTGCGTGCTGCTCGTGTCGCTGGGCGTGGCGGCGGTGGTGGCGGCGCGCCTGCAGGAAGGCATCACACGGCCGCTGCGCGCCGTCACCCATGTGGCGCGCGACGTGATGCAGCGGCGCGATTTCAGCCTGCGCGTCGAGGGCAAGGGCCAGGGCGAGATCGGCATGCTGGTCGACGCCTTCAACGACATGCTGGGCGAACTGGGGCGCCGCGCCCACGCCCTGCAGGAGGCCAACCTGACGCTCGAGCACGAAATGGCGGTGCGCCACGAAGCCGAAGAGGCGCTGTTGCTGGCCGACCGGCGCAAGGACGAATTCCTGGCCACGCTCGCGCACGAACTGCGCAACCCGCTCGCGCCGATCCGCACCGGCCTCGACATCCTGCGCCTGCGCAGCGGCGACGCCCAAGCCACCGGGCGCGCCACCGACATCATGGAACGCCAGCTGCGCCAGATGGTGCGCCTGGTCGACGACTTGCTCGATGTCTCGCGCATCAACACGGGCAAGTTCGCCATCAAGCTGGGCCGGGTCGAATTGAAGGCCGTCGTCAACGACGCGCTCGAAGTGGTGCGCAACCATATCGAATTGCATGGCCACCAGTTGCAGATCGCCTTGCCGGACCGGCCCGTTTTCTTGCAAGGTGACGCCACGCGCCTGGCGCAAATCCTGTCGAACCTGCTCAATAACGCGGCCAAGTACACCAACCGGGGCGGCAAGGTGGCCCTGTCGGCGCGCGTCGAAGGCGAACTGCTCGATATCCGCGTCACCGACAATGGCATCGGCATCGCCCCGGGCATGCTTGACCAGGTGTTCGACATGTTCGTCCAGGTCGACGCGACGCTCGAGCGCAGCAATGCCGGCCTGGGGGTGGGATTGTCGCTGGCGCGCCGCCTGGTCCAATTGCATGGCGGCTCCATCGAGGCGCACAGCGCGGGCCTGAACCAGGGCAGCGAATTCATCGTGCGCCTGCCCATTGTCGTCGAGCCGGCCATGCCGGTGCGCCCGACGCCGGCCGCCTTCCTCAGCGCCGACACCTACCGCATCTTGCTGGCCGACGACAATGTCGACTTCGTCAACAGCATCGGCGCCTTGCTCGCGGCCATGGGCCACAGCGTCGTCATTGCCCACAATGGCCCGGACGCGCTGGCGGCGGCGCGCCGCTTCTGCCCCGATTACGCCTTCCTCGATATCGGCTTGCCGCAGCTATCGGGCTACGACCTGGCGCGCCAGTTGCGCCGCATGGCCGGTGGCCAGCATACGATGTTGATTGCCGTGACAGGATGGGGGCAGGAAAAAGACAGGCAGCTGGCCTATGAAGCCGGCTTCGACCTGCATATGGTCAAGCCCGTGCGTTTTGAACAGATAGAAGAAATTCTCAGTAGCCGCAATGCCGTCAAACCCGGCCGCCACTAGCCCCGCTCCAGAGTGCTAATGGCGGTCGTACGGTCAGCTGCGTTTGCGCGCCAGTGCGCCAACCAGGCCCAAACCGCCCAGTAACATGGCATACGTGCCCGGCTCAGGCACCGGGGCCGCCGTGGTCATGGCTGCACCGCCAAAGGCGCCTGATGTGGCCGACATCATGCTGCCGCTCACTTGAAGCCAGTAATTGCCGGCCGCGATATTGCTCGCTGCCAGTGTCCAGGTGTCGATGGCGCCCGTGCTGACCATGGCGCCGTGCTGGACCAGGCCACCGGCGTTGTACAGGTCAAGCGAGGTGATGTCGAGGCCATCGGCAGCGTTGCGGCTGATCGAGGACAGGATCGCATCGACATTGCTGGCGGCCGCCAGGGTGAAGGTGAAGTGATCGCTGAAGGTGTTCCCCATATTATTTTTGGCAAAAACGTCGCCAAAGAAACCGCTGCCGTCGACCAGGGCCAGGGCCGCGGGCGGGTTGCTGATATCGGCAGCATAGCTGGCCGGGGCTGCCAGGGCGGCGCCGGCCAGCATGAGTGCCGCAGTGAAGTAAGCAGGACTTTTCATAAAGAACCTCGCTAAGAAATGGCCGTTTCAAGGCCGCGTTGTGAACCGGGTTTCGGTCACTTCATGCTAGCAAAAGGTCATGAAAAAGCGGCTTGCGCACGAGTCGTGCGCAACGGCCGGAACAATTATTCCTGACGGTATTTTCGTCGTGGGGCAGGGCGTCGCGACCCCGTCTTCATAGGGAGACTTGGTATCACGGCAGGAGCCGGGGCGCCGCCGCAGGGCAAGTTTGCCGAGATTGTCGGCCTGTTCCTACTTCACGTCGGGATGCGCTCCGGTCGCCAGGGGCGACTCGCCAAAGAAAAAAGGCTTCGAGATTGCGCTCGAAGCCTTCGTTCTTGGAAATATTGGTGCGGCTGGCAGGAATTGAACCCACGACCCCTTGGTTCGTAGCCAAGTAC
>JAZJYP010000334.1:0-1084 GCA_040390345.1 Pseudomonadota bacterium | reverse complement strand
CCACGACCCCTTGGTTCGTAGCCAAGTACTCTATCCAGCTGAGCTACAGCCGCGCAGCCGCGCAGTATAGCAGTTCCGCGCCGCCTTCAACCCAGCCGCGCGGCGGCTTCGAAGCACTCGGCGGCGCGCTCCGGGTCGCTCTCCTGCCGGGCCAGCGTGGCGAGCCTGAGCCAGGCCTTGCGGCGTGCCGCGCCGGCCAGTGCCTCGTCGTCGGCGGCCTGCTCCAGCAGCCGGCGCGCCTTGCCCCAGAGCTGACGCTCGGCCAGCGCGCAGCCCACCGCGAGCGCCACCGCGGCCTCACGCGAATAGGCATTCGCGGCAGCCTCGAGGCGCGGCAGCCACTCGGCTCCAATGCCCGGCATCGCACTGACGAGACCGAGCGCCACCGCTGCCCGCTCTTCCGGGCCGAGTTCGGTGGGCTGCTCCCAGAACGGGCGCAGCCAGGCGCGCGCTTCGTCGAACGCGCCGAGCGCGGCCGCCCGATCGGCGGCACGCGCCGCGACGAACGCATCGCGCCGATCGACCGGCTCGAACTGGTTCCACACGCGCCTCAGCTGGTCGATGTCGTGCGCGGTGTCGAGCGATTCGAACGCCAGCGAACGCAGCAACCCCTGGGCCGCGATCCTCGAGAAACCCTGGTGCTTGGCGAGCAGCCGCGCGGTCTTCAGTGCCTCCTGCGGCTGGCGGCCCAGGCGCGTGGCCTGCAGCCGCAGACGCAGTGCATGGGTGCGGCGCGCCACGCCCTGTGGCAGCTCGCCCAGCAGCTCGAGCGCGCGCGTCGCGTCACGGTCGTCGAGCGCCCATTCGGCGGCGAGCAGGCGCGCGCCCTCCTCTGCCGAACGCGCCGCCGCGCTGCGACGCGAGAGGTCGAGCGCACGCCGCAACTGCTCGTCGCGGCCGGCGCGGTCCTGCAGGCGATGCGCGCTGCCGGCGGCGAGCAGGTGGCTGAGCACGGTGAACTCGTTGTCCTGGGCGAGCTCGGGCGTGTCGGCCTGGATCACCAGGGCACGCTGCGCCGACCTCTGCGCGCGGCTGTAGCGACCGCCGAAGTACTGCGCCAGCGCATCGCGCAGCGCCGCCTGGG
>JAZJYP010000333.1:0-3021 GCA_040390345.1 Pseudomonadota bacterium | reverse complement strand
GCCAGCGCCAGGCCCAGGCCGGTGCCGCTGCGTTTGGTGGAATAGAAGGGCACCAGGGCATTGGTGAGCACGGCCGCGCTCATGCCGGGGCCGCGGTCGAGCACTTCGATGCGCAGCATGCCCAGCGCGCGTTTGACCGACAGCGCGACCTCGGCGGCCGGGGAGCCCGATTCGTGGGCGTTCTTGATCAGGTTCAATAGGGCGTGTTCGAGCTGGGCCGGGTCGAAATAAGCGACTTCCTCGGGCAGCGGCGCGGCCAGGGTGAACGGCACCTGGGCCGCCAGGCCGGCGACGAAACTGCCCCAGTCGCGCGCTTCCAGGCGCGGCGTGGGCAGTTTGGCGAAGCGCGCGTAGCCCTGGATGAAGGTTTCCAGGTGGCCCGTGCGCTCGCGGATGGTGTCGAGGATTTGCGGCAGGCGCTCGGTCTGGCCGCGCCGCACCAGCTCGGCGCCGGAATGGGCGAGCGAACTCAAGGGGCCGAGCGAGTTGTTCAGTTCGTGGCTGATCACGCGGATCACCTTCTTCCAGGTCTGCACTTCCTGGCGCCGCAATTCCAAGGTCAGCTGGCGCAGCAGCAGCAATTCGTGGCGCCGCCCGTTCAGGCTGAAGCTCGAGCGCGCCAGGTGGTAGACCTCTTCCTCTTCGCCGCTGGCGGTGGTAAACAGGCCGTCGCCGCCGCGCGCCAGTGCCTCGTCCAGGGCCGGCGCGGCGCGCCGCACGATCTCGGCCAGCTGGTGGCCTTCGAGCTTGCGTCCTTCGCCGAGCAGCTGGCGCGCCGCCACATTCGCGTACACGATCGGTCCGCCCTCGGCCACCAGCAGCATCGCCACCGGCGTGTTCTGCACCATGGTGTCGAGCAGCAGTTCGCGCTGCACCAGGCCCAGGCGCTGCTCGCGCAGCACCTGGCCAAGCGCATTGTGGGCCGCCACCAGGTCGGACAGTTCATCGTTCTGGGGCCAGTGCAGGCTGAAGGAAAAGTCGCCATCCTTGTAGCTCGAGACGGTGCCTTCGAGCGCGCGGAACAGCGACAGGATCGGCGCGATCTCGGCGCGCATCGTGATCACGGCGATCGGCACCACGCAAGCGAGGCACAGGCCGAACACCAGGCCGGGGCGGCCCGGCAGCAGGGCGTCGAGGGCGAGCGCGACGATGATGCCCAGCGCGAGCAGGGTGCCGACCAGCGCCGACCAGCGCGTGACGAGCGGGAGGCGCAGGCGTTTCGGGCGCGGGCCGTTCATCAATTGCGCGCGATCCCGAGCCGCTCCATGCGCCGGTACAGGGCCTGGCGCGACAGGCCCAGGTCCGCCGCCGCCTGTGCCACCACGCCACCGGCGCGGCCCAGCGCCAGGGTGATGGCGTCGCGGTCCGGTTCGGCCTCGGGTTCGCGCGCCAGCGGCAAGGGCAAGCCCAGGTCAAGCGCCTTGACCAGCGGGCCGCTTGACAACAGGCTGGCGCGCGCCATCACGTTTTTCAGCTCGCGCACATTGCCCGGCCAGCCGTAGGCCAGCAGGGCCTCCTGGGCCGTGCTGTGCAAGGTCTTGCCCTTGGCCAGGAAACTGTGCGCCAGCGGCAGGATGTCGGCCGGGCGCGAGGCCAGCGCCGGCAGGCGCAGTTCGATGACGTTGAGGCGGTAGAACAGGTCTTCGCGAAAGCTCCCCGCGCGGATCATCGCCTGCAGGTCGGCATTCGTGGCGCTGATGACGCGCACCTTGACCTGGCGCTCGCGGTTCGAGCCGAGCCGTTCGAAGCGCCCCGTCTCGAGCACGCGCAACAGCTTCATCTGGCCGGCCAGCGGCAGGTTGCCGATCTCGTCGAGGAACAGGGTGCCGCCATCGGCTGCCTCGAACTTGCCTTCGCGCGCCTTGGACGCGCCCGTGTAGGCGCCGGCGTCGGCGCCAAACAATTCAGCTTCGATCAGTTCGGCCGGCAGGGCGCCGCAATTGAGCACCACGAAAGGCCCGTCGGCGACCTGGGAATTGGCCTGGATGATTTCGGCGATGCGTTCCTTGCCGGTGCCATTGGGGCCACTGATTAACACGGGCACGTCGGCGCGCGCCACTTGGCAAGCCAGGTGCAGCACGCGTTCGGTGGCCGGGTCTTGCCAGACCATGCCGCGCAGGTCGAAACCGGTTTCGAGCTCGCGCCGCGCACGCTGCTCGCGCTCGACCCGGCGCGCCAGCGCGCGCGTGGCCTGGCCCAGCTCGAGCAGGTTGGTCACGGTGGCGATCAGGCGGTGGTCGTTCCAGGGCTTGGACAGGTAGTCGGCCGCGCCGGACTTGATCAGGTCCACCGCCGCGTCGAGATGGGTCCAGGCGGTCAGCAAGATCACCGGCAAATCGGGGTGGCGTTCGCGGATCGCATGGAACAGGGCGGTCCCCTCTTCGCCGGAGGTGGTGTCGGCGGAGAAGTTCATGTCCTGGATCACCAGGTCCACCGGGGTGCGCGCGAGCAGGGCCAGGCCCTCCTGCGGCGAGGCCGCCCGCAATGCATCGATCTCGTGCAGTGAAAACAGGACTTCGAGGGCGATGGCGACAGCGGCGTTGTCGTCAATAACAAGAACAGTAGGCATAGTGGTAGCTAGATCATCCCTTGAGGTGGGCACGTGTGCCTACCACGGGCAGGCGTTGCGTCGTAGGGTGGGCACACGTGCCCACCAAAGAGCTAGCATAACATCGACGCCTAGGCGCTGCGCGTGGCCAGCGCGGGCGAGGTCGTCGCCGCGCGCCAGGCCGGGCCATACACGGCCACCACGCCGAGCAGCCAGAACACGCCGGTGCCGCCGAGCAGGTAGACCACCGGCAGGCGCTCCATCTCCAGCTGGCTCACCAGCAGCTGGTTCAGGCCGATCGCCAGCAGCACCCCGGCCACCACGCCGGCGCTGGTGATCATGAAGTTCTCGAGCAGGAAGTAGCGCAGGATGTCGACGCGGCGCGCCCCCAATGCGCGCCGCACGCCGATCTGCTTGCGGCGCTGCTGCACCCACAGGCTGGCCATGCCGACGATGCCGCTGGCGGTGATCAA
>JAZJYP010000332.1:1956-7798 GCA_040390345.1 Pseudomonadota bacterium | reverse complement strand
CCTTCGACACGGCGCGATACGCCGCCGCCGCGCGGGTTGTTCGGCATCAGGACCAGGTAGCGGCCGGCCAGCGAGACGAAGGAAGTCAGGGCCGCGCCTTTATTGCCGCGTTCTTCCTTTTCCACCTGGACCATGATTTCCTGGCCTTCGCGCAGGGCATCCTTGATCGAGGCGTTGCGCACGTCGATGCCTTCGCGGAAGTAAGTACGGGCCACTTCCTTGAATGGCAGGAAACCGTGACGGTCTTCGCCATAGCTGACGAAACACGCTTCGAGCGAAGGCTCGATGCGGGTAATGACGCCCTTGTAGATATTGGATTTGCGCTGCTCGCGACCGGCGGTCTCGATGTCGATATCGATCAGTTTCTGACCATCGACGATGGCGACGCGCAGCTCTTCTTGCTGCGTCGCGTTAAACAACATGCGTTTCATTTTTTCTTCACTCCGCGGCCCTTTGACGGGCCATCTGTAAAAAAGTACAGGGATGTACGCGGGGAGGGGAGATTGGGCGGGTAATGCCTTGACGTTGGGCGCAGCGAAGCATAGCAACGCGGCCGCAACTGGGCGCAAATGATTTCGATCGACATGCCGAGTGCACGCATCACCTGCTTCAACCCGTGCCAGCCGTTTCCAGCGCACAGGGGCAGGCGGTGAGCAAATCGGTGAGCCAGACCACTAGCCAGCCAAAACTAAGACCAGACTTTGCCAGCCTGCAGTGCAGGCGACTATCGGGTCGGGCGAAAACGGCAAGCGTTATCGACACCATCAACCGGCGAGCTGGTCTCGTGGACCGTCTTGCCAGTACTTATCCTTACAATTCCAAACCATCCATTCCGGCATCTATCCGCGCTATCCGATTACAACAACGGTGCAACCTTGATTCGCGTTATAGACGTGCGTACACGTTTTTTCCATCGAATTTGCAATTTGGCGAGGCCGATGGAGACGCCCCTGTGTAAAATATCGTTTTAATTCTTACACCAGCAGAGGTTTGACCGCCGCCTGTCGATTATATATTCAAAATGAAGGACTTAGAGAGATTTTCTGGGAAGACAGAGCAAATGAAGATGCAAAACGATGTTGTTCCCCCTTCATCAACGACAGCGCCACAAGCCCAATTCGTCACCATCACCGAAGAAGAAGCTGGCCAGCGGATCGATAACTATTTATTACGCATATGCAAAGGCGTGCCGAAAAGTCACGTCTACCGCATCTTGCGATCGGGCGAAGTGCGCGTCAACAAGGGCCGCATCGACCAGCTATACCGCCTCGAAGCGGGCGATGTTGTCCGCATTCCACCGGTGCGGATCGCCGAAAAAGCCAGCCAAGCCGTTGTGCCGGGCGCTGAATTCGCGATTTTGCACGAAGATAGCCACATTTTAATCATCGATAAACCCTGCGGCGTGGCCGTGCACGGCGGCTCCGGCGTGTCCTATGGCGTGATCGAGCAGTTGCGCGCCGCCCGCCCGGACGCCAAGTTCCTGGAACTGGTACACCGCCTGGACCGCGAAACTTCGGGTTTGCTAATGCTGGCCAAGAAGCGCTCGGCCCTGACCAACCTGCACGAGCAGATGCGCGACGGCCTCACCGACAAGCGCTACCTGACGGTGGTGGCGGGTGACTGGAAGAATTCGCGCCAGCACATCAAGCTGCCGCTGCATAAATACACGACGGCCGAGGGCGAGCGCCGCGTGTGCGTGCAAGCGGGCGGCATGGAATCGCACACAGTGTTCAGTTTATTGCGCAAATGGCAGGATTTTGCCCTTTTGGAAGCTGAACTGATAACGGGGCGCACACACCAGATTCGCGTTCATCTGGCATCGTCGGGCTTTCCGATTGCAGGTGACGATAAATACGGCGATTTTGCATTGAACCGCGCGCTGCTCAAGGCCACTGACACGCGTGGCGCCCTGAAGCGCATGTTCCTGCATGCCCACCAGATTACCTTTACTCACCCCGAAACGGGCAAGCCCCTGACCGTGAACGCACCCCTGCCCGGTGAGTGCGAGCGTTTCTTGGTAAGCTTGGGCAAAGCAAAATAATTAGCCGCGCGATGACATTTGGTGGGTAGCGGCTTCGCCTCACCCACCCCACGCCTGTGCCAATGGCGCGGACTGACATTTGGTGGGTATCGCACTTCGTGCTCGCCCACCCTACGCCCGTGCCAATGGCGCGAACTGTGGCGTAGGGTGGGTAAGCGCAAAGCGCGTCACCCACCAGACCCATGCCCGTGCCAATGGCGTGGACTGTGGCGTAGGGTGGGCGAGGCGCGCAGCGCCGATACCCACCAAGTGTCAACGCGGCAAAACGAATTAAACATACAAGACTCGGAAGGAGCCGGCCGCCACAAGTGGCCGGAACACATGGCAAGAAAGCAATTTGACCTGATCGTTTTCGATTGGGATGGCACCCTGATGGACAGTACCTCGACCATCGTCAAGTGCATCCAGGCAGCAGCGCGCGACCTCGGCCTGCCCATTCCCCACGACGATGCCGCATCGCATGTGATTGGCCTGGGCCTGCACGAAGCCATGCAGGCCGTAATGCCGAACATCGACCCGGCCCTCTACCCGCGCATGGTGGAGCGCTACCGTTTCCATTACCTGTCGAAAGACCACGAACTGGTCCTGTTCCCCGGCGTGGAAGCGATGCTCGAAGACTTGGCCAATGAAGCCTATTTCCTGGCCGTGGCCACCGGCAAGAGCCGCGTGGGCCTGAACCGCGCCATGAATGCCGTGGGCGTGCTATCCCTGTTTGACGCCAGCCGTTGCGCAGATGAGACATTTTCGAAGCCTCACCCCGCGATGTTGCAAGAATTGACACGTGAACTGGGCCAGGATTTGCGCCGCACCGTCATGATTGGCGACACTACCCATGATTTATTGATGGCGAACAATGCGGGCGCGGCCGGTATCGCCGTACAGTACGGTGCCCATCCGGTTGACCAATTGCACGCCTGCAATCCCGTGTTTTCCGCCGCCAGCGTGGGCGAATTGCACGAATGGCTGAAAGAGCATGCATAAATGAGCGACGTGACGCCTGAGGACGTCTTCCTGTGCGCCTCCGCCGACGTGGTGGACCTGGGCCGCGGCGTGCGTTTCCCGGTGCGCGCGTTTGGCGACGACGCCACCGGCTTCGTGGTGCGCCACGGCGGCAAGGCCTATGCCTACCTGAACCGCTGCGCCCACGTGCCGATCGAGCTGGACTGGGCCGAAGGCGAATTCTTCGAATCGAGCAAACTGTTTATCATGTGCTCGACCCATGGCGCCATTTATGTGCCGGAAAGCGGTTTTTGCGCCGGCGGCCCCTGCAAGGGCGGACGCCTGCGCCCGATTGCCCTGCGCGAAGAAAACGACAAGATCTACTGGCAACCGGACGAATTTATCCGGCCACCGCAAGCCTGACCTCACGACAAAGAATCCATGAGCGATAACACGAATAACGAGCAAGGCAAGGAAAACGTCCCCACCAGTGGCCACTGGGAACGCGAAACCCTGGAGAAACTGGTCTTTGCCACCGTCAAGGAACAGCGCGCCAGCCGCCGCTGGGGCATCTTCTTCAAGCTGCTCACGCTGGGCCTGGCTTTCTTTGCGTTGTGGGCCTACTTCGATTTCAACTTCAGCGGCTCCGACATGGAAGCGCTGGGACGCCACACGGCCCTGATCGAGATCGAAGGCGCCATCGAAGCGGAAGGCCCAGGCTCGGCCACGGCCGTCATTCCATCGCTGAACAAGGCCTTCGCGGACACCGGTTCGGTCGCCATTGTGCTGCATATTAATAGCCCTGGCGGCAGCCCCGTGCAAGCGGGCATGATCGTCGACGAAATCCTGCGCCTGCGCAAAGGCTATCCGGCCAAGCCGCTGTACGTGGTGGTCGACGAGATCTGCGCCTCCGGTGGTTATTACATCGCCGCCGCGGCCGACAAGATTTATGTGAACAAGGCCTCCATCGTCGGCTCCGTTGGCGTGCTGATGGATGGCTTCGGCTTTACTGGCTTGATGGAAAAAGTGGGCGTGGAACGGCGCCTGCTCACAGCGGGCGAAAACAAGGGCTTCATGGATCCCTTCAGCCCGCAGTCGGCCAAGCATAAAGAATACGCGCAGCAAATGTTAAACGAGATCCACCAGCAATTCATCCAGGTGGTGCGCACCGGACGCGGCAAGCGCCTGAAGGAAACGCCGGAAATGTTTTCCGGCCTGTTCTGGACGGGCGCCAAGGCCGTGGACATGGGCCTGGCCGATGCCTTCGGCACTGTCGACAGCGTCGCGCGCGACGTCGTGCACGCCGAAGATATTGTCGATTACACGCAGAAAGAAAACCTGCCTGAACGTGTGCTCAAGAAATTCGGCGCATCGGTGGGCAGCGGGGCCGTGAAATCCCTCTACCACGGCGCGCAACCGGCACTGCGTTAACTTGAGGCATGGTGGGTGACGCGGATCCAATCCCCACAAGGCCCCGTTAATTATCAAGCGTGCATATTTTCCTTGAAAGTTCAGTCAGGTGTCCTATATTGGACCTGTAGTTCTTTCCAAGGGGGGCCGATATAAATAGTTTAGATTGTTGGCAGCAGTTTTGATTGAACGAACTACTCACCGCATCGCTGATGCGGATTTGAGAGAATTTAATTCCTCGCATGTTGTCCCTTCAGTGGGACGTGGAAACGGCGGCGCAAAGTCGTCGTTTTCATTTTGTGCATTCCAAAGTGTTGGCGCCAAAAGTGGCGTAGGGTGGGTGAGCGCAGCGCTACCCACCAAACTATCCTCCATCGCGAAACCCGCCTTGCAACAACCAAGCATGAAAGCCCTCACACGCCTGCGCATACCAGCGCTGCTGCGGCCCCGCGCGCCGCGCCGCGCCTATATGCAGGGTCGGATTCTCATTGCCCACCCGCCAGCGTGCAATGGCCTCGCGCGCCAGGAACAGACTGGCTTGCGCTCGTGCATTGGCTTCCTGTTTCACCTCGTTCTCCTGCAGAATTGTCTTCGTCATATCAGTCCTTTCGGAGACGCGAGTAGGTGGATTCCTAATGTTGTTTCAGTCTATCAATTCAACCTTGCTGGCATTTGATCTGCGTCAAGCACCTCGCTTGCGCCAATTTAATTTCTGTTAAAGTCACGCCCATGAGCAAACTATCCCTCGACCGCATCCTCCAGTCGCAAGGCTTCGGCACGCGCAAATACTGCCGCGCCCTGATCGAAGACGGCGACGTCCTCATCGACGGCGTCGTGCACGACAACTACAAAGAAACCCTGGACACGCAAGGCCTCGTGCTGAATGTGTTCGACGAAGAATGGGTGGTGCGCGAGCAGCTCTACCTGTGCCTGTACAAGCCCGCCAATTTTGAATGTTCGCGCAAGCCCAGCCACCATCCTGGCGTGCTGACCCTGCTGCCCGAACAATTCACCTGGCGCGATGTGCAGCCCGTGGGGCGGCTTGACCACGACACCACCGGCATGCTGCTGATGAGCGATGACGGCCCCTTCATCCACGCCCAATCGTCACCCAAGCGCCACGTGCCCAAGGTCTATCAGGCCACGACGCAAGAGCCAGTAACGCAGGCGTTGATTGACGAACTGCTCGGTGGCGTGAAGCTGCACGACGAACCCGCGCCGCTGGCCGCCGTGACGTGCATGCAGCGTGGCGAGCACCTGCTGGAGATCGTGCTCGAGCAGGGCAAATACCACCAGGTCAAACGCATGCTCGCCGCCGCCGGCAACCACTGCAGCGCGCTGCACCGTTCCGCCATCGGCGGCCTGACACTGGAATCGCTCGGCCTCAAGGAAGGCGAGTGGTGCTACCTCGACCAAGCCCAGCTTGATTTGCTGGTCCCCGCCCAAGGCTTA
>JAZJYP010000332.1:0-1946 GCA_040390345.1 Pseudomonadota bacterium | reverse complement strand
GTGTGCCCACCCTACGCTGAACAACTACCCGTAGGGTGGGCACACGTGCCCACGCGAGTTTGTGTCAGGTGACCTGCACGTGGACCTGTTTGCCGAGCACATTGGCAGCAGCTTCAATCTGGTCGAACTTTGAGGCATGCCGCAAGTCGAACAAGCGATCCACTTGCGGCATATGCCACCCCAGACGCCGGGCCAGTTCCGATTTCTTGATGCCTTGATCGGTCATCGCTTTGTACACACCCAGCTTCGCGCATTCCAGCGCCGACGGCCGCACGGTCTTTTGTCCTGCCGCCGGTTGACTTGCGATAGGTAGTGGTTTGCGAGCATCAACATAAAACGACAAACCTGTTTCAAGCGCGTCGATCGCGTTCAGCAAGGCTTCACCTTCATCGGCGCCAAACGTGATGGCTTCGGGCACGTCGGCAAACGTGACCAGCACAGTGCCGTCATCTGGGGCCAAGGTCACGGGGTAATCGAACATCCTATTCTCCTTCACATCACAAACCAAGCTGGCGTTTGATTGCGGCCTCCAGCCCTTTGCCAAGCTCGGCTGTGCCGTGCATAGGAAGGGAAGACTGCTTACCGTTCAAAAACACCTTCAGGTGCGAACCTTTACCGGGCTGAAAAGTCGCGCCCTGCTGCTCAAGCCATTTCTTCATCTGCTTGGAGTTCATTAGGGAAGCGTAACAGAAGTGTTGTGTCAGTCAAGCGAAACACAACACTTATGTTGTTGCTGAGTCCGCGTGATATTATGCCGGCACGCTCTGGCTCCGCCATCGGCGGCCCGAAGTTCAAAGCGCTGGTCTATAACACGTAGGGTGGGCACATGTGCCCACGCGTACAAAAGCGCGCCAGGAATTGACCCAAGACTATCGACCCATGAAACTAGCCACTATCAAAGACGGCACGCGCGACGGCGTGCTGGCCGTTGTCTCGCGCGACCTCAAGTCGGCCCACCTGGCCGACCGCATCGCTCCTACCATGCAAGCGGCGCTGGACGACTGGGCCTTCATCGCCCCGCAACTGCAGGAGCTGTACCAGGAAGTGAACCACGGCCGCACGCGCCGCGGTTTCGACTTCGTGCCCACCAACTGTATGGCGCCATTGCCGCGCGCCTACCAGTGGGCCGACGGTTCCGCGTATGTGAACCACGTCGAGCTGGTGCGCAAGGCCCGCAAGGCCGAGATGCCGCCTGAGTTCTGGGAAGACCCGCTGATGTACCAGGGCGGCAGCGACGACTTCCTCGGCCCGACCGACGACATCGTGCTCGCGCATGAAGAATGGGGCATCGACTTCGAAGCCGAAGTGGCCGTGATCACGGGCGATGTGCGTATGGGCGCGACCGCCGACGAAGCGATGCAGCAAATCAAACTGCTCATGCTCGTCAATGACGTCTCGCTGCGCAACCTGATACCGGCGGAACTGGCGAAAGGCTTCGGCTTCCTGCAATCGAAACCGGCATCGAGCTTTTCGCCGGTGGCGATCACGCCCGACGAACTGGGCGACGACTGGAAGGGCGGCAAAGTGCACCTGCCGCTCCGCTCGACCTGGAACGGCAAGCTGGTGGGCCAGCCAAATGCCGGTGTCGACATGGTCTTCAACTTCCCCAAGCTGATCGCCCACCTGTGCAAGTCGCGCAACGCGCGCGCCGGCACGATCGTCGGCAGCGGCACGGTATCGAACAAGGACGCCAGCCGCGGTTACTCCTGCATCGCCGAAAAGCGCTGCCTCGAAATGATCGCCGACGGCGAAGCGAGCACGCCCTTCATGGCCTTCGGCGACACGATCAAGATCGAGATGCTCGACGCCGAGAAGAAATCGATCTTCGGCGCCATCGAACAAACCGTCAAAAAAGCCTGAGCAAGAGCTGCCAACAAAGGGGCGGAACCGATAAATGGGGTCAGAGTCGAATTAATTCATGAATCTCGAATTAATTCGACTCTGAC